>NZ_JBEXRT010000011.1:144424-169336 GCF_040613235.1 Streptomyces sp. NPDC006296 | reverse complement strand
CGCGGCCCGCTCCCGGGGGCGGGCGGCGGCCGCGCCCCCCGCCCCCGCGCCGGTTCGTGCGGAGCCGCCGGTCAGACGCTGCCGCGTCCGAGCTCCCAGAGCTGGAGGTCGGCCGAGGAGTTGACGGCGTACTCCACGCCGGACAGCTCGTCCTGCGAGGCGACGTACTGCTTGCCCTGCCAGACGGGGAGCACGGGCACGTCGGTGGCGACGATGTCCTGGAGCTTCTCGAAGGCCGGTGTCGCGGCGCTGCGGTCCGCCTCGCGGCGGGACTGCGGGATGAGCGACTTCTGCGCCTCGGTCGACCGGTAGGGCGAGTTGAGGAAGTTGTTGGCGTCGAGGAACGGCGCGATGTAGGTGTCCGGGTCCGGGAAGTCGGGGAACCAGCCCATCCCGAAGACCGCGTACTCGCCCTTCTTCTGCGCGGGGCGGAACTTGTCCCAGGGGGTGCCCTTGATGTCGACCTCGAAGAGACCGGACGCGTTGAGCTGCTTCGCGAGGGTCTCGAACTCCGACTTGGTGGCCGGGCCGTAGTGGTCGGTCGTGTAGTGCAGGGTGAACTTCACCGGGGTGTTGATGCCCGCCCGCTGCAGGGTCCGCCCGGCCTCGGCGACGTTCGGCTCGCCGTACTTGTTGAAGAACGAGTTGGTGTGGCTGGTGATGCCGGACGGGATCAGCGAGTAGAGCGGCTCGGCCGTGCTGCCGTACACCTTGTTGGCGATGGCGCCGCGGTCGATGACCTGGGCCATGGCCTGGCGCACGGCCTTGTCCTCGACCGCCGGGTCCTCGGTGTTGAACGCGAGGTAGCTGATGGCCAGGCCGGGTATCTCGGTGAGCTTGATGCCGTCCTTGGGCTTCGCCAGCATGTCCTGGGCCTGCTCGGGCGACATGTTGCGGGTCATCATGTCGATCTTCTTGTCGTCCAGCGCCTTCCCCATGGCGGCGGCGTCGGGGAAGAGCCTCAGTTCGACCTTGTTGTTGCGGATCTTCAGGTCGCCCTTGTACTTCGGGTTCTTGGTGTAGACGACCTTGACGATCTGGTTGTTCTTGACCTCGGACTTCATGGTGTACGGGCCGGACCCGTCGACCTCGAAGCCCTCACGCGGGGTCTTCGCGCCGTACTTGTCCTTCTGCACGATGCCGGCGGCGGGCGTGGCGAGCTTGTACGGGAAGGTGGCGTCCGGGGTCTTCAGGTGGAAGACGACCTCCCTTTCGCCCTTGGTCTCGATCGTGTCGATGTTGGCGAGCAGGCCGACCGGGCCGCTCTCGTCCTTGATGTCGAGGACCCGCTGGATCGAGTACTTCACGTCCTCGGGGGTGACGGGCGTGCCGTCGGCGAAGGTGAGGCCGTCGCGCAGGGTGCAGCGGTAGCTCTCGTTCTCCGTGTCCGTGAAGGTGCAGCTCTGGGCCGCCTCCGGGACCGGCTCGCCGCCGCCGCGCGGGATGTGCGTCAGGGTCTGCACGGTCTGGCGGAGCAGGTTCCACACGCCCGCTTCGTAGCCGATGGCCGGGTCGAGCGGGGCAGGGTTGTCCTGGGAGGCGATGAACTGGTCCGTCGTCCCGACCACGATGGCATCGCTCCCGTCGTCCGACCCGCCGCAGGCGGCGAGCACGGGTGCGAGCAGGCCCACTACGGCCGGCAGCACCAGCGTCTTGCGGTTCATCTGGACGTTCTCCCTCATTCCGGCATGTGAGAAAACCGAGATTAGTAGGCACCGCAAGGAGACTTCACCCGTGTGGAGCCGTCCCGTATCCACTCGGTGATCACCCATGACGGGTTGTCCCCACCGGGGTCGGGAATGTTTCGTACACGTCTGTTCGAAACCGGACGTATGGGTGGCGAAAACGGACGGGTGATCCGCCCGGGAGCGCTGTGGACCCCCTTGTCGAGTGAGGAACGTCACGCCCGACCCGTCGAACACGCAGGCATGAACCCGGTGCGGGCGGTACGCGGGAGCCGGAGGCACCCGCGCTCACGGCCGTTCCCGGGCCGCCGGCCGGCCGTGCGCCCCCGGCGGCCCCGGTCCGTCACTCGTCCGCGACGAGACCCCGCAGGAAGGCCAGATCCACGTGCTCCAGGGAGGGGACGACCGCTCTGCCCGGCGCGGGGGCGATCTCCGCCACGGAGGGCACGGCGACGACGCGGCAGCCCGCCGCCTCGGCCGCGGCGACGCCCGTCGCGGTGTCCTCGACGACCGCGCAGCGCCGGGGATCGGCCCCGAAGCCCGCCGCCGCCGCGAGGTAGGGCTCGGGGTGGGGCTTGGTGCGGTTGACCTCGTCACCGGCGACGGTGAGCGCGAAGTGGTGACGGCCGACCGAGTCCAGGACCCGGTCGATGATCCGCCGGTGCGAGGCGGAGACCAGGGCGGTGGGCACCTCGTGGGCGGCCAGTTCGGCGAGCAGCCGGGCAGCGCCCGGCATCAGCCGCACGCCCTGTCCGATGCGCTTCTCGAAGCGGTCGTTGAGCAGCACCGTGAGTTCGTCCAGGGTGATGTCCGCGCCGGTGACCTCGACGAGGTAGCCGGCGCTGCGGGTCATCGGCCCGCCGACGACCACGTCGCGCCAGGCCTCGTCCAGCCGGTGGCCGAGGTCCGCGAAGACCTCGACCTCCACGTCCCACCAGAAGCCCTCGGTGTCGACCAGGGTGCCGTCCATGTCGAGCAGGACCGCTTGGAGCGCCGACCCTTCTGCCGTGCGGGTCAGGGACGCGGGGACCGTACTGGTCATCCGGCACACCTCCATGAGGGACGAGAAGGCCGGCCGCGTTCCCGTGGGAACGGCGACCGGCCTGTACTGGACCGACCATTCTACGACGCCGGGGCACGCCGCGCGCGGACGGGCGGATGACCGCGCGTCGAACTCCGGCCTACCGTGCGTTGAAGTACTTCGCCTCCGGGTGGTGGATGACGATCGCGTCCGTGGACTGCTCGGGGTGCAGCTGGAACTCCTCGGAGAGCTTCACCCCGATCCGCTCGGGCTCCAGGAGGGCGGCGATCTTCGCCCGGTCCTCCAGGTCGGGGCAGGCGCCGTAGCCGAGGGAGAAGCGCGCGCCGCGGTACTTGAGCGCGAACATGTCCTCGACCTCGGAGGGGTCCTCGCCGGCGAACCCGAGCTCGCTGCGCACCCGGGCGTGCCAGTACTCGGCGAGCGCCTCGGCCAGCTGCACGGACAGCCCGTGCAGCTCCAGGTAGTCGCGGTAGGAGTTCGACTCGAAGAGCTCGGCGGTGGCCCCGCCGATCTTCGAGCCGACGGTGACGACCTGGAGTCCGATCACGTCGGTCTCCCCCGACTCCTCGGGACGGAAGAAGTCCGCGAGGCAGAGGCGGCGGCCGCGGCGCTGGCGCGGGAAGGTGAAGCGGGTGCGCTCGGAGCCGTCCTCGTGCAGCAGGATCAGGTCGTCGCCCTTGGAGACGCAGGGGAAGTAGCCGTAGACGACGGCGGCCTCCAGCAGGTTCTCGGTGTGCAGCTTGTCGAGCCAGCCGCGCAGGTGCGGACGGCCCTCGCGCTCCACCAGCTCCTCGTAGGTCGGGCCGTCGCCGGCCCGGGCCTGCTTGAGGCCCCACTGCCCCTTGAAGAGGGCGCCCTCGTCCAGCCAGGAGGCGTACTCCTTGAGCTGGATGCCCTTGACGACCCGGGTGCCCCAGAAGGGCGGCTCCGGGACCGGGTTGGTGACGGAGACGTCGGAGCGCACGCCGGCCTCGGGCTCCGGGGCCTCCTCGGCCGGGGTGTCCCGCTTGGGCACCCTGCGCTGCTTGAGCTCGGGCAGGGCGGCGCCGGGAACGCCGCGCTTGACGGCGACGAGGGCGTCCATCAGCCGGAGGCCCTCGAAGGCGTCGCGGGCGTAGCGCACCTCGCCCTCGTAGATCTCGTGGAGGTCCTGCTCGACGTAGGCCCGGGTCAGAGCGGCCCCGCCGAGGATGACCGGGTAGTCGGCCGCCAGCTTGCGCTGGTTCAGCTCCTCCAGGTTCTCCTTCATGATCACGGTGGACTTCACCAGGAGGCCCGACATGCCGATGACGTCGGCGCGGTGCTCCTCGGCGGCGTCCAGGATCGCGGAGACGGGCTGCTTGATGCCCAGGTTGACGACGTTGAAGCCGTTGTTGGAGAGGATGATGTCGACGAGGTTCTTGCCGATGTCGTGGACGTCGCCGCGGACCGTGGCCAGCACGATGGTGCCCTTGCCGTCGGCGTCGGTCTTCTCCATGTGCGGTTCGAGGTGGGCCACCGCCGACTTCATGACCTCGGCGGACTGGAGCACGAAGGGCAGCTGCATCTGGCCGGAGCCGAACAGCTCGCCCACGACCTTCATGCCGGCCAGCAGGGTGTCGTTGACGATCTCCAGTGCCGGCGTGGTCAGCAGGGCCTCGTCGAGGTCCGCCTCCAGGCCGTTCTTCTCGCCGTCGATGATGCGCCGCTGGAGCCGCTCGTCCAGCGGCAGGCCGAGGAGCTCCTCGGCCTTGCCCTGCTTCATCGACTTCATGTTGACGCCCTCGAAGAGCTCCATGAGCCGCTGGAGCGGGTCGTAGCCCTCCTCCCGGCGGTCGTGGATGAGGTCGAGGGCGACCTTGACCTGCTCCTCCTCCAGCCGGGCGATCGGCAGGATCTTGGAGGCGTGCACGATCGCGGAGTCCAGGCCCGCCTTCACGCACTCGTCCAGGAAGACGGAGTTCAGCACGACACGGGCGGCGGGGTTCAGCCCGAAGGAGATGTTGGACAGGCCGAGCGTGGTCTGGACCTCGGGGCGGCGCCGCTTCAGCTCGCGGATGGCCCCGATGGTGGCGATCCCGTCCTTGCGGGACTCCTCCTGGCCGGTACAGATGGTGAAGGTCAGGCAGTCGATGAGGATGTCCGACTCGTGGATGCCCCAGTTGGCGGTGAGGTCGTCGATGAGCCGCTCGGCGATGGCCACCTTGTGCTCGACGGTGCGGGCCTGGCCCTCCTCGTCGATGGTCAGCGCGATCAGCGCGGCGCCGTGTTCGGCGGCCAGCCCGGCGACCTTCGCGAACCGGGACTCGGGGCCGTCGCCGTCCTCGTAGTTGACGGAGTTCAGCACGGCCCGGCCGCCCAGCTTCTCCAGGCCGGCGCGCAGCACGGGCACCTCGGTGGAGTCGAGGACCACCGGCAGGGTGGAGGCGGTGGCGAAGCGGCCGGCCAGCTCCTCCATGTCGGCGACGCCGTCGCGGCCCACGTAGTCGACGCACAGGTCGAGCATGTGCGCGCCCTCGCGGATCTGGTCGCGCGCCATCTCCACGCAGTCGTCCCAGCGGGCGTCGAGCATGGCCTCGCGGAACTTCTTGGACCCGTTGGCGTTCGTGCGCTCGCCGATCGCGAGGTACGAGGTGTCCTGCCGGAACGGGACGGTCTGGTAGAGCGAGGCGGCGCCCGGCTCGGGGCGGGGGTCGCGGGGCGAGAGGGCGGCGCCGCGGACCCGTTCGACGAGCTGCCGCAGGTGTTCCGGCGTCGTGCCGCAGCAGCCGCCGACGAGGGAGAGGCCGTACTCCTGGACGAAGGTCTCCTGGGCGTCGGCCAGGCCCTCGGCGTCGAGCGGGAAGTGCGCCCCGTCCTTGGTGAGGACCGGCAGCCCGGCGTTCGGCATGCAGAGCAGCGGGATGCGGGAGTGGCGCGTGAGGTAGCGCAGGTGCTCGCTCATCTCGGCGGGGCCGGTCGAGCAGTTCAGGCCGATCATGTCGACGCCGAGGGGTTCGAGGGCGGTCAGCGCGGCCCCGATCTCGGAGCCGAGCAGCATGGTGCCGGTCGTCTCGAAGGCGAGCGAGCACAGCACCAGGAGGTCGCTGCCCATGGCCTCCAGGGCGCGGCGGGCGCCCAGGACGGCGGCCTTGGTCTGCAGCAGGTCCTGGGTGGTCTCGATGATGAGCGCGTCGGCGCCGCCGGCGATCAGTCCCTCGGCGTTCTGCTGGAAGCCGTCGCGCAGGACCGTGTACGGGGCGTGCCCCAGGGTCGGCAGCTTGGTGCCGGGGCCGATGGAGCCGAGCACCCAGCGCTGCTGTCCGGTGGACGCGGTGGCCCGGTCGGCGGCCTCCCGGGCGATGCGGGCGCCGGCCTCGGACAGCTCGTGGATCCGCGCCGGGATGTCGTACTCGCCCAGGGCGGAGGCGTTGGCCCCGAACGTGTTCGTCTCGACGCAGTCCACGCCGACCGCGAAGTACTCCTCGTGGACCGAGCGGACGATGTCGGGGCGGGTGACGTTGAGGATCTCGTTGCAGCCTTCGAGGTTCTCGAAGTCCTCGAGCGTGGGGTCCTGGGCCTGCAGCATGGTGCCCATGGCGCCGTCGGCCACCACCACCCGGGTGGCGAGTGCCTCGCGGAGCGCTGCCGCTCGGGTCCGGCTGTCAGCTGAAGGGGTCGGCGACGAGGCCATGGATGTTCTCCCTGGGATGCGACGGCTGTCGGCTTTGCGCCCTTCTGGGGAGGGGGCACGCGGCCCAGCGTAGCGGGGACCCGCCCGGGCCGGTCGCCGTGTCCCACGGGGCGGACTGCATGCTGTGCGGGGGATTTCCCGTGACGGCCTTCCTCGGCGCGTGGCGCATAATCTTCGCGCCACCGGACACAGGTCGGCATCGACCGATAGTGTTCAGCATTGTCGAACCGAGGTGGAGGAGTACGGCGCGATGGCCAAGAACATCCAGTCGCTGGAGCGGGCGGCGGCGATGCTGCGCCTGCTGGCGGGCGGCGAGCGCCGGCTCGGCCTGTCCGACATCGCGTCGTCGCTGGACCTGGCCAAGGGCACCGCGCACGGCATCCTGCGCACCCTCCAGCACGAGGGCTTCGTCGAGCAGGACCCCGCGTCGGGCCGCTACCAGCTGGGCGCCGAGCTGCTGCGCCTGGGCAACAGCTACCTCGACGTGCACGAGCTGCGGGCCCGCGCCCTGGTGTGGACCGACGACCTGGCCCGCTCCAGCGGCGAGAGCGTCCACCTGGGCGTCCTGCACCAGCGCGGCGTCCTGATCGTCCACCACGTCTTCCGGCCGGACGACAGCCGCCAGGTGCTGGAGGTCGGCGCCATGCAGCCGCTGCACTCCACCGCCCTGGGCAAGGTCATCGCGGCCTACGACCCGGTCGCGCACAGCGAGGCCGTCGAGTCGGAGCTGCGGTCCTTCACCCCGCGCACGGTCACCGGCGAGGAGGAGTTCGAGTCGCTGCTCGACCTGATCCGGGCCCAGGGCTGGGCGGCCGACGTGGAGGAGACCTGGGAGGGCGTCGCGGCCGCGGCCGCCCCCATCCACGACCGGCGCAGGATGCCGGTCGGCGCGGTGGCCGTGACGGGCGCGGTGGAGCGGGTCTGCGCGGGCGGCGAGCTGCGGCCGGAACTCGTCGCGGCCGTGCGGGACTGCGCCCGCGCGGTCTCCCGCGACCTGGGCGCCGGCCGCTTCTGAGCCCCGGCGCCGCGCCGGTGGTGGCGCCCCGGCGCCGGTAACGATCGAGTCGCGCGTCACAGACCCCTTGACGCACTCTTCATCGGGGAGAAACATTGCCGTTCACCGGTCGGCATTGCCGAACACATAACGGCAATACGCGTTAGAGTGTGACAGTGCCGAGGGCCGGTCAAGCCCTACAGGTGAGTGCCCGTACCGAACGAGTACCCACCTCGGGTGCGATCCACCGGAGGGACCCGGTGTTTCGCCTTCCCCTGGACGAAGGACAAAGGAGTCACGGGTGTCCAGCTCCGACATCTTCATCGGCGAGACCATCGGTACCGCCGTACTCGTACTGCTCGGCGGCGGTGTCTGTGCCGCCGTGACGCTCAGGCGTTCCAAGGCGCACAACGCCGGCTGGCTGGCCATCACCTTCGGGTGGGGCTTCGCCGTGCTGACCGGCGCCTACATAGCCTCCGGCGTGTCCGGTGCCCACCTCAACCCGGCGGTCACGATCGGCCTGGCGATCCAGGGCGGCACCGCGTGGAGCGACGTGCCGCTGTACCTCGCGTCCGAGCTGTTCGGCGCGATCCTCGGCGCGGTGCTCGTCTGGGCCGTCTACTACGGGCAGTTCCACGCGCACCTCACCGACCCCGAGGTCGTGAAGGACCTGTCGGCCGACGACGGCATGGTCGACCGGTCGGCGGCTCCGAAGGCGGGCCCCGTCCTCGGCGTCTTCACCACCGGCCCGGAGATCCGCAACGGGGTGCAGAACGTCGTCACGGAGATCATCGCCACGTTCGTGCTCGTCCTGGCGATCCTCACGCAGGGCCTCAACGACGACGGCAACGGCCTCGGTGCCCTCGGTGTCCTGATCACCGCACTGGTGGTCGTCGGGATCGGTCTGTCGCTCGGCGGTCCGACCGGCTACGCGATCAACCCGGTGCGCGACCTCGGACCCCGCATCGTGCACGCGTTGCTGCCGCTTCCGAACAAGGGCGGGTCGGACTGGGGCTACGCCTGGGTACCGGTGGTAGGACCGCTCATCGGGGCCGCACTCGCCGGCGGGCTCTACAACCTCGCCTTCGCCTGAGCCACACCCGCACCTCACACAGACCTCCGGGAGCCAACCGTGACCGACGCACACACCACCGGCCCGTTCATCGCGGCCATCGACCAGGGCACCACGTCCAGCCGCTGCATCGTCTTCGACAAGGACGGCCGGATCGTCTCGGTCGACCAGAAGGAGCACGAGCAGATCTTCCCCAAGCCCGGCTGGGTCGAGCACGACGCCGCCGAGATCTGGGAGAACGTCCAGGAGGTCGTCGCCGGGGCGGTCGTCAAGGCCGGCATCACCGCCGCCGACGTCAAGGCGATCGGCATCACCAACCAGCGCGAGACCACGCTGCTCTGGGACAAGAACACCGGTGAGCCCGTCCACAACGCCCTCGTCTGGCAGGACACCCGCACCGACGCGCTCTGCAAGGAGCTCGGCCGCAACGTCGGCCAGGACCGCTTCCGCCGCGAGACCGGCCTGCCGCTGGCCTCGTACTTCGCCGGCCCGAAGGTCCGCTGGCTGCTCGACAACGTCGAGGGGCTGCGCGAGCGGGCCGAGCGGGGCGACATCCTCTTCGGCACCATGGACTCCTGGGTCATCTGGAACCTGACCGGCGGCACCGACGGCGGCGTCCACGTCACCGACGTCACCAACGCCTCGCGCACCCTCCTGATGAACCTGCACACGATGCAGTGGGACGACAAGATCGTCCAGTCCCTGGAGATCCCGCCCTCCGTCCTGCCCGAGATCCGGTCCTCCGCCGAGGTCTACGGAAACGCCAAGGGCGGCGTCCTCGACGGCGTCCCGGTGGCCTCCGCGCTCGGCGACCAGCAGGCCGCGCTGTTCGGCCAGACCTGTTTCGCGCAGGGCGAGGCCAAGTCCACGTACGGCACCGGCACCTTCATGCTGATGAACACCGGGCACACCCCGGTGAACTCGTACAACGGACTGCTGACGACCGTCGGTTACCGGATCGGCGACCAGAAGCCGGTGTACGCCCTCGAAGGGTCCATCGCCGTCACCGGTTCGCTGGTCCAGTGGATGCGCGACCAGATGGGCCTGATCAAGTCCGCGGCCGAGATCGAGACGCTCGCCTCCTCCGTCGAGGACAACGGCGGCGCGTACTTCGTGCCCGCGTTCTCCGGCCTGTTCGCCCCGTACTGGCGTCCCGACGCCCGCGGGGTGATCGCCGGTCTCACCCGGTACGTCACCAAGGCGCACATCGCCCGTGCCGTGCTCGAGGCCACCGCCTGGCAGACCCGCGAGATCAGCGACGCCATGACCAAGGACTCCGGCGTCGAACTGGCCGCGCTCAAGGTCGACGGCGGCATGACCTCCAACAACCTGCTGATGCAGACCCTCTCCGACTTCCTGGACGCGCCCGTGGTGCGCCCCATGGTCGCCGAGACGACCTGCCTCGGCGCCGCCTACGCCGCCGGCCTCGCCGTCGGCTTCTGGCCGGACACCGACGCGCTGCGCGCCAACTGGCGCCGTGCCGCCGAGTGGACACCCCGCATGGACGCGGACACCCGCGACCGCGAGTACAAGAGCTGGCTCAAGGCCGTCGAACGGACCATGGGCTGGATCGAGGACGAAGAGAGCTGAGGAGCACATCGACATGACCACCCTGCAGAGCGTCCCCGCCCTCGGGACGCATCCGGCCTCCGGCTCCCTCCCGAGCCGCGCCGAGACCCGGGAGCAGCTGTCCAAGGCGACGTACGACCTCCTGGTGATCGGCGGCGGCATCCTGGGCATCTCCACGGCCTGGCATGCCGCGCAGTCCGGGCTGCGGGTGGCCCTGGTGGACGCCGGTGACTTCGCCGGCGCCACCTCCTCCGCCTCCTCCAAGCTGCTGCACGGCGGTCTGCGCTACCTGCAGACCGGAGCGGTGAAGCTGGTCGCGGAGAACCACTTCGAGCGGCGCGCGGTGTCCCGCCAGGTCGCCCCGCACCTCGCCAACCCGCTCACCTTCTACCTGCCCGTCTACAAGGGCGGTCCGCACGGCGCGGCCAAGCTCGGCGCGGGCGTCTTCGCGTACTCGGCGCTGTCCGCGTTCGGTGACGGCGTCGGCCACGTGATCAGCCCGGCCCGCGCGCGGCGGGACGTGCCGGAGCTGCGCACGGACAACCTCAAGGCCGTCGCGGTCTACGGCGACGACCAGATGAACGACGCCCGGATGGCGCTGATGACCGTCCGCGCGGCGGTCGACGCCGGCGCCGTGGTCCTCAACCACGCGGCGGTCACCGGCCTGCGGTTCACCAGGGGCCGGGTCACCGGGGCCGAGCTGGAGGACCGTCAGGACGGCACGGAGTTCGGCATCGACGCCCGTCTCGTGCTGAACGCCACCGGCCCGTGGGTCGACCACCTGCGGAAGCTGGAGGACCCGGCCGCGGCCCCGTCCATCCGCCTCTCCAAGGGCGCGCACCTCGTCCTGAAGCGCACCCGGCCCTGGAAGGCCGCGCTGGCGACCCCGATCGACAAGTACCGGATCACGTTCGCCCTGCCGTGGGAGGACATGCTCCTGCTGGGGACGACCGACGAGGAGTACGAGGGCGACCCGGCCGACGTCGCGGTCACCGAGAAGGACACGGCGCAGATCCTCGACGAGGCGACGTTCTCGGTCCGGGACCAGCAGCTGTCCCGCGATCTGATCACCTACTCCTTCGCGGGGCTCCGGGTGCTCCCCGGCGGTCCCGGTGACACCTCGAAGGCCAAGCGCGAGACGGTGGTGACCGAGGGCCGCGGCGGGATGCTGTCGATCGCGGGCGGCAAGTGGACGACGTTCCGCCACATCGGCCGCACGGTGATGAACAAGCTGGCCGAGCTGCCCGGGCAGCCGCTCGGCGAGGACATGGAGCCGATGGCGCGGCTGCCCAGGAAGCTGCCGCTGCCCGGTATCGCCAACCCGAACGCGGTCGCGCACCGGCTGCTGGTCGACGGCGGTACGCCGGGGCCGCGGATGTCCGCCGACACCGCGCGGCACCTGGCGACCCACTACGGCTCGCTGTCCTTCGACATCGCGCGGCTGGCGAACGAGGACCCGGCACTGGCCGAGCGCATCCACCCCGACGCCCCGGAGATCTGGGCGCAGGTGGCGTACGCGCGCGACCGCGAGTGGGCCGAGACGGCGGACGACGTGCTGCGCCGCCGCACCACGCTGACGATCCGCGGCCTGGCGACGGACGACATCCGGGCGCGGGTCGAGGGCATGCTGGCCGACGGCAGCTGACGGCACGCGGCGCACCCGGCGGCAGGGGCGGTCTCCCGGTGGGGAGGCCGCCCCTGCCGCCTTTCGCGCGGGCCGGACGGGGCGCGTCCGCCGCCCGGCCCGACGCACCGGGGCCCGCGCCCCCGGTGGAGGCGCCGCTCAGCCCGGTGCGGGGGCGGGCCGGAGGCGCAGGCCCTGCATGCCCCCGTCGACGGCGAGCGCGGTGCCGGTGACGGACGCGGCCGCCGGGCTCGCGAGGTAGACGACGGCGGCGGCCACCTCCTCGGCGGACACCAGCCGTCCCAGCGGCTGGCGGGCGTCCAGCGCGGCACGTTCGGCGACCGGGTCCTCGGCCCGGTCGAGCAGCCGCCCGATCCACGGGGTGTCCGCGGTGCCGGGGTTGACGCAGTTGACCCTGATCCCCTCACGGACGTGGTCGGCCGCCATCGCCAGGGTGAGGGAGAGCACCGCCCCCTTGCTCGCGCTGTAGAGGGCGCGCTGCGGAAGCCCGGCGGTGGCGGCGACGGAGCAGGTCTGGGTGATCGACACGGCGCCCGGCCGCACGGCGGCGGCGCGGCGCAGGTGGGGCAGTGCGTGGCGGGCGGTGCGGACCATGCCGAGCACGTTGACGTCCAGGACGCGGGTCCACTCCTCGTCGGCGTTGTCCTCGACGGTGCCGACCGCCCCGGTCCCCGCGTTGGAGACCAGGGTGTGGAGACCGCCCAGCTCCGCGGCGGCGCGCTCGACCGCGCCCCGTACGGCGTCGTCGTCCGTCACGTCGGCCCGCAGCGCGAGGGTCCCCTCGGGCGCCCCCTCCGGATGGAGGTCGAGCACCGCGACGCGCGCGCCCAGGCCGAGCAACCGGCGCGCCACCGCCGCCCCGATGCCGGACGCCCCTCCCGTCACCAGGGCGGACAGTCCGTCGAACTCCTGCGTGGCGGTCATCGGCCGGTCTCCTCGGGTGAGGGGCGGGCCTGCGGTAGGAGGCCCTGCGGACAGCGGTGTGCGGCGATCGAGGCGGCAGCAGGATCGCACGGCGTGCCCGTGTACGTCGCGGGGGCCTCAGCCGGTTCCCGGACGCGGCAAGGACCGTACGGAGCGGGCGCGTTCGCCCGTGCCGGCGATGTCCCGGCGCCGATGCGGAGGGCCTGGGGTTCACTGAGTCGGAGCCTTCCGGCCGTTCCGGGGCCGGGTCCGGGGTGCCGTCGCCCTCCGGGCCGGTGCCGGTCGGACGCATGTCCGCCCGCGGCGGAACACCGTCGGGTCTCCGGGCGGTCGTCCGGTGCACGGCCTCCGCGGGAGGCCGCGGCCCGAGGGGCGGCACGGGTCGTGCTCCCCGCCGCGCGGCACGGCTCGGACGGACCGGGGGGACTGCACGGTTCCTCTCCGCACGCAAACGGGCTGCGTCGGAGGAGGGTGCACGCCGTAAGGTTGGTGCGTACACAAGGGAACTTCGGAAGGAGGCCTGGGTGATCGAGCTCGAGGGGGTACCCGAGCTGATCGACCCGGTCATGGTGGCCGCGTTCGAGGGCTGGAACGACGCCGGGGACGCCGCCTCCACAGCGGTCGCGCATCTGGACCGGGAGTGGAAGGGCGAGGTCTTCGCGGCGCTCGACGCCGAGGACTACTACGACTTCCAGGTCAATCGGCCCACGGTGTGGATGGAGGGCGGGACGCGCAGGATCACCTGGCCCACCACCCGGCTGTCGGTGGTCAGGGTCGGCGGCGAGAAGCCACGCGACCTGGTGCTGATCCGCGGCATCGAACCCTCCATGCGCTGGCGTTCGTACTGCAACGAGATCCTGGGCTTCGCCCACGAGCTGGGCGTCGAGATGGTGGTCGTCCTGGGGGCGCTGCTCGGCGACACCCCGCACACCCGGCCGGTGCCGGTCAGCGGCGTCACCTCGGATCCGGACCTGGCGAGGACCATGGACCTGGAGGAGACCCGGTACGAGGGCCCGACCGGCATCGTGGGCATCCTCCAGGAGGCCTGTACGCACGCCGGGGTGCCGGCGGTCAGCCTCTGGGCCGCGGTCCCGCACTACGTGTCGCAGCCGCCCAACCCGAAGGCGACGCTGGCGCTCCTGAACCGCCTGGAGGACCTGCTGGGTCTGCGCATCCCGCTGGGCGAGCTGCCCGAGGACGCCCGTGCCTGGCAGCTCGGCGTCGACCAGCTGGCGGCCGAGGACAGCGAGGTCGCGGAGTACGTGCAGACGCTGGAGGAGGCGCGGGACACCGCCGAGCTGCCCGAGGCGTCCGGTGAGGCCATCGCCCGCGAGTTCGAGCGCTACCTGCGTCGCAGGGAC
Organism: Streptomyces sp. NPDC006296; assembly: GCF_040613235.1. Classification (NCBI taxonomy): domain Bacteria; kingdom Bacillati; phylum Actinomycetota; class Actinomycetes; order Kitasatosporales; family Streptomycetaceae; genus Streptomyces; species Streptomyces sp. NPDC006296. Next base: position 155,392 of record NZ_JBEXRT010000011.1, on the reverse strand, counting down.
CCCGGGGGTCCCGGGCAGGGGCCGGGCGGTCACGCCACGGAGAGCGGTGACATGCCCTACCTGCGGGACACCTCCGGGGGCCGTAACCGGCCGCCGAAGCCGCAGCGCCCGGAGAAGGGCCGGCCCAAGGGCGACGGCGGCGACCCGCCCGAGGACCCGCCCCCCGCCGGTCCGGACGAGGGCACCCCGGACGGCTGACCTCGCCGCGGACGCACCGCGGCCCCGGACCTCGTGAGGTCCGGGGCCGCGGTGCGTCCGGTGTCACGGCCCGGGCGGTGTTCCCGGGCGGCCGGGTGTCACAGCGCGACGCCCAGCAGGGCGTCGACGGTGCGCGAGACGAGGCCGGGCGCGCCCTCGTCCGTACCTCCGGCGGAGGTCTGCCGCTCGGCCCAGCGGTCCACGGCGGCGAGGGCGGCCGGGGTGTCCAGGTCGTCGGCCAGGGCCTCCCGCACCTCCTCGACCAGGGCGTCGGCGGAGATGCCGTCGGGACGGGAGACGGCGGCGCGCCACCGGGCGAGGCGCTCGACCGCGTCGGCGAGCACCTGGTCGGTCCACTCCCAGTCGGACCTGTAGTGGTGCGCGAGCAGGGCGAGCCGGATCGCGGCGGGGTCCACGTCGGCCCGGCGCAGCGCCGACACGAAGACCAGGTTGCCCTTGGACTTGGACATCTTCTCGCCGTCGAGGGCGACCATCCCGGCGTGCACGTAGGCGCGGGCGAACGGGTGCTCGCCGGTCAGCACCTGGGCGTGCGAGGCGCCCATCTCGTGGTGCGGGAAGGCCAGGTCGGAGCCGCCGCCCTGCACGTCGAAGGTCATGCCGAGGTGGTCCAGGGCGATGGCGACGCACTCGATGTGCCAGCCGGGCCGGCCGCGGCCGAGGGAGCCGCCGTCCCAGCTCGGCTCGCCCTCACGGGCGGCCATCCAGAGCATCGGGTCGAGCGGGTTCTTCTTGCCGGGGCGCTCGGGGTCCCCGCCGCGCTCGGCGGAGAGCAGCCGCATGGCCTCGGCGTCGAGGCCGGAGACCTCGCCGAAGTGCGGGTCGCTCTCGACGGAGAAGTACACGTCGCCGTCGAGCTCGTAGGCGGCGCCCGCGTCCCGGAGGCGCTCCACGAGCGGGACGATGCCGGGTATCGCCTCGACCGCCCCGATGTAGTGCTTCGGGGGAAGCATGCGCAGGGCGGTCATGTCCTCCCGGAAGAGTGCCGTCTCGCGCTCCGCGAGCTCGGTCCAGTCCTCGCCGTCGCGCACGGCCCGCTCCAGCAGCGGATCGTCCACGTCGGTCACGTTCTGGACGTAGTGGACCTGCCGCTTGGTGTCGAGCCACACGCGCTGGACGAGGTCGAACGCGTTGTAGGTCGCCGCATGACCCATGTGGGTCGCGTCGTACGGCGTGATGCCGCAGACGTAGATGCGGGCGACGGGACCGGGGTCAAGGGTGATCCGTCCGCCGGTCGCGGTGTCGTGGATCCGAAGGTCGCGGCCCTTGCCAGGCAGGGCGGGGACCTCAGAAGCGGGCCAGGCATGCATGTCATGAGCGTAACCGGACGATGCTTCCGGATACGAACCGGATGGCGGATCATGGCCGAAGAGGCGCTCTTGCGCGGCCGGCGGTCCTGTCCTGGGACCCGTCATCGGGCCGTGCGCGGCGCGCGCCGCCGGACGGATCCGGCCGGTGCCGGAGCCGTGGCGTCACACGGGCGGCCACGGGATGGGGGGCCAGTCCCCGCTCGGCTGGGGGTGCCGCCCGGAGGCGCGGAGGGCCGCCACCCGGCCGCGCAGGGCGTCGAGTTCCGCCGTCGTGATCAGTTCGCCCAACCGGGTGGCGAGCCCGGCACCCGGTTCCAGAGCGGCGGACAGCCGGTCGAGCACCCCGGCCGCCTCGGGGGTCAGGGATTCGCCCGCCCACCCCCAGAGCAGCGTCCGGAGCTTGTCGTCGGTGTGGAACGTCACCCCGTGGTCGATGCCGTACAGCCGGCCGCCGGGGGCGGGCAGCAGGTGGCCGCCCTTGCGGTCACCGTTGTTGATCACCGCGTCCAGCACGGCGAGCCGGCGCAGACGGGGGTCGTCGGCGTGCACCAGGAGGGCGGTCCTGCCCTCCCCCACCTCGGCGAGCCCGACGGCCTTCCAGCCCTCGCCCGGCTCCTCGTCCTCGACGAGGGCGAGCAGCGGCGGCAGCCCGTCGGCGGACCCGGCCTCCGTCTCCGGATCCGCCTCGATCCACAGCTGGCACATCCCCTCGCCGTACGGGCCCTCCCGCAGCACCGTGGGCGGCACCAGGCCCCAGCCGGTGGCCTCGGAGATCTCGTACGCGGCGACCTCGCGCTGCGCGAGGGTGCCGTCGGGGAAGTCCCACAGCGGCTGCTCACCGGCGACCGGCTTGTAGACGCAGGTCCGCTCCTCGCCCCGGTGGGCGATCGTGCAGTACAGCACCGCGTTCGACGCGCCCCGGACGCGGCCGAGGACCGTGAGCTCCCCCTCGGTGAGCAGGGTGCGCAGCCCGGCCTCCGTCAGGCCCCGCGACGGTATCCGTTCTGGCGCGGGCATACGTGTCCTTCCGGATCGAGGGGGAGGCTGCACAGCGGGCAGGGCGGGCGGCCCGCGTTCACGACGTCGAGCGCGCGCTTGGCGAACGCGCGGGCCTGGGCCCCGCTCAGCCGGACCCGCAGCATCGGCGGGCCGTTCTCCTCGTCCTGAAGAAGCCTTTCCTCGGCCTCCGCGAGGTCGTCCTCGGAGTCGGCGTCGAGTTCGACGAGCGCCTGCGCCTCGACGATCATGCGCTGTTCCTCGCCGTCCCAGGCGAGCGCCATCGTGCCGACCCTGAACTCCTCCTCGACGGGGGCGTCCAGCGGCGCGGTGTCGGCGACCTCCATGGGCGCCACGGCGGGCACCGGTGAGTTGCCGCCGGTCCGCCGGACGACCTCGTCGAGGAGCTCGTCGATCCGTTCGGCCAACGCGGCGACCTGCGTCTTCTCCAGGGCCACGCTCGTGACCCGGCCACGCGAGGACGCCTGCAGGAAAAACGTACGGCGGCCAGGCAGCCCGACCGTGCCGGCCACGAAACGGTCCGGCGGGTCGTAGAGGAACACCTGACGGGACACGTCCTGCTCCCTTGAGAAAGTGATGGCGGATGGGTCGGCCCCGGGCCCTGCGAGAGGTCCCCCGGGGGCTCTACGGCGCGTCCACCCTACTGCGCTGAGCGATCACGGCGCCCCAGCGCCGCCCCCGACGGCCGCATCCGTCGCCGTGTCCCCCGCCGCGTCGGCTTCGATGGCCTGTTCCCGCGGTGCCAGCGACGCGAAGTCGCCGGTGTCGCCGAGCCGGAGGAGGAAGGGCCGCAGCCGGGTGTAGCGGATCGCGGTGACGGAACACGGATCGGCCTGGATGCGCTGGAAGAGGTCGAGGTGCATGCCGAGCGCGTCGGCGACCAGGGCCTTGATGATGTCGCCGTGCGAGCACATCACGTACGCCGCGTCCTCGCCGTGCTCCGCCTCGATCCGGGCGTTCCAGTCCCGTACGGCTTCGACGGCCCGGGCCTGCATGGCCCGCATGGACTCACCGCCGGGGAAGGCGGCGGCGGAGGGGTGCTGCTGGACGATCCGCATCAGCGGCTCGTCGGAGAGCTCGGCGAGCTTGCGCCCCGACCAGTCCCCGTAGTCGCACTCGCTGATGCGGTCCTCGGTGTGCAGGGCGAGGCCGGGCCGGGCCTCCAGCAGCGGCCGGAGGGTCTCGCGGCAGCGCTGCAGCGGGCTGCTGACGGCCGCCGCGAAGGTCAGGGCCGAGAGCCGGCCGGGCAGGGCGGCGGCCTGTGCGGCACCGCGTTCGTCGAGGGAGACGCCGGGGGTACGGCCCGCGAGCACTCCGGAGGTGTTGGCGGTCGAGCGTCCGTGGCGTACGAGGATGAGCGTGGGCATACCTGCCAGCGTAGAGGTGCGTGAAGGCATCGCGGCAGGGAAGAATGCGCGGGTGATCGTGGACTGCGGAATTTACCGGGACGGACGCCGGACAGAAGGGCCCGCCGACTTCTCCGACGCCCTCGACGAGGCCCGTGCCACCGGGGACGCCTTCGTCTGGATCGGGCTGCACGAACCGACGGAGAAGGAGTTCGCCCTCGTCAGCAGCGAGTTCGCGCTGCATCCGCTCGCGGTCGAGGACGCCCTGCGCGCGCACCAGCGGCCCAAGCTGGAGATCTACGACGACTCGCTGTTCGTGGTGATCAAGCCGGTGGTCTACGAGCCGGAGAGCGACACCGTGAGCGCCGGCGAGCTGATGCTGTTCATAGGGGACTCCTTCGTGGTGACGGTGCGGCACGGCGAGGGTGCGCCCCTCGCGGCGGTGCGCAGCCGTCTGGAGGCCGAGCCGGACGTCCTGCGGCACGGGCCGACCTCGGTGCTGTACGCGGTCAGCGACGCGGTGGTGGACCACTACATCGAGGTGGCCGCCGAGCTCCAGATCGACCTGGAGGAGCTGGAGGCCCAGGTCTTCGCCCCGGCCGGGTCCGCGGACTCCTCGAACACGGCGGCGCGCATCTACACCTTCAAACGGCAGGTGCTGGAGTTCCGCCGGGCGACCAATCCGCTGGGCGCGCCGATGGCACGGCTGTCGAGCGCGGGCGTGCCCTTCGTCGACGCCGGGTCCCAGCCGTTCTTCCGGGACGTGAACGACCACCTGACGCGTGCCGTCGAGCACGTCGAGGGGCTCGACCGGCTGCTCTCGGACATCCTGGCGGCCCATCTGGCCCAGGTGGGCGTGCGGCAGAACGACGACATGCGGAAGATCTCGGCGTGGGCCGCGATGGCCGCCGTCCCGACCATGGTGGCCGGGATCTACGGGATGAACTTCCGGCACATGCCGGAGCTGGACTGGACGTGGACCTATCCGGCGGTGATCGTGCTGATGGGCCTGGCGGTCGTCGGCCTGTACCGCCTGTTCAAGCGCCGCGGCTGGATGTAGGGCGGACGGCGGCTCAGGCGTACTCGGTCTCGGGCAGCGCCGGGCCGCCCAGCGCGTCCCGCAGGACGGGCTGCTCCAGGCGCACCATGCGGCGCCAGCCCGCCAGCCGCTCGTAGGCGTACAGCGCGTGGATGCCCGCGGCCAGCGCGGCGGCCTTGGGGCGCGGCCAGTCGAGCACGCGGCCCATGTGGCGCATCACGGCGAGGCTGACGTCGCGGTACACCAGGATCTCGGCACGGGCGCACTCGCGCAGCACGGACTGGATGGTCCGGCCGTGTCCGGCCCGGGCGAAGCGCAGCAGTTCCTCGTGGCAGTAGGCGAGGTGGTGGTCCTCGTCCCGCGAGATCATCCGGACGGCCCGGCCGAGGACGGGATGCTCGGCGAAGTGCTTGAGCAGGAGCCGCATCTGTTCGGAGGCACGCTGCTCGGTGACCCGGCTGTGGGCCAGGTAGACGATCACCTCCCGCTCGGTGAGGGGGTCCTCGCGGCTCAGCCGGTCGTGGGCGAGGCCGATGCCCCGGCGCTCCAGCAGCAGGGTGTAGTCGGTCTCGTAGGGCACCGCCACGGGCTGGAGGCCGCGCTGCTTGAGCAGGGCGTTGAAGATCCGGCCGTGCTTGTCCTCGTCGGCGCCGTGCCGGGCGACCTTGGGCGCCAGTTCCCGCAGGGCGGGCGGGACGAGGGCGGCGATGCGGCCGTTCTCCCAGCCGCCCTGCGCCTCTCCGCCTGCGGCGATCGAGCAGAACAGCCGGAACGCCTCGTCGTCGTCGAGGATCTCCTGGAACAGACTCTTTGCCGAGAGCATCACTGCCACCTTTCGCACCGGTGTCCGCAGAGCGACAGTCAATTCCGGTACGCGCGGGTAGGCAACACGGACGGGGCGCGGGCGGGGCCGATCGGGCGGCACCCGGCCGCGGGCCTCCCCCCGGGCCGCGTCCCTGGAGGCGGCGGGGCGTAACCCGGCGGCGCCCTCGCGCGTTGCACCCGGTGACGGCCGTGGCGGGGAGGACCCCCCGAGCCCCCACCACGGCCGTAGCGCCGGGCCCGACCGCTAAGTGCTGTCCCGTAATCCCTGGCGGGCGCGCGACGACAGCTACGGCACCTCGCTGCGTTGTCGGAACGCCCGAGTACATCCAGTATGCGGACGTCCCTCCGCCTTGCGATGCACCGCATCTGACGCCGCGCGCTGATCCACCGGGGATTACGGGACAGCCCTCAGGCGGCGAGGCCGGAGCGCTCCAGGGCGTCGATGCCGGCGCGCAGGGCCGCGAGCCGCTCGTCCAGCGTGAAGCCCGCCGGGGCGAGGGTCAGGGTCGTGACGCCCACCGCCGCGTACGCCTGCATCCGCTCGGCGATCCGCTCGACCGGGCCGAGCAGCGTGGTGTCGTCGATGAGCTGGTGCGGGACGGCGGCCGCCGCGCCGGCCTTGTCGCCGGCCAGGTAGGCGTCCTGGATCTCGGCGGCCTCCTTCTCGTAGCCCATGCGCCGGGCGAGCTGGTTGTAGAAGTTCTGCTTGCGGCTGCCCATGCCGCCGACGTAGAGCGCGGTGTACGGGCGGAACATGTCGGCCAGGCCGTTGATGTCCTCGCCGATCGCCAGGGGCAGGGTGGGACAGACGTCGAAGCCGTCCATCGTCTTCCCGGCCTTCTCGCGCCCGGCCCGCAGGTGCTTGATGGCGGTCTCCTCCAGGTGGCCGGCGGAGGGGAAGATCAGCAGCGCGCCGTCGGCGATCTCGCCGGTCTGCTCCAGGTTCTTCGGGCCGATCGCGGCGATGTAGAGCGGGATGTGCTCGCGCTGCGGGTGGACGGTCAGCTTGATGGGCTTGCCGGGGCCGTCGGGCAGCGGCAGGGTCCAGTGCTCGCCGTCGTAGGACAGCCGCTCGCGGGACATCGCCCGCCGCACGATCTCGACGTACTCGCGGGTGCGGGCCAGCGGCTTGTCGAACTTGACGCCGTACCAGCCCTCGGAGACCTGGGGGCCCGAGACGCCGAGGCCCAGGCGGAAGCGGCCGCCGGACAGCGAGTCGAGGGTGGCCGCGGTCATCGCCGTCATGGCGGGCTGCCGGGCCGGGATCTGCATGATCGCGGAGCCCACGTCGATGGACTCGGTCCGGGCGGCGACCCAGGCGAGCACGGTCGGCACGTCGGAGCCGTACGCCTCGGCGGCCCAGCAGACGTCGTAGCCGAGCCGGTCGGCCTCCTGGGCGACGGCGAGGTTGTCGCCGTCCATGCCCGCACCCCAGTAACCGAGATTGATGCCGAGCCGCATACCCACACTCCCTCTACTGATCAGTAACGTTCCTGTGCCGGGGACTCTAGCGCGGGGTGCGGGAATCCGGCAGGCTCGCCCGGGAGGACGCCGGTTGTCCACAGGCCTCCACCCCGTGGGGCCGTGGCCAGTAATCTCGGCGCCCATGGAGCAGAGGTATCTCGGCCGTACCGGCCTTCGTGTGTCCCGGATCGGGCTGGGCACGCTCACCTGGGGCCGTGACACCGACGAACACGACGCCGCCGACCAGCTCAAGGCCTTCTGGGACGCGGGCGGCACCCTCGTCGACACCGCCGACGTGTACGGCGGCGGGGAGGCGGAGCACGTCCTGGGGCGCTTCCTGGACACGCTGGTGCCCCGGCGGGATCTGGTCATCGCCACCAAGGCGGGCAGCGTGCCCGATCCCTGCCGCCGCGTCGACGGGTCGCGCGGGCACCTGCTCGCCGCGCTCGACGCGTCCCTGGAACGGCTGGGCACGGACCACGTCGACCTGTGGCAGGTGCACGCCTTCGACTCGGGGACGCCGCTGGAGGAGACCCTGCAGGCCCTCGACCTGGCCGTCTCCTCGGGGCGCGTCCGGTACGCCGGGGTGGCCGACTTCAGCGGCTGGCAGCTGGCCAAGGCGGCCACCTGGCAGCTCGCCGCGCCCGGGCTGCGCACCCGGCTGGCGTGCACACAGATGGAGTACTCGCTGTTGCAGCGCGGCGTCGAGCGGGAGGTGCTTCCGGCGGCGCTGGACCTGGGGGTGGGCCTGCTGCCGTCCTCCCCGCTGGGGCGCGGGGTGCTGACCGGCAAGTACCGCACCGGCACGCCGTCCGGTTCGCGCGGGGCCTCCGAGCAGCTGGCCCCGCTCGTGGAGGCGTACCTCGACGAGGCGTCGGGCAGGATCGTGGACGCGGTGGCCACGGCGGCCGACGGTCTCGCCGTGACGCCCCTCCAGGTCGCGCTCGCCTGGGTGCGGGACCGGCCCGGGGTGGTGGCTCCGGTCGTCGGGGCGCGCAACGCGCGGCAGCTGGACGAGGCGTTGTCGGTGGAGACGCTTAGTCTTCCTGACGAGATCTGCCAGGCGCTCGACGACGTGTCGGCGCCCGTGCACCGCTATCCGGACCAGGACTGGAGCACGCTGTGACTGCGCATCCCCGGGGAGAAGCCCCGGACCCCGCGGCCGAGGACCACGAGCCCGGCGAGGACACCGGCGGCCGGGGCACCGGCACGCCCGGCGCACCCGACGACGCCGGCGCGGGGAGCGCGCAGGGGGCGGAGCACGCCGCGCAGGGGGCGGAGCACGGCGCCGGGGGCCCGGAGGACACCGGCGACGGTCCGGAGGCCGAGGGAGCTCCGGGGAGCGGCCAGGACTCGGGGAGCGGCGGGGAAGGCCCGGAGGGCAGCGAGCGCTCCGGGAGCACCGAGGACGGGCCGGGAGGCGACCGGGGCTCGGGGAGCGCCGGGGACGCCGCCCAGGACACCGGGGACACCGGGGACACCAAGGGCGCGGACGGTCCGGTGGGGGATTCCGCGGCGGCCGCCGCGCCCGCCCTGTCGGAGGCCGAGGCGGAACTGGCCGCGCAGCGCGAGCTGCGCAGGCGGATCGAGGAGCGCAAGGCCGGGAAGGAGGGGCCGATCGCGGCCGGTGCGAAGCTGAGCGGCCCGGCGGCCGATCTGCTGGCGGCGGTCCGCGCGGTGGAGAGCGGCGAGAAGCCGGGCACCGCCTTCTTCGACTCGCCCGCGTCGCCGCCCGCCCCCCGCCGGGCGGCATCCGCCGCGCCGGCCGCACCGGTGTCCCGGGCCCCCGAGCGGCCCGCCCCGCGGGTCGTGTCCTCCGAGGCCGCCGCCTCGGTCGCCGCGGTCCTCGCCGAGGGCGGGGCACCCGAGGCGCTGGCGCGCCCGGCCGCGGCCACGCTCGGCGAGGGGGCCGCCGCGCTCCTCCGGGAGGACCCGTGGCAGCTGCTGTCCCTGCCGGGGGTGCGCCCGGAGCAGGCGGACGGCTTCGCGCGGGCGCTGCTGGGCGCGGAGTGCGGCCCCGACGACGAGCGGCGCACGGCGGCGCTGGTGGGCCGGCTGCTGGAACAGGCGGCGCTGCGCGGGCACACCGCGCTGGACGCCGACGAGGTGCGGAAGGCGCTGTCCGGCTTCGCGGTCACCGACCCGGCCGGGGCCGTCGAGCACGCCGTGGCCGAGGGGGTCGTGCTGGTCTTCCAGGACGGTCTCGACGCCGCGGAGGCGCAGGGGACCGGGGAGACGGAGCCGGCCCCTGAGGAGGGCGAGGCGGGCGAAGACAGCGCAGCGGGCCGGGAGCCCGGGGACGGAGCTGCGGACGACGAGGAGCCGGTGCGGGTCCTGCTCGGCCTCGACCGGTACGCCCTCGCCGAGGAGAGCCTCGCGGACGGTCTGGCACGCCTGGTCAACTCCTGCGAGAAGGGCACCGACTGGACGGAGGCCGCCGCGGCCGCGCCGTCCGCCTCGGCGGGCGAGCTGATCCGGGCGGCGGCGTCCGCGGGCCTGGTGGTGCACAGCGGCGGGGAGACCGCCCGTGCGGAGCCCGCCGCCCTGGTCGCCGCGGCGCGCGGCCTCGGTCTGCGGGCCCTGGGGACCGCCCACAGCCCCGACGGGCAGCGCAGGCTGGCCGCCGCCGTCGGCGACCCGGAGGCCGCCGTCACCCTCTCCGCCCTGCTCTCCGGCGAGGCCGGGCCCGGCCGGGACGCGGACGGCGCGTTCGCCCTCGACGTGCTGGTGGTGCTGGACGCCCCGCAGCTCGACGTGGAGACGGCGGCGATGCTGGTGGAGTCGCTGGCCGACGGGACGCGGCTGGTCCTGAGCGGCGACCCGGGCGTGCTCGGATCGGCCGGGGCGGGCCGGGTGTTCGCCGACGTCATCGCGTCGCGCGCCTGCCCGCACGTGGTCTCGCGCACGCCCGATCCCGGGCCGATCGGCGAGCTGGTCTCCGGCATCGGCATCGGCGAGCTCGCCCAGGTCGAGGCGCCCGGCAGGGAAGTGGTGATCGTGCCCGTCCGGGACGCCGGCGAGGCCGTCCACCGCACGGTGCAGCTGGTGGCCGACTCGGTGCCGCGCGCCCTCGGCGTCCCCGCGTCGGACACCCAGGTGATCACGGTCGGCCACGGCGGCTCCGCGGGCACGAAGGCGCTCAACGCGGCGCTGAAGCAGCGGCTCAATCCGGGGCCGGGCCGGTTCGGCGGTTTCGATCCAGGCGACCGCGTGGTGCACGTCCCGGCACCGGGCCGGGCGGTCCCCGGGGCGGTCGTGTCGGCCGACGCCGAGGGCCTGCACCTGGACTGCGCGGGCGTCTCCGTCGTCGTCCCGCAGGACCGGGTGGAGGCCTCCGTGCGCCACGGCTGGGCGCTGAGTGCCCACCAGGCGGCCGGGATGCGGTGGCCCGCGGCGGTCGTCGTGCTGCCCGGCGACGCCGCGCAGGGGCTCAGCAGGCCGTGGGTCTACACGGCGTTCAGCCGGGGGGAGCGGCACCTCTCCGTGGTGCACGGCGTGGACCAGGCCCTGCCGCGTGCGGTGGCCGAGGTCCCTGACCGGCAGCGGACGACCCGGCTCGGCCCGCTCCTGGAGGCGCTGCCGACCCCGGACGCCTCGTAGGGCCCGGCGGACCGTGCCGTGCCCCGCAGCGGCCGTTCCCCGGTCCGGGCCCGAGCCCGCCGGTCCCTGTCCGGACCGTGCCGGCGGTCCCGGGCGCCGTCCCCCAGCGCACCTGACCCCGTCGGGCGGTCCCGGTGCACGGCGCACCGGG
>NZ_JBEXRT010000011.1:0-144414 GCF_040613235.1 Streptomyces sp. NPDC006296 | reverse complement strand
CGACCCGCGGGCACCGGGCCCGGCGGGGGGGGGCGGCCGGGGGGCGCGTCCCCCCGCCCCCCCCCGACGGGGTCAGGTGCGCTGGGGGACGGCGCCGTCGGGGTCGCCGTCCAGCTCGTCCTCCTCGTCGAAGACCGCGCTGACGTCGAAGCGGCAGACCACGAGAGCGGGGTCCGCCTCGTCGAAGGGCGCGGCCAGCCACTCCCCCGGTTCGGGCAGGTCGTCCACGGCGGTGACCCAGAGCGTGGAGTCCCCCTCCTCCAGACCGAACTCCAGGTGCCGGGAGGCGATCTCGTCCGCCTCGTACTCGCCGAACACCACGCCCAGCGCGGCGTGCACACCGGCGCCGGCCTCGTCGTCCCGGCCGTCCGGGTCGAGGTCCGCGACCCGCTGCGCCTGGGCGAGCAGCCGCGCCGGCTCGGCCACCGCGTAGTCGCGCCTGATCAGCACGCTGACGGCGTGCGGTTCCTCGGGACCGGCATAGGGCGGGAGGGGGTCCTGTGCGGCCGGGATCTCGAAGGGGGTGACCTCGTCGTGACGGTCGTAGAGGAGTTCGTCGTAGACCTCGGCAGCGGCGGCCAGGGCGTTGAACGCGTCGAAGACGGCGGGGTCGTCGTCCCCGGTACGGCGTTCCACCGCCCGGAGGTGGCGGTCGAGCGCGGTTTTGACTGCATCGGCGGCGGCGCGTACCTCGGCAGCGGTGGGCTGCGCAGCATCAGACATGGGACAGACGCTATCCGTACCGGGGGTCTGCCCGCACAATAGATGCGATGCCGGAATACGAATTCATCGACGTGTACGTGCCGCGCGGGGTGTCCCGCAAGGAAGCGGCCCGCCTGCTCACCGACCATGCCGAATACGGGCACTGGGAGTTGGACCGGCTGACGCTGCGCCTGGACGGCAGCCGCCGGGTGCGGCTGCGGCGCCGCATCATCCGTCAGCTCCGGGCCACCTGGTAGCGGTGGGCGGGCTCCGCCTGCACGGAGCCCGCCCCTCTGCCTGTGGTCGCGGTGCGGTTACGCCGCGCTGCGCGACCGCCGGTAGAGCATCGTGCCCGCGCCGGCGAGCAGCAGGCCCGCACTCGCCGGGACGAGCACGTCGAGCCCTCCCCCACCGGTGTGGGCGAGCTGCTCACCCGCCACGAGCTGGGTCTCGGGCGCCGGGGGCGTGACCGGCTTCTCCGGGGTGTGCGGCGTCGGCGGGACGACGGGAGGCGGGACCGGCTCCGTGTCGTTCTCGCAGGAGTTGCCGAAGACCGGGTTGAGCAGGCCGCCGACGGTGATGCTGTTGCCGCAGAGGTTCACCGGGATCTCCACCGGCGCCTGCACCTGGTTGCCGGAGAGGATGCCGGGGGAACCGGTCGTCTCCGCCTGGGCCGAGGTGCCGGAGGCACGGTGCCGGCCCGTCCCCGCCCCGCTGTCGCCCGTGCCCTCGTGCCCGGAGGCCTGGGTACCGGAGCCGTGGCCCAGGTCGCCGGAGCCGCCGTCCTGGGCGTGCGCAGAACCGGAACCCGAAGATCCGTTTCCGCAGTCGTTGCCGCTCGCGGGGTTGAGCAGACCGCCGACGTCCACGGAGTTCCCGCACACGTTGACGGGTACGTCGATGGGGGCCTGGATCGAGTTCCCGGAGAGCACTCCCGGTGAGCCCGCCGCGGTGCCGGCCGCACCCGCGTCGGCGTGCGCGTAGCCGCCGCTCAGCGCGAGCACTCCGCCCGCCGCCGCCATCGTGATCAGGCCTTTGCGTGTGACCTGTCGCATAGGTTGTCTTCCTGCCTTCTGCTACCGAAATGCCCCGGACGCAGCCGTGCGGGGGGCCGAATGCCCAGCGGCCCCGGAGCGCATGGGACGCACTCCGAGGCCGAGGACTCACACCCTTACGGGTGGACGCGCATCGTCACGCGTTGACGCAGGTGTTGCCGAAGGCGGGGTTCAGCAGCCCGATCACGGAGACCGTGTTGCCGCACACGTTCACGGGAACGTGGACCGGGACCTGGACGACGTTGCCCGAGAGCACGCCGGGGCTGCCGATGGCGGCACCCTGGGCACCGGCGTCGGCGGACGCCATACCCGCACCCGCGAGCACGAGACCACCGGTAGCAGCCGCGATTGCGACGACCTTCTTGATCATGATTCCTCCTGTGTTGACAAGTGCGGTCCCAGCCGCGGACCGCATCAGGTGAAACGAGGAGAAGGTGAAGGGGCTACGAGTCCGTGATCTCTTTCACCCTTTCCGGTGAGATGCGAACAGGCTGGCGAATGTCGGCTGTGCGCGGTCAGGAGTGGTCGATGAACCGGTCGAGCACCCGGGCGCCGAACTTCAGACCGTCCACCGGGACCCGCTCGTCCACGCCGTGGAACATGCCGGCGAAGTCCAGCTCCGGCGGCAGCTTCAGCGGGGCGAAGCCGAAGCAGCGGATACCGAGGTCGTCGAAGGACTTCGCGTCGGTGCCGCCGGAGAGCATGTAGGGCACGGCCCGCGCGATCGGGTCCTCGGCCTTCAGCGCGAGCTGCATCGCGTCCACCAGGGAGCCGTCGAAGCTGGTCTCCAGGGCCTTGTCCCCGTGCACGTCCTCGCGCTTCACCCGCGGACCGAGGATCCGGTCGAGGTCCGCCAGGAACTCGTCCTCGAAGCCCGGCAGGAAGCGGCCGTCCACGTGCGCGGTGGCCTGTCCGGGGATCACGTTCACCTTGTAGCCCGCGCCGAGCATGGTGGGGGCGGCGGAGTTCCGCAGGGTCGCGCCGATCATCTTGGCGATCCCGCCGAGCTTGGCGAGCGTGGCCTCCATGTCCTCCGGGTCGAGCGGGGTGCCGAGCGCGTCGGACAGCTCGTCGAGGAAGGACCGCACGGTCTTGGTCACCCTGACCGGCCACTGATGGCGTCCCAGCCGGCCGACGGCCTCGCAGAGCTCGGTGATCGCGTTGTCGGTGTTGGTCATCGAGCCGTGCCCGGCGGTGCCGTCCACGGTGAGCCGCATCCAGTGCATGCCCTTCTCCGCGGTCTCCACCAGGTAGAGGCGCAGGTTCTCGTTGACGGTGAACGAGAAGCCGCCGACCTCGCCGATCGCCTCGGTGACGCCGTCGAAGAGGTGCCGGTGGTGGTCGACGAGGTGGCGCGCCCCGTAGGTGCCGCCCGCCTCCTCGTCGGCCAGGAAGGCCAGCACGATGTCGCGCGGGGGCTTGCGTCCGCTGCGCATGCGGTCGCGGACGACCGCGAGGGTCATCGCGTCCATGTCCTTCATGTCGACCGCGCCGCGTCCCCACACGCAGCCGTCCGCGATCTCCCCGGAGAACGGGTCGTGCGTCCAGTCCTCCGCGTTGGCCGGGACGACGTCGGTGTGGCCGTGGATCAGCAGAGCCGGCCGGGAGGGGTCCTCGCCCTCGATCCGGGCCACGGTGGAGGCCCGCCCCTGGTGGGACTCGATGATGCTCGGTTCCAGCCCGACCTCGGCGAGCTTCTCCGCGATGTACTCGGCGGCGGCCCGCTCGCCGGGTCCCGAGTGGTCGCCGTAGTTGCTGGTGTCGATCCGGATCAGGTCACGACAGAGGTCCACGACCTCGTTCTCGGCGGTCTCGCCGATGCCGGCCCGTGCCGTGTTGGTCTCGCTCACGCTGCTTCCTTCCACTGTCGCGGTGGTGCTCCCCCTCATCCTCGCGCGCCCGCCCCCGGACGCCCAAGACCGCACGGACCCCGTCACGCGCCCGTCACACGGCCGGGGGCGGGATCGAGCACCCCCGATTGTTTGCTATTGTTTTCCACGTCGGAACGGGCACGGCCCGGACGACGATCACCCGGTCCGGGTGGCGGAATGGCAGACGCGCTAGCTTGAGGTGCTAGTGCCCTTTATCGGGCGTGGGGGTTCAAGTCCCCCCTCGGACACCAGCGGAAAACCCCCAGGTCACCCTGGGGGTTTTTGCGTGGTACGCCCCTGGCTCGGACGCACGGGTGACGCCCCGAGGGGCACGGTGGGCACCGGCCGGGCCGGCCGCCTCGGCGAGGCCGGGTGAACGAAACGGACGCGGGGCGGACCGACCGGGTGAGCCGGCCCGACGACGCGGGGGCGGCCCGACGACGCGGACGGACCTGGTCAGCCGCCTCCGGACTCGCGGCCCCGCCCGCTCACCCTCCCCCGCCGCTCGCCCGGTCGCGCCGGCCACCCGCCCGGCCGTTCGCCCGGGCCGGTGACGCTGACGGGGTGGCGCTGACACGAGGGCCCGGGAGACGCGCGGTCGCCCGGCCCGGTCGATAGCCTCCTGCGGTGAAGAGCCGACATGAGGCGTGGCTGCGCCCTTCCGGGGTGGATCCGGAGGAGTCCGCGGAGCTGCTGCTGCGTGATCTGCGCAGTTCGCGGCGCGGGCTGTCGAGTGCGGAGGCCCGGCGGCACCTGGTGCAGTACGGGCCGAACGAGCTGGAGCGCAGGCACGGGCGGCACCGGCCACGGGAGCTGGCCCGGCAGCTCACGCATCCGCTGGCCCTCCTGCTGTGGCTGGCGGCCGCGCTGCTGTTCGTGGTCGGCTCGCACGTGGTCGCCGCCGCGGTGGTGCTGATCATCCTGCTGAACGCGGGCTTCGCGTTCGTCCAGGAGATGCACGCCGAGCGGGCGGTGGAGGCCCTGGCCCGGTATCTCCCGCCGCAGGCCAAGGTGGTGCGGGACGGCGTCCGGGTGGAGATCGACGCGGCCGGACTGGTACCGGGCGACCTCATCGTGATCGAGGAGGGCGACCGGATCGCCGCCGACGTACGGCTGCTGGCCGGGGCGGTCGAGGTCGACATGTCGGCACTGACCGGGGAGTCCACGCCGGCCCTGCGTTCGGCCGCCGTGCTGGACGTCGACGTGCCGGTGCTGCGCGCCCACGACCTGGTCTTCAGCGGCACGAACTGCACCGGCGGGGAGGCGCACGGCCTGGTGTTCGCGACCGGGATGGCGACGGAACTCGGCCGGATCGCCGCCCTGTCGCAGCGCGTCGAGCAGGAGCCCAGCCCCTTGGAACGCCAGGTCCGGCGGGTCGCGTGGCTGATCGCCGCCGTCTCGGTGGCGCTGGCGCTGGCGTTCATCCCGCTGGCGGTCCTCGGCGCGGGGCTGTCCCTCGTCAAGTCGGTGATCTTCTCGGCGGGGCTGCTGGCCGGCATGGTCCCCGAGGGACTGCTCCCGGTGATCACCCTGGCGCTGGCCGTGGCGGTGCGCGCGCTCGCGGGGCGCGGCGCGCTGGTCAAACGGCTCAGCGCGGTGGAGACGCTGGGTTCCACGGACGTCATCTGCACCGACAAGACCGGCACCATCACCGAGAACCGCATGCGGCCGATGGCGGCGTGGACCGCGGCCGGCCCGGCCGACCTGGAGGCCGGGGCAGCCGGGGAGGGGTCCGTCCCGGGGCCGGGACCGGCCCTGCGGGCAGCGGCCAGGACCGCGGCGGCCTGCAACAACGCCCGGCTCGACACCGGGGACGGGCCGAGCGGCGACCCCACCGAGGTGGCCGTGCTGCTGGCCGCGCGGAGCCTGGGCGCCGAGCACGACGCGGAGCGCCGGGAGGCCGTGCGGCGCTGGCAGTTCCACTTCGATCCCGAGCTCAAGATGATGTCCACCGTGGACGGGCACGGGGACGATCTCATGGTGCACACCAAGGGGGCGCCCGAGGCGGTCCTGCCCCGGTGCACCGCCCTGCTGGACGCGGAGGGCCGCCCGGGCCCGCTGGAGGACGCCGACCGCGCGCGGATCACCGCGCAGGTCGACGCCTTCGCCTCCGACGGGCTGCGGGTGCTCGCCCTCGCGCAGCGGGCCCTGCCCAAGGAGGACAGGCCACCGCACCGGAGGGACGACGCCGAGCGGGAGCTGTGCTTCGTCGCGCTGTTCGCCCTGCTCGACCCGCCCCGTCCGGAAGTGGCCGGGGCCGTCGCCGACTGCCGCACCGCCGGCATCCGCGTCATCGTGATCACCGGCGACCATCCGCTCACCGCCGCCGCGATCGCCCGCCGCGTCGGCATCACCGGGCCCCGGCCGCGCGTCGTCACGGGGGACGAGCTCGACCGGATGCACGAGCACGAGCTGGCCGCCCTGGTCCGGGCCGAGGAGGACGTCATCTTCGCGCGCGCCTCGCCGGAGGCCAAGCTGCACATCGCCGAGGCCCTGCGCGAGCAGGGGCACGTGGTGGCGATGACCGGGGACGGGGTGAACGACGCCCCCGCGCTGCACCGGGCCGACATCGGTGTGGCGATGGGCCGTTCCGGCACCGACGTCGCGCGGGAGGCCGCGACGATGATCCTCACCGACGACAACTTCGCGTCCATCGTGGAGGCGGTCCGCGACGGCCGGCGGATCTACGACAACGTCCGCAAGTTCATCATCTACATCTTCGCCCACGCCACCCCCGAGGTGACGCCCTTCCTCGTCTACGCCCTGAGCGGCGGAGCGGTCCCCCTCCCGCTCACCATCCTCCAGCTCCTCGCCTTCGACGTCGGCAGCGAGACCCTGCCCGCCCTGGCGCTCAGCCGCGAGAAGGCCGAGCCCGGGCTCATGCGCCGCCCGCCGCGCCCCCGCTCCGAAGGGGTCATCCGCACGCCGATGCTGCTGCGCGCCTGGCTGTTCCTCGGTCTGCTGGTGACCGTGCTGGCGATGGCCGGCTTCTTCCACGTCCTCATCGGGGCGGGCTGGCACCCGGGCGATCCCACCGGACCCGGGACAGCGCTGCACGAGGCGTACCGGCAGGCCACCACCATGACGTTCCTCGGCATGATCGCGGGACAGATCGGCACCGCCTTCGCCGTACGGACCCAGCGGGCCTCGCTGCGCTCCCTGGGGGTGACCTCCAACCGCTATCTGCTCGCGGCCGTCGCGGGCGAGATCCTGCTGGCCGCGGTCTTCGTCTACGCCCCGCCGTTCCAGGCCCTCCTCGGGACGGCGCCGCCCTCCCCCGGCACGCTGCTGCTCCTGCTGCCCTTCCCGTTCGTGGTCTGGGGCGCCGACGAGCTGCGCCGCTCCCTGGTGCGGCGGCACGCCCGCCGGAGGGCCGAGCCGAGGCCCCCGTCCGGGCGGGGGTGACGCGGTCCTCGGCCGGGGCCGCGGCCCCGTGGGCGGGGACCGCGCGGTGGGAGGATGGAGGGACCCGGCCGGCATGTTCCGGGACCCTGCGACGAGAAGGACCCGGTGCGATGAGAGGACGGGCGAAGCCCCCCGCCGCCCCGCTCCCCCAGCGCTCGGGCGTCGACCCGGTGCGGGTGCGGCTCCCGGCGGACCCGGCGGGGGCCTGGCGGACCGTGCGGGACCACCTGCTGGACCGGTTCGCGGGGGCGATCGGCGCGGGGCGGGTGGACGCCATGCTGTCCGGGGGCCGGTTCGTCGGGGCGGACGGCGCTCCCGTCGCGGCGGACGCGCCGTACACCGCCGGGCTCTTCCTGTGGTTCCACCGCGACTTCGCCCCTGAGCAGCCGGTGCCCTTCCCCGTCGGCGTCGTCCACCGTGACGACCGCCTGGTGATCGCGGACAAGCCGCACTTCCTGGCCACCACCCCGCGCGGCCGGCACGTCACGGAGACCCTGGTCGCCCGACTGCGCGACACCCTGGGGCTGCCGGAGCTCCAGCCCGCGCACCGGCTGGACCGGCTGACGGCGGGCCTGGTGCTCTGCGTCGTCCGGGCCGGCGACCGCGGCGCCTACCAGACACTGTTCCGGGACCGGCTGGTGCGCAAGGAGTACGAGGCGGTGGCTCGCCACGACGCGGGGCTCGTGCTCCCCCGGACGGTGCGCAGCCGGATCGTCAAGGAGCGGGGGGTCGTCGCCGCGCGGGAGGAGCCGGGGGCGGCGAACAGCGAGAGCCGGGTCGAACTGCTGGAGCACCGCGGCGGGTTGGGCCGCTACCGGCTGCTGCCCGCGACCGGCCGCACCCATCAGCTGCGGGTCCATATGAACGCGCTGGGGCTGCCGCTGGTCAACGATCCGGTCTATCCGGTGGTGGAGCCGGACCCGGAGCGCGAGGACTTCGCGCGTCCGTTGCAACTGCTGGCGCGGGTGCTGGAGTTCACCGACCCGGTCACGGGCGTGCCGCGCCGCTTCGAGAGCGGGCTGCGGCTCGCCGCGTGGCCGGACCGGTGAACCCCGGCAGGACGGGTGGACCGCGCCGGGGTCAGTGACCGCGGGCGATCCAGTCCTCCAGCTGCGGCGCCTCGGCGCCGATGGTGGTGGAGTCGCCGTGTCCGGTGCGGACGGCCGTCTCCGGCGGCAGGGCGAGCAGCCGGTCCCTGATCGAGTCGATGATCGTCGGGAAGTGCGAGAAGGACCGCCCGGTGGCGCCCGGCCCGCCCTGGAAGAGCGTGTCCCCGGTGAAGACGGTGCCCAGCCCGGGGGCGTGGAGGCACACCGCGCCGGGGGCGTGGCCGGGGGTGTGCAGCACGGTCAGCCGCGTCCCCGCCACCTCCAGCTCCTGGCCGTCGGCGAGTTCGCCGTCGGGGGCGCGGTCCGGGTGGGTCTGCTTCCAGAGCGGCAGGTCGTCCGGGTGCAGCAGGATCGGCGCACCGGTCGCGTCGGCGAGGGCCGGGGCCGCGTCGACGTGGTCGTTGTGCGCGTGGGTGCAGATGATCGCGCGCAGCGTGCGTCCGCCGAGCGCGGCCTCGATCGCGGCGGCGTCGTGGGCGGCGTCGATGACGACGGCCTCGGTGTCGTCGCCGACGATCCAGACGTTGTTGTCGACGTCCCACTCGCCGCCGTCGAGGGCGAAGGTGCCGGAGGTGACCAGGTGGTCGATGCGGGCGGCCATCAGAGGACCACCACCGAGCGCAGGACGTCGCCGTCGTGCATCCGCGCGAAGGCCTGCTCGATCTCGCCGAGCTCGATGGTCTCGGTGACGAAGGCGCCCAGGTCGAGGCGTCCCTGCTGGTGGAGGTCGATCAGCATCGGGAAGTCGCGGGAGGGCAGGCAGTCGCCGTACCAGGACGACTTGAGCGAGCCGCCGCGTCCGAACACGTCGAGGAGCGGGAGTTCGAGCTGCATCTCGGGGGTGGGCACGCCGACGAGGACGACGGTGCCGGCGAGGTCCCGGGCGTAGAAGGCCTGCTTGTACGTCTCCGGGTGGCCGACCGCCTCGATGACGACGTCGGCGCCGTTGCCGCCGGTGAGCGCGCGGATCGCCTCGACGGCGTCGTCGGAGCGGGAGTTGACGGTGTGGGTGGCGCCCATCTTCTTCGCCGTCTCCAGCTTGCGGTCGTCGATGTCGACCGCGATGATCCTCGCCGCTCCGGCGAGCCGCGCACCGGCGATCGCCGCGTCGCCGACGCCGCCGCAGCCGATGACGGCGACGGAGTCGCCGCGGCCGACCTGTCCGGTGTTGATGGCGGCGCCGATGCCCGCCATGACACCGCAGCCGAGCAGTCCGGCGACGGCCGGGGAGACCTCGGGGTCGACCTTGGTGCACTGGCCCGCGGCGACGAGGGTCTTCTCGGCGAACGCGCCGATGCCCAGCGCCGGGGACAGCTCGGTGCCGTCCAACAGGGTCATCTTCTGCTTGGCGTTGTGGGTGTCGAAGCAGTACTGGGGGCGGCCGCGCAGACAGGCACGGCACTGGCCGCACACCGCGCGCCAGTTCAGGACGACGAAGTCGCCGGGCTCGACGTCGGTGACGCCCTCGCCGACGGACTCCACGACCCCCGCGGCCTCGTGGCCGAGCAGGAACGGGAAGTCGTCGTTGATGCCGCCCTGCTTGTAGTGCAGGTCGGTGTGGCAGACGCCGCACGCCTGGATCGCGACCACGGCCTCACCGGGGCCGGGGTCCGGCACCAGGATCGTCTCCACCCGCACGGGCTCGTTCTTTCCCGGTGCGATGACCCCTCGTACCTGCTGCGCCATGCCGTGGTCTCCCATCCCGACTGCCCCGTCGTCCCGAAGATCGAACCCGTCCACCGTACCCGGCCGGCGAGGCGCTCAGGGGGCCAGTACGTCCAGTTCGTGCAGCGCGCCGACCGCGATCTCCCGGGTGAGCCGTTCCGCCTCGGCGGCGTCCCCCTCGCGGACGGCCTCGGCGAGCCGGACGTGGAGGGTGACGGCGGCGGGGTCCGGGTCCTCGAACATCACCTGGTGGTGGGTGCGGCCGGTGAGGACCTCCGCGACGACGTCGCCGAGCCGGGCGAACATCTCGTTGCCCGACGCATCGAGGACGATGCGGTGGAAGGCGATGTCGTGCCGGAGGTAGCCCTCCAGCTGCCCGCCGCGCGAGGTGGCGACCATGCCGAGGGCGCACTCGGTGAGCGCGGCGCACTGTCCGGCGGTGGCGTTGCGGGCCGCCAGCCCGGCGGCGACGGGCTCGACGGCGGACCGCAGCACGGTGAGGGAGCGCAGCTGCCGGGGGCGGTCGGCGCCGGCCAGCCGCCAGCGGATGACCTGGGGGTCGTAGACGTTCCACTCCTCGGTGGGCCGCACCGTCACCCCGACCCGGCGCCGGGACTCGACCAGGTGCATGGACTCCAGGACGCGGACCACCTCGCGGACGACGGTGCGCGACACGTCGAAGCGCCGGGCGAGCTCGTCGGTGCGCAGGACCAGGCCGGGCGGGCAGTCCCCCGCGGCGATCTCCAGACCCAGGGTGTCCAGCACGTGTGTATGGAGCCCCTGGGCGGATGTGGTCATGCCCACCAGCCTACGGGGCGGTTTTCGGGATCGAAAAGTACGACGTTTATGTCACAGCCTCTTGAATAAGTCGTATGTAATGGGTTTCAGTAGCGCGGCGGGCCGATGTCGTCGGCCCGATGTCGAGGAAGACGGTGAGACACCGATGAGCACCCCCCACGTCGTCGTGGTGATGGGCGTGGCAGGGACCGGCAAGACCACGATCGGCCCCCTGCTCGCCGACGCCCTGGGCGTCCCCTACGCCGAGGGCGACGACTTCCACCCGCCGGCCAACATCGCCAAGATGTCCGCCGGCGTCCCGCTGGACGACGACGACCGCCGGCCCTGGCTGGATGCGATCGGGCGGTGGGCGCACGGCCGGGCGGAGCTCGGCGGCGTGGTCAGCAGTTCCGCGCTCAAGCGCTCCTACCGGGACCGCCTGCGCGCCGGAGCCCCCGGTGCCGTCTTCCTGCACCTGACCGGCGACCGGTCCCTCATCGAACACCGCATGGCGGACCGCAAGGGCCACTTCATGCCGACCGCGCTGCTCGACTCCCAGTTCGCGACCCTGCAGCCGTTGCAGGAGGACGAGGCGGGCGTCGCCGTGGACGTGTCCGGCACCCCCGAGGAAATCACCGACCGGGCCGTCGCCGCGCTGCGCCGGCTCGCCGACTAAGGAACACCACCGTGACCAGTCTCAGCGTCGAGATGCTGGCAGCGGATGCCGTCGAACCCATCACTTCGGCCGGCAACGCACAGCTGGGCATCGCCGTCCTGGCGGGCATCGCCGTCATCGTCCTGCTCATCACCAAGCTCAAGGTGCACGCGTTCCTCGCGTTGACCATCGGCTCGCTCGCGCTCGGCTCCTTCGCCGGCGCCGACCCGGCGAAGACCCTCACCAGCTTCACCGCGGGCCTCGGCTCGACCGTCGCGGGGGTCGGTGTCCTCATCGCCCTCGGCGCCGTCCTGGGCAAGCTGCTCGCCGACTCCGGCGGCGCCGACCAGATCGTCGACACGATCCTCGCCAGGACGAGCGGCCGCGCGATGCCGTGGGCGATGGTGCTGATCGCCTCGATCATCGGGCTCCCGCTGTTCTTCGAGGTCGGCATCGTGCTGATGATCCCGGTGGTGCTGCTGGTCGCGAAGCGAGGCAACTTCTCGCTGATGCGGATCGGCATCCCCGCGCTCGCCGGTCTCTCCGTGATGCACGGGCTGATACCCCCGCACCCCGGTCCGCTGGTGGCGATCGACGCCCTCGGCGCCGACCTGGGCGTCACCCTGGCGCTCGGCGTGCTGGTGGCCGTCCCGACCGTGGTCATCGCGGGCCCGCTCTTCTCGCGCTACGCCGCCCGCTGGGTGGACATCGAGCCCCCGGAGAAGATGATCCCGCAGCGCCCGTCGGAGGAGCTGGACCGCCGCCCGAGCTTCGGCGCGACCCTGGCGACGATCCTGCTGCCCGTCGTCCTGATGCTGGTCAAGGCCCTGGTCGACATCGTGGTGGACGACCCGGAGAACGCCGTCCAGCGCGTCACCGACGTGATCGGCTCGCCGCTGATCGCCCTGCTGGCGGCCGTCGTCGTCGGCATGTTCACCCTGGGCCGCGCGGCCGGGTTCACCAAGGGGCGCCTCTCCGGCACCGTCGAGAAGTCGCTCGCCCCGATCGCGGGCATCCTGCTCATCGTGGGCGCCGGCGGCGGGTTCAAGCAGACCCTGATCGACGCCGGTGTGGGCCGGATGGTCCTCGACTTCTCCGAGAACTGGTCGATCCCCGCCCTGCTGCTCGGCTGGCTGATCGCCGTCGCGATACGGCTGGCGACGGGATCGGCGACCGTGGCCACCATCTCGGCCGCCGGTCTCGTCGCCCCGCTGGCCGCCGACATGTCCACGTCCCACGCGGCCCTGCTGGTCCTCGCGGTCGGTGCGGGTTCGCTCTTCTTCAGCCACGTCAACGACGCGGGGTTCTGGCTGGTGAAGGAGTACTTCGGCATGGACGTCCCGCAGACGATCAAGACCTGGTCGGTGATGGAGACCATCATCTCCGTCGTCTCGCTGGTCTTCGTCCTGCTGCTCTCCCTGGTGCTGTAGCGGGCGTCACTCCTCCGGTTCCCGCCACAGCGGGTGCTCGGAACGCGCCCAGTGGCGCGCGACCGACCCGGTGCGCATGCCTCGGCGTGCCTCCGGGTCGGCGTAGGCCTTAGCGAGGTGGCCGGCCAGGACCACGCCGATCGCGACGGCCAGCCAGTCGTGGACGAAGGTCGCCCCCGTGCGCCACACCAGCGGGGCGAGCCCGGTGAACCACATCAGCAGCCCGGTGCCGGCCATCACGAGCACGGCGCCCGCGATCCACGCGGCGTACAGCTTCTGGCCCGCGTTGAACTTCCCGGCCGGGCGGGATCCCGGTGAGCGGTCGCGGCGCAGGGCGGCCCGCAGCCATTGCCGGTCGTGCGGACCGAACCGGTTGAGGCGGGCGAGGTCGGCGCGCAGGGCGCGCGAGACCAGTCCGGCCAGCAGCGGCACCGGGGCCGCCAGCCCGGACCACTCGTGCACGGTGACCACCAGGTGCCGGCGGCCGACGAGTTCGGCGAGCTGCGGGACGTACAGACAGGCGGCGGTGGCCACACAGGTCAGCACCAGCCAGGCCGTGGCGCGGTGCACCAGGCGCTCGGCGGTGCTGAAGCGCCGGACCCTCGGGGAGGGGTCAGACGGTGGGGGCGTCGTCGCGGCCGTTGGACCGGCCGACCCAGGCGTCGACGTCATAGCCGAGCTCCTCCCAGTATCCGGGGCGTACGGAATCGGTGACGGTGATCCCGGAGAGCCATTTCGCCGACTTGTAGAAGTACATGGGGGCGACGTAGAGGCGGACGGGACCGCCGTGGGCGTGGGCCAGCGGTGCGTCCCGCATCCGCAGCGCGACCAGGACGTCGTCGCGGCGGGCCTGTTCGAGGGTGAGGCTCTCGCTGTAGGTCCCGTCGAAGCAGGTGAAGCGGACCGCCTTCGCCCCGGGCCGGACACCGGCCGCGTCGAGCAGCGCGGAGAGCCGGACCCCCTCGAACGGGGTCTCCGGAACCCGCCAGCCCGTCACGCACTGGACGTCCCGGACCGTACGCGTCTGGGGCAGCGCCCGCAGCGAGTCGAGGGTGTGGGTGACCGGCCGGTCGACCAGTCCGTCCACCGTGAGCCAGTAGTCGGCGGCGGTCCGCTCCGGCACGGACGTGGCGACGGAGTAGTAGCGGAAGCCGCCGCCGTTGGGGAGCAGGCCGGTGAGCCCGGTGGGGTCCTTGTCGGCGACCGCTCCCAGTCCGTTCTCCAGCGTGCGCTGGAGGACGGGTGCGGCCACCACCCCGGCGGCGCCGAGGCCGAGCATGGCGAGGACCAGGCGGCGTCCGACGGGTGCGCCGCCGCCGTCCGGGGCGGAGAGGTCAGGGTCGGGAGGGGGACTGTTCACCCGCCCATTCGAACACTCCCGGCGCCCCGTCACCAGGGTCCGCGGGCCCGGGTCGTGGTCCGGCGGACCGGGAGGGCCCGGGACCGGCGCGTGCCACACTGCCGCCATGGAGAACCGTGAATCACTGAAGCCCTTCCTGCTCGCGTTCCCCGGGCCGCTGCGCGACCGGCTGGTGGCGGCCGTGCTCTCGGGCGAGAAGGTCTCCACCTCGGGGCTGCTCGCCGAGTACGAGGCGGAGCGGGAGGAGCTGCCGCCGGTGGGCGAACGGTCCGCGGTCATCGACTCCGACGGGCGGGAGGTCGCCGTGGTCGAGGTGACGGAGGTACGTGTGCTGCCCCTGGGGGCGGTGTCGCTGCGGCACGCGCTGGACGAGGGCGAGGGGCACACGTCCGTGGCCGGGTGGCGGGAGGCGCACGAGGCGTTCTGGCACGGCGAGGAGATGCGGGAGGCCCTGGGGGACCCGGAGTTCACCGTGGACGACGACACGATGATCGTGGCGGAGCGGTTCCGGGTGGTGGAGCGGCTCGGCTGAGCCCGCCGCCCTCCCCGGCGGGGCAAGGGCCGGCGCCGCGGGCGCGGTCCGCTCCCGGCGGCCCGTGCGCCCCGGCGGCCCGTCCGTCCCGGTGCCCGGCGCCCGGTGCCGTCAGCCGACCGCCTTCGCCGCCGCGCGGCCCGCCGCCCGGCCGGAGAAGATGCAGCCGCCCAGGAACGTCCCCTCCAGCGAGCGGTAGCCGTGGACCCCGCCGCCGCCGAAGCCGGCCGCCTCCCCCGCCGCGTACACCCCGGCCAGCGGGGTGCCGTCGCCGGTCAGGACGCGCGAGGACAGGTCCGTCTCCAGACCGCCGAGCGACTTGCGGGTCAGGATGTGGAGCCGTACGGCGATCAGGGGGCCGGCCGCGGGGTCGAGGATGCGGTGCGGCTTCGCCGTGCGAATCAGTTTGTCGCCGAGGTAGGAACGGGCCCCGTTGATCGCGGTGACCTGGAGGTCCTTGGTGAAGGGGTTGGCGATCTCACGGTCGCGGGCGGTGATCTCGCGGCGCAGGGCGTCCTCGTCGATCAGCGCCTCCCCGGTGAGCGCGTTCATCCCGCGCACGAGCGCGCCGAGGTCCTTCTCGACGACGAAGTCGGCGCCCTCGTCCATGAACGCCTGCACCGGCGCGGGCACGTCGGCGCGGGCCCGTTCCAGGACGCCGCGGACGGACTTCCCGGTCAGGTCCGGGTTCTGCTCGGAACCGGAGAGCGCGAACTCCTTGCCGATGATCTTCCGGTCGAGGACGAACCAGGTGTAGTCGTGGCCGGACCGCACGATGTGTTCGAGGGTGCCCAGCGTGTCGAAGCCCGGGAACAGCGGAACGGGCAGCCGCTTGCCGCGGGCGTCCAGCCAGAGGGACGAGGGGCCGGGCAGGATCCGGATGCCGTGCTTGTGCCAGATCGGGTTCCAGTTCTCGATGCCCTCGGTGTAGTGCCACATCCGGTCGCGGTTGATGTGGTGGGCGCCAGCCTCCTCGGCGATGCCCAGCATCAGTCCGTCGACGTGCGCGGGCACGCCGGAGAGCATCGTGGCCGGCGGGGTGCCCAGCCGCTCGGGCCACTGGGCGCGCACGAGGTCGTGGTTGCCCCCGATGCCGCCGGAGGTGACGATCACGGCCTGGGCCCGCAGTTCGAAGGTGCCGGTGGCCACGCGACTGCTCGCGGTGCCGCGCTCGGCGCCGCTCTCCTCCAGGATCTCCCCGGTGACCGTGTCGGTCACTCCGGCGGAGCGGCCGAGGCCGGTGACCCGGTGGCGGAAGCGCGCCCGCACGAGGCCCTGCGCCATCCCCTCCCGGACCCGGCGCTCGAAGGGCGCCACGACGCCGGGGCCGGTACCCCAGGTGATGTGGAAGCGGGGGACGGAGTTGCCGTGGCCCGTCGCGTCGTAGCCGCCGCGCTCCGCCCAGCCGACGACGGGGAACAGCCGCAGCCCCCGGGCGTGCAGCCAGGACCGCTTCTCCCCCGCCGCGAAGTCGACGTACGCCTCGGCCCACCGCCGTGGCCAGTGGTCCTCCTCGCGGTCGAAGCCGGCGGTGCCGTACCAGTCCTGGAGGGCCAGCTCATGGCTGTCCTTGATCCGCATCCGGCGCTGTTCGGGCGAGTCCACGAGGAAGAGCCCGCCGAAGGACCAGTGCGCCTGGCCGCCCAGGGACTGCTCGGGTTCCTGGTCGAGCAGGATCACCGTGCGGCCGGCGTCGACGAGCTCGGCGGTGGCCACCAGCCCCGCGAGCCCCGCCCCGATCACGATCACATCAGCGTCGTACGCCATGGGGTTGCGTCCTCCGGGGGCATGCGGGGCGGCCCGGCGCGGAACCGCCCGGTGCGAAGTCGGTCGTCGGTCAGATCTTGGGTACCGGCCGCCCCTCACGTCAACCGTCCGGTGGACGGCGGCTTCACGCTTCCCGTACGGCCGCGGGGCTATCGTCGGACCGTGTCCTTGCTGGTAATCCTGCTCTCCGTGGGCGCCGCCTGCTGCACGGGCTTCGGTTTCGTCCTGCAGCAGGACGCGGCACGCCGCGCCCCGCAGAGCGATTTCCTGTCCCTGCGGCTGCTGCTGGACCTGATGAGGGTGCCGAGCTGGCTGGCGGGCATCGGTCTGATGATCTGCGGCATGGCCCTGGGGGCGTTCGCGCTCGGGCAGGGCGAGGTGTCGGTCGTGGAACCGCTGCTGGCCACCAATCTGCTGTTCGCGCTGACACTGTCCCGCTTCTTCACCGGCCAGCGGCTGGGCCGCCAGGGCTGGGGCGGTCTGTGGCTGCTGGCCGGCGGGGTCACCGCGTTCCTGCTGGCCGGCCGGCCGCGCGGCGGCGAGGCGGTGACGGAGCCGCTGAGGCACTGGCTGGTGATCGGCGCGGTGGTGGGCCTCGCGCTGGCCCTGACCGCCTTCGCCCGCCATCCGCGCACCCCGTGGGCCCCGACGATGCTGGGGCTCGCCGGAGGACTGCTGTACGGCCTCCAGGACGCGCTGACCCGTGTCTGCGTCCTGCGGCTGGACGCGGGCGGCTGGGGCGAGCTGTTCACCGGCTGGCAGCCCTACGCGCTGGTCGTGCTGGGCGTCACCAGTCTGGTCCTCGTCCAGAGCGCCTTCGAGGCGGGGCCGCTGCGGATGTCGCTCCCGGCGCTGACGGCGGCGCAGCCGCTGGCCGGGATCGTCTGCGGGATCGGCTTCCTGGGCGACCGGGTGCGCACCGACACCGGCGCGCTGGCCTGGCAGTCCGCCGGGCTCGCGGCGATCGTGACGGGGATCGTGCTGCTGGGGCTGCACCCCGCGATGCCGGAGGGCAAGGAGCGGCACGGCTCCACGGCCGCCGACCGGTTGATGTTGGATGGACCCCATGAATCCGGCTGACGAGATCCTGGACATCGTCGACGAGAACGACGAGGTCGTCGGGCAGGCGCCCCGCGGCGAGGCGACCGCGCGCGGCCTGCGCCACCGCTGCGTCTTCATCGAGGCGAGGGACCCGGCGGGACGGCTGTTCGTCCACCGGAGAACGGCCACGAAGCTGAACTTCCCCTCGTACCACGACATGTTCGTCGGCGGGGTCGTGGGCACCGGCGAGTCGTACGACGAGGCGGCACTGCGCGAGGCGGAGGAGGAGCTGGGGGTGTCCGGTCTCCCCCGTCCCACGCCGCTCTTCAAGTTCCTCTACGAGGGCCCCGGGCACAGCTGGTGGTCGTACGTCTACGAGGTGCGCTGCGACCTGCCCGTGCGGCCGCAGGTGGAGGAGGTCGCCTGGCACACCTTCCTGACCGACGCGGAGCTGGAGGAGCGCCTGGGCGCGTGGACGTGGGTGCCGGACGGCCTGGCCGCCCACCACCGGCTGAGGCGGTTCCGGGCCGGCGGCGGGGCGGGGTCCCCCGCATGAGCGAGTTCGTCCGGGGGCTGCGGCTCTGGTTCGCCCCCGAGCGGATCCGCGAGGAGGGCGACACCCCGGACTACCGTTTCTCCCTCGCCAACGAGCGCACCTTCCTCGCCTGGATCCGGACCGCCCTCGCGCTGATCGGCGGCGGCTTCGCCGTGGACCAGTTCCTGCCCGGGCTGGCCTGGGGCGTCCGGGCCGGTCTGGCCCTCGGGCTGCTGGCCGCCGGGGTGCTCTGCGCGCTGCGGGCGGTGAACCACTGGGTGCGGTGCGAACGCGCGATGCGCCGGGGCGAGAACCTTCCGGCGTCGCGCTTCCCGGCGCTGCTCGGCATCGTGGTCGCCCTGGTGGCGGTCGCGATGGTGGTGGTGGTCCTGTTCGGCTGGGAGGGCCGGTGACCGGCCCGGAGCGCGATCCCGGGCTGCAGCCCGAGCGGACGCGGCTGGCCTGGCGCCGCACCACCCTGGCCTGCACCGTGGTCGCGGTGCTCGGGGTGCGGCAGGCGCTGACCGGCGGGGTCACGGGCGCCGCCGTCCTCGCGGTGGCCGCGAGCCTGCTGGCCTGGCTGGGCTTCCTCGCCGTGGCGCACCACCGGGTGACGGGCCTGGGGGCGGCGGAGCCCGTCCCGCTGCCGCCCCGCCACGCCCTGGCCGCGGTCGTGTGCACGCTGGCGCTGGCGGTCTGCGCCGCCGCGATGCTGTTCTGACGCGCGGCGGACCGGACGGCGCAGGGGCACGGGCCCTTACGGGGCCCTCGTGCGCCGGGAGCGCGTGCGGGCTCCGGGAGGCCCGGCCTCGCCCGGAGGCCGGGGACCCGGGAGGCCGCCTCGACCGGGGCCCGCCGCCGAGACGTCAGGAGCCCGCCTCGTCCGGAGCCCGCCGTCCCGGAGGCCTGGGACCCGGGAGGCCGCCTCGACCGGAGCCCGCCGCCCCGGTCGTCGCGCCCGGGCGGCCCGGCCCCGTGGGGTCAGTCCTCCCGGGGCACGGTGACGACGATCTTGCCCCGGGTGCGGCCCCGCTCGTTGAGCCGGTAGGCGTCGGCGGCCCGCTCCAGGGGGAAGACCCGGTCCACGTGGACGGAGAGGATGCCCTGCTCGGCGAGGCCGGCGAGGTGGGCGAGGTCCGCGGCGTCGGGGCGTACGAAGGCGTAGCGGCCGCCGTGGGAGAAGACCTCGGCGTCGGCGATGGACGCGAGCCGTCCTCCGGGCGCGAGGGTCTCGGCGGAGACGCGGAGCGCCTCGCCGCCGACGGTGTCGAACGCCGCGTCGAAGCCCTCCGGCACGAGGGCCCGGAGCCGGGCGGCGAGCCCGTCGCCGTACTCCACCGGTTCGCCGCCCAGCCGGCGTACGTAGTCGTGGTTGTGGGGTCCGGCCGTGCCGACGACCCGGCAGCCCGCGTGCCGGGCGAGCTGGACGGCGAGGGAGCCGACCCCGCCGGCGGCGGCGTGCACCAGCACGGTCTCGCCCTCCTGGACCCGCAGGGTGCGGTGGAGCACCTGGTGGGCGGTGAGGCCGCACAGCGGGAGGCCCGCCGCCTCCTCGAAGCCGATGCTGAGCGGCTTGCGGGCGAGGGTGCGGACGGGCGCGGCGACGTACTCGGCGAAGGTGCCGCGCGAGAGGAAGTCCTCGCGCACGTAGCCGATGACCTCGTCCCCCACGGCGAACTCGTCCACGGCGGCGCCCGGCTGGACCACCACACCGGCGACGTCCCAGCCGGGGATGACGGGGAACACGGCCTCCAGCCCCGCCCGGAGGTAGCCCTCGCGGGCCTTCCAGTCGACCGGGTTCACGGCGGCGGCCCGCACCCTCACCAGGACCGTGTCGGGGCCGACCTTCGGGTCCGGCCGCTCGCCGTACTCCAGGACGTCCGCCGAGCCGTACCTGCTGTAGCTGATCGCCTTCATCCTCCGACCATCGGCGCGCCCCGGGGCCCCCGCAACTCAGGCCGCGCCCGGCGTGACCCCGTGACCGCCTCGCACGGCGGGAGCCGGTTCCGGCATCGTGGACCGTGTGCCGGAGTGCGGCGGGCGGCAGCGCCGGAGGCCGTCGAGGCCGCGGCCGCACGGCCGGACGAGCCGTCGGGGCGGGGCGCGCCGGGGGCGAGGAGCCCGGGATCACTTCTCGGATCGCGGGCGGACACTGGACGACATACCGACTGGTCGGCATCATGGTCCCGACCGTTCGACCGCCCCGGAGGTGCGCCCCATGAGCCCAGTCCACCCGCCAGGTCTCGATCTCGACCTGCTGCGCGGCCATCTCGACCGTGAGCGGCCGGGGCTGGTGAACGGAGCGCTCGACGCCCGGGTGATCGAGGGCGGCCGCTCGAACCTCACCTACGTCGTCACCGACGGAACCGGGGAGTGGGTCGTGCGCCGGCCTCCCCTGGGGCACGTGCTGGCCACCGCGCACGACATGAAGCGCGAGCACCGGGTGATCAGCGCACTCCACCCGACGGCGGTTCCCGTGCCGGAGACCCTGCTGCTCTGCGAGGACGAGACGGTCATCGGCTCGCCCTTCTACGTCATGGAGTACGTCGAGGGGACCCCCTACCGGACCGCCGAACAGCTCGCCCCGCTCGGCGCCGAGCGCACCAGGGCCGTCGTCCTGGGGCTGGTGGACACCCTGGTGGACCTGCACGCCGTCGACCCCGCAGCCGTCGGCCTCGGCGACTTCGGCCGTCCCGAGGGCTTCCTGGACCGGCAGTTGCGGCGCTGGGGCAAGCAGCTGGACGCCTCCCGCAACCGCGAGCTGGCCGGGATCGACGAGCTGCACGCCGCGCTCGGCCGGGAGCTCCCGGCCTCGCCCGCACCCACCGTCGTGCACGGCGACTACCGCCTGGACAACGTGCTGATCGGCCCGGACGACCGGATCAGGGCGGTCCTGGACTGGGAGATGTCGACCCTCGGCGATCCGCTGACCGACCTCGGTCTGCTCGTGATGTACAGCTCCGACCTGGGCCTGCCCGGGTCGCCCGTCTCCACCACCAGCGGCGCCGCGGGCCATCCGCGCCCCGCCGAGCTGATCGAGCGCTATGCGGCGCGTTCCGGCCGCGACACCTCGGCCCTCTCCTGGTACACGGCGTTCGCGTGGTTCAAGCTCGCCGTGATCCTGGAGGGCATCCACTACCGCTACACCCTCGGCCGGACCGTCGGCGCCGGCTTCGACCGCATCGGCGACCTGGTCCCCGTCTTCATCGCGCACGGCCTCACCACCCTCCAGGAAGGCTGATCCCCCGTGGACTTCGCATTCGACGCCCGTACCGAAGAGCTGCGCGGCACGCTGCTCGCGTTCATGGACGAGCACGTCCATCCCGCCGAGGAAGTCGCCGAGCGGCAGCGCGCGCTCCTGGACTCCCCCTGGGACACCCCGGGGATCGTGGCGGACCTGAAGGCGGAGGCGCGCAGGCAGGGCCTGTGGAACCTCTTCCTCCCGGACGCGGAGTACGGCGCCGGGCTGACGAACCTCCAGTACGCCCCGCTGGCCGAGATCACCGGCCGCAGCCCGCACCTGGCACCGACGGCGCTGAACTGCGCGGCCCCGGACACCGGGAACATGGAGGTGCTCGCCCAGTTCGGCACACCGGAGCAGCGCAAGCAGTGGCTGGAGCCGCTGCTGGCCGGCGAGATCCGTTCGGCGTTCGCGATGACGGAGCCGGAGGTGGCCTCGTCGGACGCGACGAACATCGAGACGCGGATCACCCGGGACGGCGGGGACTACGTCCTCGACGGACGCAAGTGGTACATCTCCGGGGCGATGAACCCGGACTGCGCCGTCTTCATCGTCATGGGCAAGACGGACCCCGGGGGCGAGGACATCCGCCGCCAGCAGTCCATGATCCTCGTCCCGCGGGACACCCCGGGCGTCGAGGTCCGCCGGGCGATGCAGGTGTACGGCTACGAGGACCACGCGCACGGCGGCCACGCCGAGGTGGTGTTCGACGGCGCGCGGGTGCCCGCCGCCAACCTGATCGGCGAGGAGGGCGGCGGCTTCGCCATCGCCCAGGCGCGGCTGGGGCCGGGCCGGATCCACCACTGCATGCGGCTGATCGGGATGGCCGAGCGCGCGATCGAGCTGATGTGCCGGCGGGCCGTGGCCCGCACGGCGTTCGGCAAGCCGCTGGCGCAGCAGGGTGTCGTCCAGAACTGGATCGCGGACGCCCGGGTGACGGTGGAACAGCTGCGGCTGCTGGTGCTGAAGACGGCCTGGCTGATGGACACGGTCGGCAACCGCGGGGCGCACACCGAGATCCAGGCGATCAAGATCGCCACTCCGCGGGCGGTCGTCGGCATCCTGGACCAGGCGGTGCAGCTGTACGGCGCCGGCGGCGTCAGCCAGGACT
Organism: Streptomyces sp. NPDC006296; assembly: GCF_040613235.1. Taxonomy (NCBI): domain Bacteria; kingdom Bacillati; phylum Actinomycetota; class Actinomycetes; order Kitasatosporales; family Streptomycetaceae; genus Streptomyces; species Streptomyces sp. NPDC006296. Next base: position 122,158 of record NZ_JBEXRT010000011.1, on the reverse strand, counting down.
TCCCGCTGGCCGAACTCTGGTCCGCGGCCCGCACCCTGCGGCTGGCGGACGGGCCGGACGAGGTGCACCAGCGGTCGCTGGCGCGGCGCGAGATCAAGAAGTACCTCTGAGCCCGGCGCGGGGAGGCGCCCCTGGGCGCCTCCCCGGCGGACCTGCCTCCCGGCGGGTCAGAAGGTGAGCCGCCAGCTGTCGATGTAGCCGGTGTCCTGCGCGGCGACATCCCTGACCTGGAGCTTCCACGTCCCGTTGGCCGTCTCGCTCGACGCGTCGACGGTGTACGTCGCGATGACGTGGTCGGCCGAGTCGCTGCTGCTGGAGTTCTTCAGCCGGTACGCGGTCCCGTCGGGTGCGAGCAGGTCGACGACCAGGTCCCCGCGGTAGGTGTGCTTGATGTCGACGTCCACCTTCAGCGCGGACGGGGCGTTGCCCGTCCGGCCGGTGACCGCGATCGAGGAGGTCACCGCGGCCCCGTTGTCGGGTACGGCGACGTCGGCGGCGTTGCTGAAGACGGTTCCGGCGGGCGGGGTGACGGTCCCGGCGGACAGGGTCCATATCGCGTGGGCCACCGCGTCGCTGTTGCGGTCCAGGGCGGTGTCGTTGATGTTCGCCGTCGTGTCGCACGACGCGTGGTAGCACCGGTCGAAGGCCTGGCCGGCGGTGCCGCCCCACTTCTGGGCCTGGGCGCTGGTCTTGATGTAGTCCGCGCCGGAGAACAGTCCGCCCACCGGCACGCCCGCGTTCTTGAACGGGGCGTGGTCGGAGCGGCCGTCGCCCTCGGTCTCGATCTCGGTGGGGATCGACAGGCCGGCGTAGTAGTCCTTGAAGGTCTGCTCGATGACCGGGTCGTCGTCGTAGACGAAGTAGCCGGGGTTGGGCGAGCCGATCATGTCGAAGTTCAGGTAGCCGGCGAGCTTGGAACGCTCGGCCGCGGCGAGGTTGTTGACGTAGTACTTGGACCCGACGAGCCCCAGCTCCTCCGCGCCCCACCAGGCGAAGCGCAGGTGCTTGTCCGGTGCGAGCCGGTCCCGCGAGACGGCGAGGGCGGTCTCCAGCACGGCCGCCGAGCCGGAGCCGTTGTCGTTGATGCCGGCACCGGCGGTCACCGAGTCGAGGTGGGAACCGGCCATGAGGACCCGGTTCGGGTCGCCGCCGGGCCAGTCGGCGATCAGGTTGTAGCCGGTGGCACCGCCGGAGGTGAACTGCTGGAGCGAGGTGGTGTATCCGGCGGCGTCCAGCTTGGCCTTCACGTAGTCGACGGACGCCTTGTAGCCGGTCCTGCCGTGGGCCCGGTTGCCGCCGTTGGCGGTGGCGATCGACTGGAACTGCGCGAGGTGGGCCTTGACGTTGGCGAGCGGGATGTCGGGGGCCGCGGCGACGGCCGCGGGTGCGGCCTGGACGGCGGGGGCCGCGGTCGCCAGCAGGGCCGCGACGGCGAGCGCGGCCAGGGGGAGGGATCTGAGGCGGGTGAGCTTCATCGAGGGCTCCGGATTCCGTTCGGGGACTGACGGAACGTGCGGGGGTCCCCGGCCGTGCACGACCGGGGCCTGGAGCGGGTGCTGCGCAGTGCGCCCCCGATGCTCAATCAATGTCCGCGTACAGTCAAGGGTGGAATCCGGACATCGGAACCCGCTGAGCGGACGGACCTCTCTTCCGCCGGTGCCTCCGCGACGGGAGCGGGGCGGCGGGCGCCCGCGACGGGATCACCGGCCGCGGGAGCGCGGGCCCCGGGCGGGCAGGTCCGGACGGGCCCCGGGCGAGCGGCGGACGGGCGGGCTCCGAGCGGGGGAACTCCGGGTGGCCAGGTCCCCGGACAGGCCCCGGGCGGACGGCCTCGGCGACGGACGGCCGGCGGACGGCCCTCAGCGGCCGGCCGTCGGCGAACACGGCTCCGGCTCCGGTGACGGCCGGGTGACGGCACCCGGGCCGGCGCGACGCCGGGACGCCGTCAGGGGCGCAGGGCCCTCAGCAGCAGATCGGCCAGGTGGTCCGCGACCTCCTGCTGGCTGAGCGGGCCGTCCGGGCTGTACCAGGTGGACAGGTGGTGCACCGAGCCGAAGTGGTAGTCCACGACCAGGTCGGCCGGGGTCGCCGTGGAGAACACCCCGGTCCGCTGCCCCTCCTCGATCAGGGCCCGGAAGCGTTCGTGGTACCTGCGGCGCTCGATCCGCACCTGCTTGTTCTTCTCCGGGCTCAGGTGGTGCATGGAGCGGAAGAAGATCGAGGCGTCGTCGAGGTTCTCGATGGTGGTGACGACCACGTCGGCCGCCGCGTCACGCAGCCGCCGCTCGACCGGCGCCTCGGCGTTCGCGAAGGCGTCGAGCCGCTCCTGCTGGAGCCGCAGCACCCGGGCGTAGACCTCCTGGAGGAGGTCCTCCTTCGAGCCGAAGTAGTGGTAGAGCGCCCCCTTGGTGACGCCGGCCGCCTCGACGATCTCCTGCACGGAGGTGCGGTCGTAGCCGCGCTTCGCGAAGAGCCGGGTGGCGGCGGCCAGCAGCCTCTGGGGAACGGGCGCACCGCTTCCGTCCGTCGCCTTGGCCATGGCCGCCACCTGTCCTCTCGTACCGCGCGTGCGCTGTCCTAACGGGGGGAACGCAGTTCCCGCCTGAGGATCTTCCCACTCGCCGTCTTCGGGAGCTCGGTCAGGATCTCCACGTCGCGCGGGTACTTGTAGGCGGCGAGCCGTTCCCGGCAGTGGGCGATCAGCTCGTCCGGGCCGGTCGTGGCGCCCGGCCGCAGGCTGACGTAGGCCCGGACGGTCTCCCCGCGGTAGGCGTCGGGAACACCGACGACCGCGGCCTCCCGGACGGCCGGGTGGGTGTGGAGGACGTCCTCGACCTCCCGGGGCCAGACCTTGAAACCGGAGGCGTTGATCATGTCCTTCTTGCGGTCCACGACGTAGAGCCAGCCGGCCGTGTCCATGAAGCCGATGTCGCCGGTGCGCAGCTCCCCGTCCGGGAAGGCGGCCTCGGTGGCCTCGGGCAGCTTCCAGTAGCCGGAGACGACCTGGGGGCCGCGCACGGCGATCTCGCCCTGTTCACCGAAGGGCACGTCGTGGCCCTGCTCGTCGACGATCCTGACCACGGTGTCGGGTCCGGGGAGGCCCACCGAGAGGGTGCCGGACACGGGGTCGACGGGTGCCTCGTGCTGCGGCGGGACGGAGGCGCAGGGCGCGGTGCACTCCGTGAGGCCGTAGCCGTTGCGGAGGTACGGGCCGAAGTCGTCGCGGAACCGCTCGACCAGCGCGGGCGGGAGCGGTGCCCCGCCGGAGGAGATGACCCGGAAGGAGGCGAAGTGGTCCCGGGTGGCCTCCGGGTGCGCGGCGAGCGCCATGAAGGCGGTGGACGGGCCGACGGTGTAGGCGGGGCGGTGCTCCGCGAAGGCCTCCAGCACGACGCTCGCCTCGAAGCGGTGGGCGAGGACCAGGGTGCCCGCGTTGGCGACGCAGGCGGCGAGCTGGCACACCATGCCGGTGATGTGGAAGAGCGGGGCGAGCGCGAAGTAGGCGGCGCCCTCCTCGACGGGGTGGCCGGCGCGCTGCCGCTCGGCGTTGACCATGATGTTGCCGTGGGAGTTCATGGCGCCCTTGGGGGTGCCGCTGGTCCCGGAGGTATAGCTGATCAGGGCGGTGTCCGCGGCGCCGAGGTCCCGGCCGGCCGGCGCGGCGAGTCCGCGGCGGGCCACGGTCACCAGGTCGTGGGCGAGGTCGTCGGGGCAGGGGGCGGGGAGGCGTTCGAAGCCGAACACCCGCGGGTCGTCGGCCGACTGGAGGTCGAGCTCGCAGGCCGTGAGGGCGACGGTCACGCTCGGGGCGGCCCCGGCGGTGGCCCGGAGGTAGGACTCCCAGGCGCGGTCGGAGCAGACCAGCGCGGTGACCTCGGCGTCCTTCAGGACGTGGCCGACCTCGCCCGACCGGTACATCGGGTTGAGCGGGACGACGGTCGCACCGGCCTTCCAGGCGCCGAGCAGCGCGAGGACGAAGTGCGGGGTGTTCTGGAGCATGATCGCGACCCGGTCGCCGCGCTCCAGTCCCTCGGCGGCGAGGTGCCCCGCCACGGAGTCGGACAGCTCGTCGGTCTCGCGGTAGCTGAGGCGTCCGTCGAAGTAGGCGAGCGCGGTGTGGTCCGGGGTCCGGCCGACGGCTTCCCGGAAGGCGTGGACCAGGGTCTCGGCGGGGTGGAGGGGGGCCAGCTGGGCGGGGCTGAGCAGGGCCGTCCAGGGCTTCGCCGCGTAGATCGAGTCGGTCATGACCCGGCCTCCTCCCACTTCCGCTGCAGGTGGTTCATGCTGCCGAGCCAGTGGTCGGGGTCCTCGGCGCGGGCGCGGTGGTAGCCGGCGACCTCGGGGTGCGGCAGGACCAGGAAGCGGTCCTCGGCCATGGCGTCGAACAGGGCGTCGGCGACGGCCTCGGGCTCGATCGCGGTGGGCGCGAGCACCAGGTCGCCCGCGGACCCGGCGGCCGTGAGCATGTCCGTGCGCACGCCCTGCGGGCAGATCGAGTGGACCGTGACGCCGCGGTGCCGGTAGGTGAGCGAGAGCCACTCGGCGAAGGCGACGGCCCCGTGCTTGGTGACGCTGTACGGGGCGGCGCCGATCATCGTGAGGAGCCCGGCCGCCGAGGCGGTGGAGACGAACCGGCCGGAGCCCCGCTCCAGCCAGTCCGGCAGCAGCGCCCGGGCCGCCCGCACCTGGGCCATGACGTTGACGTCCCAGGCCGCGGCCCAGACGTCCTCCTCGGCGAACGCGTCCCCGCCCGAGGCGAGTCCGGCGTTGGCGCAGAAGACGTCCACCGTGCCGCCGAGCGCCTCGCGTGCGGCATCCACGATCCCGGAGGCGTCCCCGGCGACGACGGTGCCGCCGATCTCCTCCGCGAGCGCCTCGATCCGGCCGGCGTCGAGGTCGTTGACGACGACCCGCGCCCCCTCCGCGGCGAACCTGCGGGCCAGGGCCGCCCCGATGCCGCCTGCGGCCCCCGTCACCACTACGCCCGCGCCCCGCACCGCACTCATCCGCTTCCCGCCTCTCTCAGCCGACCTACCCGGCAGACTAACCAGTCGGTATGTCATCACGGAAGAGGTGAGGGGCAGGACGGGGAATCCGCACCGTCGTGGCCGTTCCGTGTGGACCGGACCCGCGCTAGCGTGCCTGACCATGGCAGTCGAAGCGATCATGGAGGTAGCGGAATGACCCTGTCCAGGCGTGGTTTGCTGGCCGCCGGCGGTGCGATGGGGGCCCTGGCGACGACCGCCGCGGGGCCGGGGACGGCCGTCGCCGCCGGCCCGGGACACGGCACGGGGCGCCCCCGGGTCCGTACCGGCTTCGAGCGGCTGGCCGCCGACGGGTACCGGCTGCTCGCCGGGGAGAAGGTCGGCATCGTCACCAACCCCACCGGGGTCACCACCGGTGTCCAGCACATCGTCGACGTGATGCACGCCGACGACCGGGTCGATCTGACCGCGGTCTTCGGCCCCGAGCACGGCTTCCGGGGCACCGCGCAGGCGGGCGGTTCGGAGGGGCGGTACGACGACCCGGCGACCGGGCTGCCGGTCTACGACACGTATCTCAAGAGCGGACAGCCGCTGGCCGACATCTTCACGGCGTCCGGTGTGGACACGGTGGTCTTCGACATCCAGGACGCCGGGGCCCGCTTCTACACCTACATCTGGACGCTCTACGACTGCATGGAGGCCGCCGCGCTCGCGGGCAAGCGCCTGGTCGTCCTGGACCGGCCCAACCCGGTCAGCGGCAGGGCGGCGCTGGGGCCCGTGCTCGATCCGGCCTTCGCGTCGTTCGTGGGGCGCCGGGAGATCTCCCAGGCGCACGGCATGACCGTGGCGGAGCTGGCGCTGCTCTTCGACGCGGAGTTCCTGACGGCCCGTCCGCTGGAGCTGGACGTGGTGAAGATGACCGGGTGGCGGCGTGCGGACTTCTTCGACGCCACCGGGCTGCCGTGGGTGCCGCCGAGCCCCAACATGCCGACACCGGAGACGGCGGTGGTCTACTCCGGGACCTGTCTGTTCGAGGGGACCAACCTCTCCGAGGGCCGGGGTACGACGCGGCCCTTCGAGCTGCTCGGCGCGGAGGGGGTGGACCACCGGTGGGCGGCGGCCGCGAACGCGGTCGGCCTGCCCGGAGTCGCCTTCCGCGAGGCGTACTTCGCGCCGACGTTCTCCAAGTTCCAGGGGAAGACGGTCGGAGGGGTGCAGGTGCACGTCCAGGACCGGGAGGCGTTCGACCCGGTCCGCACCGGCATCGCGCTGCTGGTCACCGCGAAGCGGACCTGGAGCGGGTTCGCGTGGCGGGCGGACAACGCGATCGACCGGCTCTCGGGCAACACCAGGGTCCGCACGATGATCGACGCGGGAGCGGACACGGACGAGGTGGTGGGCGCCTGGGCCGCCGACCTCGCCGCGTTCCGGCGGACCCGGCGGGAGTACCTGCTGTACCGGTGAGCCGCCGGTGCGCCGGGCACGGCCCCCGAGGTGCCGGCCCGGCGCGCACCCCCGGCACGACCCGGCCGGGAGCCGCCGTCCGGCCCGGACGCGGCTCCCCGCACCGCCGTCCGCAGCGGTGCGGGGAGCCGGCGCCCCGATGGTCCCCTCCCGCGGGGCGGGCCGCCCTCAGCGGTGCGAGGCGAACTCCACGACCTGCTGGTACGTCGGACGGTTCTGCCAGTGGACGGACTTCTGCGAGATCCCGCCCAGCGGACGGTGGACGATCGCGTCGGTGCACCACTGCTCACCGGCCTTGCAGCTGTCGTCCCCCGGGTAGACCGTGGTCGCGGGCGCGGCCACCGCCTCCTTGAGGGTGCTCAGCAGCGCGGCACGGCAGGCGCTCAGGTCGCCGCCGCCGCAGTAGGTCTTCGCCAGGGGGCCCTCGACCGGCCGGCCGAGGACCTGGCGCAGGTCCTTGTCGGTGAAGCCCCACCAGCCGTACTGGAACGCCGATCCGCTGTGCGCGCCGCTCGGTCCGTGGCTGGCCGCCGGGGACTCGTCGGTGGCGAGGTTCGCGGTGAGGGCCGTGTAGAGGCCGTCCCCGAGGCCGGGGCGGAACTCCGCCTCGACCAGCTTCGGCCACCAGGCGTCCATGATGCGGACCGCGTCGGCGTGCGTGTAGGTGTGCGACCCCGGGGCCGTCTCCTTGCGCTGCGCTCCGGCAGCCCGCCAGGAGTCCAGCTGCTGGACCGCCGTGTCGAGCGCCGGGTCGGTGACCGGCTGGGAGCGCAGCACCTGCAGGAGCTCGGGCAGCAGCTGCTCACCGCGCAGGTCGGTGAGGGCCGCCTCCTCCATGGCGCGGGTGAGGGAGGCGCGGGTCACGCCGCCCTCCGCGACCAGTGCGGCGACCCGCTCGTCGAGCAGGTCGCCCCGGTGCACGGATCCGAAGCCGAACGCGGCGGTGGAGTAGTCCTCGGCCTGCCGGTTGTTCCAGGAGATGTAGTAGTCCTGTCCGCTGGAGTGCGGGTGCTCGGCGAACGGGGTGCGGTCGGAGGTGTTGGCCGCCGGGTCGTAGCCCCGCCAGGCGTACGCTCTCTCGGCCTTGACCGGCAGTGCGGCGTCCACCCCGGCCGCGCGCACCGGGTTCATGCCGCTGTTGTAGAAGGCCGTGGTGCGCGCGTCGGCGTAGAACCAGTTGAAGGCGTAGTCGATGTTGCTCGCCGCCCGCTGGAAGGAGGCCGCGTCGGTGACGGCCGCCGGGTCGTTGAGCATCTGGAAGCCGATGATCGAGTCGGCCTCGTGCCGGTAGGTGGACCGCAGCGAGGTGTACGCGACCGGCTTGCCGCCCACCGTGGCGCGGTGGGTGACGATCCCGTAGCCGGTGCGCCACACCTGCATCCGGTAGGAGCCCTTGGCGGTGGAGTCGGCGACGGTCGGCTTCCAGGAGTTGGAGCGCTCCAGCTTCTCCATGGCCGTGCAGACCCCGTCGGCGCGGTAGTGCGTGGAGTCCTTGGTGGGCGCGGAGCCGCCGGGTTCGCACAGCTCGACCGCGTAGGTGTCGGTGATGTCCTGGGCCGCGGAGGTCGCGCTCCAGGCGTAGTCCTGGCCCCGGCCCATCTGGACGTACATGCCGACGCCCGCGAAGGAGACGCCGCGGGCGCTGATACCGGGCCCCTGGAGCTCCTGGAGCATCATCAGCTGCGGGGCGAAGTAGCCGGTCTGGGGGCCCATGACGGCGACCGGGTTGCCGCTCGCGGTGTGCCGGCCCGACACCAGGAGGGCGTTGGACATCCCGCGCCGCTGGGCGCCGTCGCCGGAGCCGGGCAGCGCGCCCTCCGGGATCACGCCGTCGTCGTACAGGCCCTGGAGCGGTGCGAGGGCGGCCGGTGCCTTCACCGGGGTCTTCCGGTCCGTCCCGGCGGAGCCGGTGCGGTCGTGTATCAGGGGCTCCGGGGTGACCGAGCCCGGGTCGGGAAGCGCGGTGCCGCGGGCGTTGTCGGGCTTGCCCGCGTAGGGGAACGAGGTGCCGTCGTGGACGGTGAGGACCGCCTCGGGGTCGTTGCGCTGGCGGAAGGACTCCCAGACCCGGGTGCCCTCCTGGACCCCGTACTTCTGCTGGGCCGCGAGCAGCGAGAGCGCGGCCTGGACCTCGCCGCCCCCTCCCCCGCCGAACTGCCCGCCGACGACCGAGGCGATCGAGATCAGGTCGGTGAGCTTGAACGGCTGGATCTCGCCGACGTTGGTGATCGAGTCGATCTTTCCGGTGAGGACGTACTCACCCGGGAAGTAGCGGCCGTCCTTCGACTTCACCCGGTAGGCGTTGATCCCGTCGACGTAGGCCTGCGCGTCGGCCATCGCCTGCTCGCCGCGGGCGCCCTCGGTGGTCCTGATCCATTCGACCTGGGCCTCCAGGTCCGCCTCGGTGTACGGGGCCTGCGGCCAGAACTGCTGCTCCAGGCCCTGGTTGGCCAGTGCCCCGCCGGCGAAGGAGGTCAGCTCGCCGCGCCCTATGTGCCGGAACAGGTCCATCAGCCACAGCCGGTCCTGTCCGGCGGCGAACCCGGCGCCGAACTCGGTCCCGTAGCGGGTGGTGCCCTGGATGTGGGGGACGCCGCTCTTCTTGTCCCGGGTGATCGTGACGTCCTCGCGCGGCTTCGTCACCGACTCGATCTGGTCGGCGGCCACCCCGAAGGAGGCGTCGTTGAAGAACTCGGTCAGCTTCCGGTCGGTGAGCGCGGTGTGCCCCGCGACCAGGCCGTTGTAGCGGTCGAGCTGGTCGTCGCTGTGCGCGGGGTGCGTGCCGAAGGCCTTGTTGCCGAGGATCTCCACGAGCGTGGCGTTGCCGTTCTCACCGGGCGGCAGGATGTCCGCGCACCGGTCACGGCAGTGGTCGGTGACGGCGAGCGGCTCCGGCTCCGCCGCTCCGGCGCCGGGCGCCGAGGCGATCAGGGACGTGCCGAGGGCGAGGACGGCCGCGACTGTGGCGGCTCTGAGCGTGCGGGTGCGTGGGGGCATGCGTGCTCCTCCGGGTGGCCGATGCGCCGGAGGTTACTGGCGGTAGGGCACGTCGGTAAGGTGAACATCAGTCACTTTTTCCGGATCACCGCACCCTTTCGCACGGCTCCGCACGGTCCGTCTCGATCCGTGGACGCATTTCACCCTTGGATGGAGCCGAACAGGGCAGTCGTACGTCCATCTCTTTGACGCCGAAGTACGAGTGACGGAGGTGGCACTGCCATGGCGGGTTTCCGGAGTCTTGCGAGACAGGTCCGCGATCCCCGGGGTGATCTGGCTTTGCGGCGGTACTCGCTGCGCAAATGCCTGGAACGGTTCGCCCCGTACGGTCACCGGGCGACCTGGGATCACCTGTGCGCCCGGCACGGGATCGATCCCGAGGACAGAGCCCCGGATCCGGGGCGGCTGATCCGCGCACTGGAGGAACTGGAGGAGGCGCGGGCCGTCTGGCTCGCGTACGAGGCGGGCTTCGCCGAGCGGCGGCGCCGCGAGAAGCACGACGGGCTGCGGAGGCCCGGATCGTTCGACGACTGGCACCGGCGGACCTGGGGCGGCAACGGGATCGCGCACTGCGAGGATCCGGAGGTCCATCCCAGCGCCCCCCTGAGCGAGGTCCTGAGGCGGCTGATCGCGGCCCTGGGCGGCACACCGCGCGCCGCCTGCCCGGTCTGCCGGGGGATCGACATCGTCTGGCGGCAGGACCTGGACCACGCGCCCGGGGCCGGACCGGTCTGCACGGACTGCGGCATCGTGGTGCCCCGGCCCGCCCTCACGCCGGGGGCGCTCAACGCGGCCCGGAGCGCACGGACGAGGGAACTGGCGTCGGCGGCCTGACGGCCGGGGCGCGGGGCCGGGCGACGACGGCAGGCAGCGAGGAACGGGGCTCCGGCCCGCCCGGCGCGCGGGGGCGGAGAGGCAGGCCGGCCCCGGGACCGGGGGACGGCACGTCACGCGCCGCGCCGGTCGTGCGGTGCGTGTCACGGAGGCTGTGCGGCGCGTGTCGCGGAGGACCCGGGACGCGTGTCGCGGAGGACCGGCCGGCCGCGCGTCACGGAGGACCGGCCGGCCGCGCGTCACGGCGGACGTGCGGCGCGGGCTCTCAGGAGCGGTCCGCCGTACGCCGCTCGGGCATCAGCCGCGAGCCGGCGAGGCGTGTGCCGGCGACGTCGTCCGGGTTGGACAGCACACAGGTGTCCAGGGACAGGCACCCGCAGCCGATGCAGTCGGTGAGGTGGTCGCGCAGCCGTGACAGCTGAGTGATCCGCTCGTCCAGCTCGGAGCGCCAGGCCCGGGAGAGCCGGGCCCAGTCCTCGCGGTTCGGGGTGCGCTCCTCCGGCAGCTCGGCCAGCGCCTCCCTGACGGTGGCGAGGGGGATGCCCACCCGCTGCGCGGCCCGGACGAACGCCACCCGGCGCAGGGCGTCCCTGGTGTAGCGGCGCTGGTTGCCCGAAGTGCGGGTGCTGCTGATCAGCCCCTTGGTCTCGTAGAAGTGAAGGGCCGAGACGGCGGCGCCGCTGCGGGCGGAGAGCTGACCGACGGTGAGTTCTTGGCATGTCTGCGGGATCTGCGGCACTCCCCGAACCTTAATGGCCGCACCGGGGCCGCTGCCGCCACTCCGGACAACCGGCCGGTCCGTCGTTGACAGGCGCGCGCGCCCCGCCCATGCTGAGCAAGCGCTTAGACATCGCCCTGGACAGGGCGGCCGACAGCCGGAAGGCAGGGACCACGAACATGGCAGAGCCGACAATCTTCACGTCCGCGCAGGAGCTGCGGGACGGGGTGGGCCGGGAACTCGGTCACAGCGACTGGCTGGAGATCGACCAGAAGAGGATCGACCTGTTCGCCGAGGCCACCGGCGACCACCAGTGGATCCACGTGGACCCGGAGCGGGCCGCGGCCGGCCCGTTCGGCACGACGATCGCGCACGGCTATCTGACGCTGTCGCTGCTGCCGGTGCTCGTCCCCCAGATCCTGTCCGTCGAGGGCGCGAAGATGGGCATCAACTACGGCACCAACAAGGTCCGTTTCCCCTCGACCGTCCCGGTGGGCTCACGGCTGCGGGCCACGGCCGTGCTGAAGGACGTCGCGGAGGCGGGCGGCGGCGTCCAGGTGACCGCCCTCGTCACCGTCGAGCGCGAGGGCGGCGACAAGCCGGCCTGTGTCGCGGAGTCGGTGTCGCGCTACTACTTCTGAGGCGCGCCGGCGTCTCCGGCCGGTGCGGGGTGCGCCGGGCCCCCGGGCCCGGCGTCACTTCTGGGCGCCCACCATCCGCAGGACGAGGTCCGCGTAGAGGGTGCCGACCTCCTCGGGCGTCCGGCTGCCCTGCGCGTTGAACCAGCGCGCCACGTCGATGCAGAGGGACAGCACCGCGAGCGTGGTGCCCGGGACGTCGGGGACGTCGAACTCGCCGTCCCGGACGCCCTCGCTGATGATGCGGCGCACCGCGGCGTCGCTCTTCCTGCGCAGGGCCACGATCTCGGCGCGGTGCTCCTCGGCGAGCGCCTCCAGCTCGTACTGGACCACCCGCGCGGTGGTGTGCCGCTCGGCGTGCCAGCGGACGAAGGAGCGGACGGCGTCGGCGAGCCGGCCGGCCGCGCTGCCACCGCTGTCGGCCGCGGCCTCCAGGAGGCGCAGGGCCCGGTCGTGGCCGATCCTGCTGATCCGGTGGAGCAGCTCTTCCTTCGTCTTGTAGTGGATGTAGAGCGCGGCCGGGCTCATCCCGGCCCGGCCGGCGATGTCGCGGGTGGTGGTCGCGTGGTAGCCGCGCTCGGCGAACGCCTCGACGGCGGCGACGAGCAGTCGCCGGGCCGCTTCGGGCGTCACCTCGCCCCACGGCGTCTCTTCGCCGCCGGTCTCCTCCGCCGTGCTCATCGCCCCATGCCCCTTTCGCCCGCAGATCGCCCGCGGGACGAACACCATACCCCGAACCTGAGCAAGCGCTTAGAGTGCGCGGGCTCGGGGTGCTCCCGGACCGTCACCGCTCCCGGAAGGGTCAGAGCTTCTGGAAGGGGTCGTGCTCGGCGAGGATCTTCTCCAGCCTGGCCTGGTCGACCCTGCTGACGATCTGCCCCGCCTCCTGCCGGTCCCGGATGACCTTGGCGAGGGTGAAGCACGAGGTGATGAGGTAGAGGACGCCGATGGCGAGGAAGGCCCGCACCCAGGCGTCGGCGTCGAGGAAGAAGATTCCGAGGGCCACCGCGCCGGCCGCCACCGCGAAGGAGAGGACGGCCTGTCCGTAGAAGGCGGCGGTGCTCTGCTGTTTGACCGATGTCGTCTCACTCATGCCGCTCAGCATCCGGCCCGGCGGGGTGCGCCGGCATCCGCCGGGGTACTCACCCGGTACTCAGAAGGGGTGCCGTGCCGGTCCGGCGCCCGGTCGGCTCAGAAGGCGGAGACCCCCGTCAGCGCGCGGCCGATGATCAACTTCTGGATCTGGCTGGTGCCCTCGTACAGGGTCATCACACGGGCGTCCCTGACCAGCTTGCCGACCGGGTACTCGTCGATGTAGCCGTAGCCGCCGAACACCTGGAGGGCGTTGTTCGCGGCCCGTACCGCCGCCTCGGAGGCGAACAGCTTGGCGGTGGACGCCGCGGTGGCGAAGTCCTGGCCGCGGTCGACGAGGTCGGCGACGCGCCAGGTCAGCATGCGGGCGGCGTCGACGTCCACGGAGATGTCGCTGATGAGCTCCTGGACGAGCTGGTGACCCGCGATGGGCCGGCCGAACTGCTCCCGTTCGCCCGCGTAGCGCACGGCCGCGTCCAGGGCGGCCTGGGCGATGCCGACGCATCCGGCCGCGACCGACATCCGGCCCTTGGTGAGGGCGGACATGGCGACGGAGAAGCCCTTGCCCTCGGGACCCAGCAGGGTGGAGGCGGGGACGCGGACGTCCTCCAGCACCAGTTCGGCGGTGGCCTGGCCGCGCAGTCCGAGCTTGCCGCGGACGGTGCGCCGGGTGAGGCCGGGGGTGTCGGCCGGCACCAGGAAGGCGGAGACGCCCCGGTGCCCCGGCGCGTCCCCGGTCCGGGCGAAGAGCAGCACGACGTCGGCCCAGGTGCCGTTGGTGATGAACATCTTGGAGCCGTTGATCACGTAGTCGCCGCCGTCGCGCACCGCCCGGGTGCTCAGGTTCCCCGCGTCGGACCCGGTGCCCGGCTCGGTCAGCCCGAAGCACCCGACGGCGTCGCCCGCGGTGAGCCCCGGCAGCCACCGGCGCTTCTGCTCCTCGCTCCCCCAGGAGGCGATCGTCTTGGCGACCAGGCCGAGCGAGACGGACACGATGCCGCGCACCGAGGAGTCACCGCGGCCGAGCTCCTCGGTCACCAGGCAGTAGGCGAGGTGGTCCCCTCCGGAGCCGCCGTACTCCTCCGGGACGGTGAGCCCGAGGAAGCCGAGGGCACCCAGCTTCTTCACGATCGCCCTGTCGACGCTCTCGGCGCGGTCCCATGCGACGACATGGGGGGTGATCTCCCGTGCGACGAAGTCCTCGGCGAGCTGCCGGACGGCGGCCTGCTCCTCGCTCAGCTCCAGGTTCATCCTGCGACACCCACTTAAATTAGCACTGCTAGTTTTAGGCTTGCAGGCCCTACTATGTGCCGCATGGCCCGACCGCGCAAGCCCCTCCTCAGCAGAGACCGCATCGTCGAGGCGGCGAGCGCCCTCGTCGACGCCGAAGGGCTGGACGCCGTCTCGACCCGCCGCCTCGCCGCCGGGCTCGGCGTGAGCGGGCCCTCGCTCTACAACCACTTCCGGAACAAGGACGAGATCCTCGACGCGGTCGCCGACGCGGTGTCCGCCCAGGTCGACCTGTCGATGTTCGAGGAGGACGACCCGCGCGACTGGCCCGCGGCGCTGCACGACTGGGCCGTCTCCTACCGTGCGGCGCTCGCCGCCCACCCGCACATCGTCCCGGTGCTCGCGCGGGGCCCCGGCCGCCGTCCCGCGGGGCTGCGGGTGGCCGACGCGGTCTTCGGGGCGATGGTCCGGGCCGGCTGGCCGCCCGCCCAGGCCACCCACATCGGCGCGCTGATGCGCTACTTCATCACCGGGTCGGCGCTGGGTTCCTTCGCGGGCGGGTTCGTCGACGACGAGACCGCGTACGACCCCGCCGACTACCCCCACCTCGGCCAGGCCCACCTGCTGGCCGACCGGAGCCGGCAGGTCGACGAGGGGGCCTTCGAGACCGGACTGCGCGCCCTGCTGGACGGCCTCGTCCTCCGGTACGAGCGGACGGCCGGGCGCACGCCCGGGTCCACCGCCGGGTCCGCACCGAACGGCGTCTGACGCGGCGCCACCACGACGGCGCACGGGCCGGGCGCAGCCCGGCCCGGCCCCCCGGAGGGAGCAGGTGCGCGAGCCGGCCCGGCCCGGCGTCCGCCCTCAGAAGACGACGAGTGCGCGTCCGCCCCTGCCCGCGATCATGTTCTCGAAGGCCGCGGGGATGCCGTCCAGGCCGATCCGCTCGGTGACCATCATGGAGAGGTCGAACCGCCCGGCCCTGATGTGTCCGGCGAGCACCGGCAGGTCGCGCGCGGGGTCGCTGTTCCCGTAGACGCAGCCGGTGAGGGAGCGGCCCCAGTGGAAGATCTCCAGGGCGTTGAAGCTCACCTGCTGGTCCTTGCCGCCGATGCCGACGACCGTGGTGCGGCCGCCCCGGCGGGTGGACTCCCAGGCCCCGCGGATCGTGGCGGGCCGGCCCACGCACTCCACGGCGACGTCGGCGCCCTGCCCGCCGGTGAGCGCGCGGACGGCGCGCGGGGTGGTGTCGGACGCGAGGACGTAGTCGGTGGCCCCGGCCCGGCGGGCCAGTTCCTCCTTCTCGGGGGACACGTCCACAGCGATGATCTTCGACGCTCCGGCGATACGGGCCGCCTGAAGGACGGCCAGGCCGACCCCTCCGATCCCGAGAACGACCACGCTCTCGCCCTCACGCACCCGGGCCGCGTGGTGGACCGCCCCGTATCCGGTCAGGACCGCGCAGCCGAGCAGGGCCGCGTCGTCGAGCGGGATGCCCTCCGGCGCGGGCAGCACGCAGTTCGCGGCGACGACGGTCTGCTGGGCGAAGGCGGCGACGTTGAGGCCGGGGTGGAGCCCGGTGCCGTCGGCCCTGTGCGCGTGGATGTCCGCCGCGCCCTTCAGCGCGTGGGCGCACAGCCACACCTCGCCGATCCCGCAGTGGAAGCACGCGCCGCAGGACGGCGCCCAGTTGAGGACGACCGGGTCGCCCGGGGCGACGTGCGTGACGCCCTCGCCGACGGCGAGCACCGTGCCGGCGCCCTCGTGGCCGAGGACGGCCGGGACGGGCAGCCGCATGGTGCCGTCGGACAGGGACAGGTCGGAGTGGCAGACCCCGGCGGCGGCGAGGGAGACGCTCACCCGGCCGGGGCCGGGCTCGGGGAGGACGATGTCGGTGATCTCCAGGGGAGCTCCGACGGCGGGCAGTACGGCGGCGCGGACCACGAACAGACTCCTCGGTGGGTCGTCGGGAGGGGGACGGCCGGGGCCGTCGGGCGGATCAGAACTGCAGGGACTTGGTCTGGAGGTACTCCGAGAGGCCGTGCGGGCCGAGCTCGCGGCCCACCCCGGACTGCTTGTAACCGCCGAAGGGCGCCAGGGGGTTGAAGCGGCCGCCGTTGATGTCGACCTGTCCGGTGTCCATGCGGCGGGCGAAGGCCACGGCCTCCTCGTCGTCCGCGCCCCAGACGGCTCCGGCCAGGCCGTACACGGTGTCGTTGGCGATCCGCAGGGCGTCGTCCACGTCGGTGTACTTCAGGAGGGAGAGGACCGGGCCGAAGATCTCCTCCCGGGCGACGGTCATGTCCGGGGTGACGTCCGCGAGGACCGTGGGGCTGACGTAGTACCCCTGGGCCAGGGGCGCCTCGGGACCCCCCGCCACCAGGCGGGCCCCCTCCTCGACGCCCTTCTCGATGTACCCCAGCACCCGGGCCTGCTGCCCGGCGTTGACGACCGGGCCGATCCGCTCCCCCGGCACGTACTTGGCGACCGCGGCGGCGGCGAGCGCGACGGCCTCCTCGTAGCGCTCGGCGTCGACCAGCATCCGGGTCCAGGCGCTGCACGTCTGGCCGGAGTTGGACATCACGTTGGCGACGCCGACGTTCACGGCCCGGGCGAGATCGGCGCCGGGCAGGATCACGTTGGCGGACTTGCCGCCGAGCTCCAGGGCGACGCGCTTGACCGCGGCTCCGGCGGCGGCGCCGATCTGCCTGCCGACGGCCGTCGACCCGGTGAACGACACGAGGTCCACGTCCTCGTGCTCGGCGAGGGCCCGCCCGGCGACCGCCCCGACCCCGGTGACCAGGTTGAAGACACCGGCCGGCAGGCCCGCCTCCCGGGTGGCCTCGGCGAAGAGCTGCGCGGTGAGCGGGGTGTCCTCGGCGGGCTTCAGCACGACGGTGCAGCCCGCGGCCAGCGCCGGGGCCACCTTGGCGACGATCTGGTGGAGCGGGTAGTTCCAGGGGGTGATCGCGCCGACCACACCGACGGGCTCCAGCAGGACGGTCGAGTTGCCGAGCTTCTCCTCGAAGGAGAAGGAGGCGGCGAGTTCGGCGTACGAACCGGCGACCAGCACCGGTACACCGGCGTGCACCGCCCGGGACAGCGGCAGCGGCGAGCCGAGCTCCGCGGTGACCGTCTCGGCGATCTCCTCCGCGCGCGCGGCGAGCACGTCCCGCAGTGCGGCGATCCTCTCGGCCCGCGCGGCGGGCGGGGTGGCGGCCCAGCCGCGGAACGCGGCCCGTGCGGCGCGCACCGCCGCGTCGACGTCCTCGGCGGTGCCCGCCGGGACGTGGCCGATGACCTGCTCGTCGGCCGGGTTCACCACCGCGATCGTGTCCCGGCCCGAGGCGGGCCGCCACTCCCCGCCGATGTACATCCCGTCATGCGCCTTCATGGCTGTCCCTCCCGGGCTCGCTGTGCCTGCCGCCGAAGCCGTGCTCGTACGGACGGATGCCGTCCCGGGCCCAAACTAGCGCTGTTAGTTTTTCGGCGCCAGAGAAGGACCGGAGAAGACCGACGAAGCACGGGAGAGACCGCTCACGTCCCGCGGACCGGCCCTCGCGCACCCCTTGTCGGGGCGGCGCGACCTGGGTGGTGGGGCGGCGGGGGACCGGGGTGGTGGCCGGGACGCCGGCCGGGCGACGCTCGGGGTGCGGCGGCACGGCGCTCCCGGGCCCCGGCGGGACCGGCTCGCGCGGCGGCCCGCGACGGCACCGTGGGCGCCGGGGCGGCGCGATCGGGGCCGGTGGCCGGGGCGGCGAGACCAGGGCGGTGGTCGGGGCCGCCGGACCAGAGCGGTGGCAGCTGCGGCGAGACCTGGGCGGCGGTCGGGACGGTGGCCGAGGCCGCCGGACCGGGCCGCCGGCAGGTGCGGCGAGACCGAGGCACCGGCCGGGCACCGCGTCGGGCGGAGGCCCGTCAGGCGGAGTCCCGCCCGGCGCGCGGCCGTCCGGCACCGGGGCGCTCCTCCTGCGGGCGCTCCTCCCGCGGGCGCCCGGCGCGGGCCGCGGGGGGCGGGTCCGCCGGGCCCGGGTCCGCCGCCCGGGGTCCGCCGCCCCGCAGACCGAGGCCGGCGGCTCCGACCAGCAGGGCGCCCAGCATGACGAACGGCGCGGCCGTGCCCGCGACTCCGGCGATCAGTCCGGCGGCGGCGGGGGCCGCGACCTGGCCGAGCCGGTTCCCGGTGAGCCGGAGGGCGAGCGCGGTGGAACGGGCGGCGGCGGGCGCGGCCTGCACGACGGTGGTCATCGAGAGCGGCTGGCCGAACCCCAGGCAGAAGCCCAGCACGGCCAGCATCACGGCGAGCCCCCACACCGGGACGGGCAGCGCGAGGGCCGCGCAGAGGAGACCGCCGACGAGGCAGGTCGTACAGAGCAGGGCGGCCCTGCCGACCAGGCGCAGCACGGGCGTCATGACGAGCCGGCAGGCGATGGTCGCGGCGGCCCGCAGGCTGAGCAGCAGACCGACGGTGGCGGGCGCGATGCCGCGGTGCTCGCCGACCACGGGCAGGTAGGCGGTGAGGATGTCGGTGGCGCTGAGCACGGCGAGGCTGATGAAGATGCCGGCCGGGACCCCGCGGGTGCGCAGGATGCTGCCCACCGGCACCTTCGGGGCGGCCGTCCGGGGCGACCCGGCGGGCCTGCGGTGCTCGATGCGCCACAGCGAGGTGAGGGAGACGGCGGCGACGGCCGCCGAGACGAGCAGCGCGAGGGCGCTCGTACGGGCGATCGCGCCCTCCCCCTCGGAGATGAGGGAGCCGGCGGCGACCGGGCCGACGAGCTGGCCGAGGGAGGCGCCGATGGTGAAGTGCCCGAAGTTTCGGTCCTGTTCCGCCGGGGCCGACTGGCGGGCCACGAGCGACTGGGCGCCGATCACGAAGCACAGGTGGCCGAGCCCCATGACCCCGCTCCAGGCGGCCAGCGCCGGGAGGGAGCCCGAGGTGCCGCTGAGCGCGCAGCCGGCGCCGATCAGGAGGACCCCGACGGGCAGCAGCGGGGCGCAGCGGCCGTGGTCGGTCCGCCGCCCGAGCGGTACGGCGGCGAAGAGCGGCAGGAGCGCGTACACACCGGCGATGACGCCGATGGCCCGCTCGTCGGCGCCCAGGGACAGGGCCCGGTAGGAGACGGCGGGCCGCGCCATCGACACCGCGCCCTGTGCGAAGGCGAAGGCGAGGACGAGACGCAGCAGCCAGCCCCGGCCGGGCTCCTGCCCGGTAGTCATCAGATGAGTCCGAAGAGGATGCCCGCGACGAGGACCACCAGCGAGGTGAGCACCGCCCACTTGACGGTGAACCGGGTGTGGTCGCCGAACTCGACCTTGGCCATGCCGACCAGGACGTAGACGGCGGGCACCAGCGGCGAGGACATGTGCAGCGGCTGTCCGACGATGGAGGCGCGGGCGATCTCCAGGTGGGAGACGCCGTGGGCGGCGCCGGCCTCGGCAAGCACGGGCAGCACTCCGAAGTAGAAGCCGTCGTTGGACATGAAGTAGGTGAGGGGAAGGCTCAGCAGACCGGTGACGACGGCCATGTGGGGGCCCATCGCGTCGGGGACCGCCCCGACGAGCCAGTCCGCCATGTGCTCGACCATACCGGTACCGGTGAGCACACCGGTGAAGACGGCCGCGGCGAAGACCATGCCGGCGACGTTGAGCACGTTGTCGGCGTGGGCCGCGATCCTGGCCCGCTGGTCGGACATGCGGGGGAAGTTGACGGTGAGGGCGAGGGCCGCGCCGATCAGGAAGAGCACCGGGATCGGCAGGAGTTCCAGGATCATCGCGGCCAGCAGGGCCACGGTGAGACCGGCGTTGAACCAGTAGAGCCGGGGGCGGAGCGTGGGCCTGTCGGGGTCGAGCCCCTTGAGCTCCTGGACCTCGTCGTCGTCCGCGGGGGCACCGGCGCCGCCCGCACCCGGCGTGCCGCCGGTGGTGGTGCCGCCGGTGGATCCCTGCGGCGCCTTGGTGAGACGGTCGCCGCCGCCCACGCCGACGAGGACGGTCTCATGCTCGGTCACCGGTGCCTCGTCGAGGGTGAGCGTCCCGAGCCGCTTGCGCTCCCGACGGCCCAGGACGCAGGCGAGGAGGAGGACGGCGAGCAGCCCGACGGCCAGGGCGGGGATCATCGGGACGAAGATGTCGGCCGCGTCCACCTTGAGGGCGGTGGCCGCCCGTGCGGTGGGACCGCCCCAGGGCAGGGTGTTCATGACCCCGTTGGCGGTGGCGGCGACGCAGGTCATGACGACCAGGCTCATCTTCAGCCGCTTGTAGAGCGGGTACATGGCCGAGACCGTGATCATGAAGGTGGTCGAACCGTCGCCGTCCAGCGAGACGATCGCGGCGAGCAGCGCCGTGCCCACGACGATGCGCATCGGGTCGGCCTTGCAGAAGCGCAGGATGGCCCGCACGATCGGGTCGAAGAGGCCGACGTCGATCATCACGCCGAAGTAGACGATGGCGAACATCAGCATCGCCGCGGTCGGCGCGAGGGTGCCGACCCCGTCGATGACGTAGTCGCCGAGCTGTGCGCCCTGCCCTACGGCCACACAGAACAGGGCAGGGATCAGGACCAGCGCCGCGATCGGCGACATCTTCTTCGTCATGATCAGGACCAGGAAGGTCGCGATCATGACGAAGCCGAGGACTGTCAGCATGGGGGACACCTCACGTTCACCTTTGAACTCCCGCCGGTGCCGGCGGCCCGGCTGACGTTAGGGGCCCTCACATGGCGTTAACAAGGTGTTGACCTGCGAGCAATACGAGCAAAACCCCAGGTCAACGACTTGGCGTGACGGTCACGGGGATGGCGTTGAGCACGGCGGTGCCGGACAGCGGGTCCAGGAGCGTGCCGTCCAGGAGCTGGTTCACGTTGACCCCCGGGTCCTCGCCGGCGACCGCCATACGGACGCCCGGGCGGCTGTGCCCCCAGCCGTGCGGGAGGCTCACGACCCCGGTCCGCACCGCGTCGGTGAGCTCCGCGGGCGCCTCGATCACGCCGCCCGCGGCGGTGATCCGGGCGGTGTCGCCCTCGGCGATCCCGGCCCGTGCCGCGTCGTCGGGGTGGATCTGGAGGGTGCAGACGTTCGAGCCGCCGCGCAGTGCGGCGACGTTGTGCATCCAGCTGTTGTTGGACCGCAGATGGCGGCGGCCGACCAGGACCAGGCCGGCGGGCCGCGCGTCGAGGGCGGCGCGGAGCCGGGGCAGATCGGCGGCGATCGGGGCCGGCAGCAGCTCGATCCGTCCGCTGCGGGTCCTGAGCACCTGCGGCAGGCGCGGCTCCATCGGGCCGAGGTCGATCCCGTGCGGATGCGCGAGGAGCTGCTCCAGGGTGAGGCCGTACGGGCCGAGGCGCAGCATCAGGTCGAGCCGCCGTTCGGCGCCGGTGCGGCCGGTCAGTTCGCCTGCGAGCGCCTCGGGCGCCCCGGCCCGGGCGAGCGCGGCGCCGATGACCAGGTCGTCGACGGACTCCGGCGGCGCGCCGTGCGTCCCGCCCACGGCGAGGACCAGCCGGGCGAGGATCTCGCTCTCGTCCATCCGGCCGTCCTCCAGCGGGACGGCGGGGCGGCTGTAGCGCACCTGGTTGCGCACCGCGAGGGAGTTGAACGCGAAGTCGAAGTGGGCGCTCTGCGAGGGCGGCGGCGGGGGCAGGACCACGTCGGCGTGCCGGGAGGTCTCGTTGAGGTAGGGGTCGACGCTGACCATGAAGTCGAGGCCGTCGGCGAGTGCGCGGTCGAGGCGGTCGCCGTCGGGCGCGGAGAGCACCGGGTTGCCGGCGATGACGATCAGGGCCCGGATGCGGCCCTCCCCCGGCGTCTCGATCTCCTCGGCGAGGGCGGTGACGGGGAGTTCACCCTTGGCCTCCGGGTGTCCGGAGACGCGGCTCGTCCAGCGGCCGAGGGCGAAGCCCTTGCCGGGGCCGGCGGGACGCGGGGCGCGGGCGGTGGCGGAGAGCGGGAAGAGGGCGCCGCCGGGGCGGTCGAGGTTGCCGGTGAGGATGTTGAGTACGTCGACGAGCCAGCTGGCCAGGGTGCCGTGCTCGACGGTGCAGCTGCCGATGCGCCCGTAGACGGCGGCGGAGGGGGCGGCCGCCAGCTCGCGGGCGATCCCCCGGATCGTCTCCGCGTCGAGGTCGCAGGCCCCGGCCACGGCCTCGGGGGTGAAGTCGGCGACGGCGCGGGTCAGTTCGTCGTAGCCGTCAAGGTGCTCGGCGAGCGCGCCGGGGTCGGCGAGCTTCTCCTCGACGAGGACCTGGGCGAGCGCGGCCAGCAGGAGCGCGTCGGTGCCGGGCCGGATCGCGGCGTGCCGGTCGGCCAGGCGCGCGGTCCGGGTCCGGCGCGGGTCGATGACGGTGAGGGTGCCGCCGCGCCGGCGCAGCGCCTTGAGCCTGCCCGGGAAGTCGGGGGCGGTGCAGAGGCTGCCGTTGGACTCCAGCGGGTTGGCGCCGATGAGCAGCAGGTGCGCGGTGCGGTCCAGGTCGGGCACCGGGATGGCCTGGGCGTCCCCGAAGAGCAGTCCGCTGGAGACGTGTTTGGGCATCTGGTCCAGGGTGCTGGCCGTGAAGACGTTGCGGGTGCCGAGCGTGGACAGCAGCAGGGGCGGGTAGAGCCCGCCGGCCATCGTGTGCACGTTGGGGTTGCCGAGGAAGACGCCGACGGCCTGCTTGCCGTGTTCCCCGGTCAGGGCGGGGATCCGCGCGGCGATCAGGTCGAAGGCCTCGCTCCAGGTCGCCTCGCGCAGGACGCCGCCGGTGCGGACGAGCGGGGTGCGCAGCCGGTCGGGGTCGGCGTCCAGGCCGCCGAAGGAGGCGCCCTTGGGGCAGACGAAGCCCTGGCTGAAGACGTCGTCGCGGTCACCGCGGGCGCCGGTGACCGCCGTTCCCTCGATGGTGAGGGTGAGTCCGCAGGTGGCCTCGCAGAGCGGGCAGATCCGCAGAGCGGTGCGGGAGTCGTGGGACATGGGCCCTCCCCGGGGCGGCGGTGGCGCGCGGGCGTGATCCGGCGGTGCCGCGGCGCGTCGGGCGGGCGCGGCATCCGGCGGACCGAGCATACCGACCGGTACGGACGGGGGCGAGGCCCCGGGACGGACCGCCGGACGTCCGGGAACCCCGCACCGCACCGGGGCCCGTCACCCGACGATCTCCGCGAGGTACGCCCGGAGCAGGACCCGGGTCTCGGCTATCAGGCCGGGGTCACCCGCCGGATCGGTGCGGAAGGCGAGCTGGAGCAGGGCGTCGGCCGCCTGTACGCAGACCAGGACGGTGCGCAGGAGCGCGGCGTCGGAGGCGGCCCCGCCCCGGCCGCGGCCGAGATGGCCGGAGAGCAGGTCCGCCAGGCGCCCGGCGACGAGCCGGTTCACCTCCTCGTCCGGCGGCCCGGCGGCGGGCACGGGCGGGCCGAAGTCGACGAGGCCGAAGCCGGGGACGGAACGCTTCATCGCGAGGTACTCGTCGAGCACGGCGTCGATGGCCGCACGCCACTCCCGCTCCGGGATCGCCTCGACCCGGGCGGCGACCCGCCCGGTGTAGAGCTCCAGGTTGCGCTCGGCCAGGGCGTCGACCAGGGCCCGCTTGTTGGGGAAGAAGCGGTAGACGGAGCCGATGGGCACTCCGGCCCGGTCGGCGACCGCCCGGGTGGAGAGCTGTTCGTAGCCGGTCTCGTCGAGCAGCGCGGCGCCGGCGTCGAGGATGCGGACGAGGCGTTCGGCGCTCCGCTGCTGCACGGGGACGCGTCGGAGGTTCGTGCGGGCGTGGGACACGTTTCCATGATGCCCGCATGCCGTTGACGGGCCCCGCCCACGATTCCTACGGTGACGCAGAGGATTCCTCGTCAGGGACACGGAGGATCCCCGTCCGACGGGAGCGCACGATGAGCGGTATCGAACAGGCGAGGAAAGCGGCGGAGAATCTCGGCCATCTGTCCGGCTTCGGCAACGAGCACAGCTCGGAGGCTGTCCCCGGCGCCCTGCCGCACGGCCGCAACTCGCCCCAGTGCGCCCCGCTCGGGCTGTACGCGGAACAGCTCAGCGGCTCGGCCTTCACCGAGCCCCGGGCCCGCAACCGCCGGTCCTGGCTCTACCGGATCCGCCCCTCCGCGGCCCATCCAGCCTTCGTCCGGGTCGACGGCGGTGCGCTGCGCAGCGCACCGTTCACCGAGACGGTGCCGGACCCCAACCGGCTGCGCTGGGACCCGCTCCCGGACCCCGCGCCCGGTACGGACTTCCTGGACGGCCTGTGGACGCTGGGGGGCAACGGCGACGCCACCCGGCGCACCGGCATGGCCGTGCACCTGTACAGCGCCAACGCCTCCATGACGGACCGGGTGTTCGGCGACTCCGACGGGGAGCTCCTCGTCGTGCCGGAGCGCGGCGGTCTGCTGCTGCGCACCGAGCTGGGCCTGCTGCGGGCCGAACCCGGCCATGTGGCGCTGATCCCGCGCGGCGTGCGCTTCCGCGTCGAGCTGCTGGACGCCACGGCGCGCGGCTACGTCTGCGAGAACTACGGCCAGCCCTTCGTCCTGCCCGACCTGGGCCCCATCGGCGCCAACGGCCTGGCGAACGCCCGGGACTTCCTGGCGCCGGTGGCGGCGTTCGAGGACCGGGAGGGCCCGGTCGAGGTGGTCAACAAGTTCTGCGGGAACCTCTGGTCCGCGACGTACGACCACTCGCCGCTCGACGTGGTCGCCTGGCACGGGACCCACACGCCGTACGTCTACGACCTGCGCCGCTTCAACGTGATGGGGACCGTCAGCTACGACCACCCGGACCCCTCGATCTTCACCGTGCTGACCTCGCCGTCCGACACCCCGGGGCTCGCGGGCGTCGACTTCGTCGTCTTCGCCCCGCGCTGGCTGGTCGGGGAGGACACCTTCCGGCCGCCGTACTTCCACCGCAACGTGATGAGCGAGTACATGGGCCTCATCGAGGGCGCGTACGACGCCAAGGCGGGCGGGTTCGTGCCGGGCGGCGGTTCGCTGCACAACATGATGTCGGCCCACGGGCCGGACCGGGAGACCTTCGACCGGGCGAGCACGGCGGAGCTGGTGCCGCAGCGCGTCGACGACGGCCTGGCGTTCATGTTCGAGACCCGCTGGCCGGTCACGGCGACCGCGCAGGCGGCGGGGGCGGACCACCTCCAGCGGGGCTACGACGACGTGTGGCAGGGCCTGGGCAGCCGTTTCCGGCCGTGAGCCCGCGCCCGTCCCCTCCCCGCGGGGAGGGGACGGGCGCGAGGGGCCGGCCTCCCCTCCCTGGTGACCGCCGGCGCGCACGGGGCGCGGGCCGGCGGAGCGGGGTCGTTACGATGCTGAGGGCGGCGGACGTGGCGACGGGGAGGACGACACGGTGGCAGCACGGGTGGCGGCCGGAGCGGGCGGGAGCGGTGCGCTCCCGCTGCTGGACGACCTCATGCCGTGGTCGGTGCGGCCGTTGCGGACCGGACGCCCCTGGGTGACGGCCCCCGAGGCCGCCTCGCTCCGGGCCCGCTGGGACCTGCTGGCGGCGGCGGAGGGGGCGGAGCAGGAACGCCTGTTCCGGCCGAGCCGCTCGCGCACACCGGGGGCACCGGCGGCGGCGCTGCCGGGCCGGTCCACCGGGACGAGCGCGTTCGCCCGGGACCCGGGACCGTGTCCGGACCCCGTGCGGATCCTGCACGGCCCCTTCGACGTTCAGTGGCTGATCCCCGACCAGCGGCTGCTGGACGCGGCGCGGCCCGAGCTGTGGCGGGTCGCCGACGGGCACCAGCTCTTCGCCGTCGAGCACGGGCAGGTGCCCGAGGACGGCGGCCCCGTCCTGTCGGCGACCGCGCTGCTGCCGGACGGGCACTCCCCCGCCGGACGCCCCGGCCGGATACGGCCGCTCTACCGGCGGCCGGGCGGGCGGGAGCCCAACCTCGCCCCGGGACTGACCGCCCTGCTGTCCGGGACGTACGGGGCCCCGGTCCCCCCTGAATCCGTCCTGGCCTGGGTCCTCGCCGCCGCCCGCCCCTCCCCCGCGGGCCCCGTCGTCCCGCTGCCCGCGGACCGCGCCCTGTGGGACCGGGGCGTGGAGATCGGCCGGGAGATGCTGCGCGTCCAGCTCCGCGGGGCGCGCGGCGCGGAACGCCCCCGGCTGCCCGGCGGACGGCGTCCGTACGTCCGCGCGCCGCTCCCGGCGCGGCCCGAGGGGATGCGCCACGAGGCCGGGGAGGAGGCGCTCGTCATCGGAGAGGGGCGCATCTCACCCGTGCCCGCGGCGGCCTGGGACTTCCGGGTCGGCGGGGTGCGTGTGCTGGAGCTGTGGTTCGGGCGCCGCACGGCGCCGGGCGAGGGGCTGGCGGCCGTGGGGCCGCGCGGCTGGCCGCCGGAGCGTACCTCGGACCTGCTGGAACTGATCTCGGTGCTGACCCTGCTGGCCGGGCTGCGGCCCCGGCAGGAGGCGCTGCGGGAGGCGCTGGAGGGGGCGGACACGCTGGCCCGGGACGGCCTGCGCACGGCCGGGGTGCTTCCGGTGCCCGCGGCGGCCCGTCGGCCGGCGTCCGTGCTGGATCACCAGGAGGAGGGCCCGGAGGGGCAGTTCGCGCTGCTGTGAGGCGGCTGCGGCGGAGACCGTCGTGCCGGGGCGGCTGCGGGGACGCTCGTGGGTCCTGTGCCGCGGGTGCCGCTGCTCCCGGTCTCGCTGCCGGGCGGGGCCGGCGCCGATGGTGCCGTACCGGCGCCGAGGGAGCATCCGACGCAACGCTGCCGGACCCGGGAATGACGGTCGGGCGGACAGCAGCACTGCGCCGGAACGGAGTGATCGTGGACACGGCCCTGAGACGAAGGGCCGGACCGGTCGTGACAGCCGTCGGTCAGCGGCGGCTGCCGAAGAGCGAGCGCCGCAGCCGCCGCAGGGGGGCGAAGAGCGAGACTCGCGCGCTCCTGCTCCTGCGGATGCGCGCGGCGTCGCGCGAGGTGAGTTCGAGCATCAGCAGCGTCGCTTCGGCCGACTCGCGCTGCGGGACGGCAGGGCCGCCCAGCACCGCGAGATGACGGTCGAGACGCGAACTGGTCGCACCGCTCCCACATGTGATCGCAGGCACACGCGGCCTGCTGCGCATCGTTATCTGTTCCATGTCACTCCCCACCCGTACGAGGGCACCCGGCCCGGGCAGGTTAACCCTATCGTCCCGCGGTGACACTCGTGTATCCCGGCCGCAGGATTGCACACCGGTGCACGGGGGTTGACGGCCCGTTACCGGATCCTGTCGGTCCGCGGGCGGATCGGGTTAGCGTGGAGGTGATTCGCCCGTGCCGCGCGAGACTGCTGATGGAGGGTCACCGATGAGCCAAGTCCCCGACACCGGAAGGGTGATCGCGGATCGCTACCGCCTTCTGGACCCGCTGGGCGAGGGCGCGGTGGGCACCGTGTGGCGCGCCCGTGACGAGGTGCTGGGGCGCGAGGTGGCCGTCAAGGAGGTGCGGGTACCCCCAGGCCTCTCCGCCGACGAGGCCGGGCGGCTGCTCTCCCGGCTGGAGGACGAGGCCCGCACGGCGTCCCGGGTCACCCACCGCAACGTGGTCACGGTCCACGACGTGGTCACCGAGGACTCCCGGCCCTGGATCGTGATGGAGGTGGTCCGCGGGCTCGTCCTGTCCGACGTCCTGGACGCCGACGGTCCGCTGTCCCCCCGGCGCGCGGCCCGGATCGGCGCGGAGGTGCTCGCGGCGCTGCGCGGCGGCCACGAGGCCGGTGCGGTGCACCGTGACGTGCGGCCGGGGAACGTCATGCTGGCCAACGACGGCCGGGTGATGCTCAAGGACTTCGGCATCACCGCGGACCGGGGCGCTCCCGCGGCCACCGTGGCGGGTGAGCCGATCACCTCGCCGGAGTACGCCGCACCCGAGCGCGCGCTGGGGCGCACGCCGGGGCCCGAATCCGATCTCTGGTCGCTGGGAGTGCTTCTGTACACCGCGGCCGAGGGCCGCTCCCCCTTCCGCCGGGACACCCCTGCGGAGAGCCTGCGCGCGGTGGGCGACGCGGAGCCGCCGCCGCTCCAGCGGGCCGGAGCACTGGGGCCCGTCATCGAGGGACTGCTGCGCAGGGACCCGGCCGAGCGGCTGGCCGCCGCGGAGGCGGAGCGCCGGCTGCGGATCCTGGCGGCGGGCGGCACCGGCTCGGCTCCCGTCACTCCCTCCCCGCCGTCCCCGGCGGACGAGACGGACGGCACGGACGAGGCGGACACCACCACGGCCGCGGATGCCGCGGATCGGACCGGGCGCACCGGCGTCCTGGTGGCCGTGGTGGCGGTGTTCGTCCTGCTCCTCGCCGGCGGGCTGGTGTGGGCGCTGACGGGTGACGACGAACCGGGCCGGAAGAACGGCGGCGCGGCGGTGACGGACCGGTCGGCGGGTCCGCCCCCGGAGGTGCGGGCGGGCCCCGCCCCGGCGCACGGGAAGGGGGCCCCGCAGGACGGAGCCCCCTCCTCGTCGGCGCGGGGCTGAGCCGCCGCGCCGCGTGCGCCGTACGGGTACCGGTCAGGCCTTCGCGCTGAAGACGGGCAGATAGCCGCCCGACTGCCCGGCGGCGGTGGGGTGGTAGGACTCACCGATGTTGAGCCAGTTCACGCTGTGCAGCCAGGCGCTGCTCGAACAGATCTCGTGCCCGGTGAAGGCCGGGGTGACGTCGCCGAAGGTGAAGCCGTGGTCGGCCGCGCGCTTGGCCGTGGCGGCGTTGAGGTAGTCGGCGGCGCCGTTGATGGCGGAGCGCTCGTTCTCGCTGAGACCGGCGATGCAGCTGCCGCTGAGCTTGTAGAAGCGGGGGTAGCCGAGGACGACGACACGGGCCGAGGGTGCCTTGGCGCTGATCGCCGTGTACACGGAGTCGAGCCTGCCGGGGAGGGTGGAGTCCACGAAGGCGCGGGCGGTGGCGATCCGGCTCAGACAGGTGGCCTCCGACTGCAGGACGCAGGTGGTCATGACATCGGCGAACCCGGCGTCGTTGCCGCCGATGGAGATCGACACGAGGTCGGTG
Organism: Streptomyces sp. NPDC006296; assembly: GCF_040613235.1. Taxonomy (NCBI): domain Bacteria; kingdom Bacillati; phylum Actinomycetota; class Actinomycetes; order Kitasatosporales; family Streptomycetaceae; genus Streptomyces; species Streptomyces sp. NPDC006296. The sequence goes on along the minus strand of NZ_JBEXRT010000011.1, from coordinate 93,224 downwards.
CCGGAGTTGAGCGGACCGAGCTGGCCGGCCGTGACGTTTCCGGTCGTGGCGCCCGAGCACGCGGTGAAGGCGAAGGAGGCGGGGTTGTTGGCCGCCTTCCAGAGCACGGGGTAGGCGCGGGTACTGCGCTTGCAGTCACCGCTCGCGCTGTCGTAGCTTCCGGCGCCGACGCCCGACGCGTACGAGTCCCCCAGGGCGACGTAGTCGACGGCGGCGACGGACTCCTGTGCCTGCGCGACGCCCACGCCGGTCAGCGCGAGGACGGTGCCGAGCAGGAGAGAGGACGAGAACGCCACGAGTCTGGACATTTTCATGGAACCTCCTTGGGCAGGATCTCTGCCTACTCCGTGGTAGCAGTCCGGACCTGAATTCCGGAAGTGTTCATGCCAAAATGCTGGAACCAGCCGTCCGGGCCGACTCCTGTCGGCGCGTCAGCCGGAAACGGGCGATCAGCCGCATCCGTGGACACATCCCCTGTCCGTCAACGTCCCTGAGCGGAAGGGCCGACGGGCCGACGCGGACCCCCGCCGACCCCGGGGCGGCTCCTGAAACCCGGGTGCACGGGGCGGCGCCGTGCCGGATCATGGGCGCCATGTCTGCCAACCCCGAAACCGCCCTGCCGATCCGGCTGAACATGGACGACAGCGACGGGCCGTCCGACGTCGTGGACGCGCTGTTCCTGGGCCGCTTCGCGACGGGCGAGCAGCCGCACTCGCAGAGCTCCTCCCTGGACCGGGTCAGACCGGGGGCGACCCTGCTCCCCGCCGCGGCCGAGGTGCTGAGGTCGGCCCAGGACGACGACCGCAGCGCGACGCTGGCCGAGGGCGACGGCTGGACGATGCTGGTGTCCCGGTGGAACAGGGGCGCCGACGTGACGGTCACCGCGACCTCCCCCGAGCTGGCGCGGAAGATCCTCTCCGAGGCGACGGACGGCGCCCGGGACGAGCCGGAGCCGCAGCCCGAGAACGTGCCGATGGGCTTCTGGTACGTCTCGCCGCGCCGTGGCCCGCACCGCACCACCCGGCAGATCACCGCCGGCAGCTGGGACGAGGTCCGGCCCAACTACACGGCTCCGGTGGCCGACGCGATGGACCGCCTGATGAAGGTGACCCCCGACGACATCTCCGGACGGCTCCTGCTGCTGCACGGCCCGCCGGGCACCGGCAAGACCTCGGCGCTGCGCACCCTGGCCCGGTCCTGGCGCGACTGGTGCCAGGTGGACTGCGTGCTGGACCCGGAGCGGCTGTTCAACGACGTCGGCTATCTGATGGACATCGCCATCGGGGAGGACGACGGTTCGTCGAAGGGCCGCTGGCGGCTGCTGCTGCTGGAGGACTGCGACGAGCTGATCCGCGGCGAGGCCAAGCACACGGCGGGGCAGGCGCTGTCCCGGCTGCTGAACCTGACCGACGGTCTGCTGGGCCAGGGGCGCAACGTGCTGGTGGGGGTGACGACCAACGAGGACCTGGAGCGGCTGCATCCGGCCGTCGTCAGGCCGGGCCGCTGCCTGGCCCGCATCGAGGTGGGGGCGCTGACCCGCGCGGAGTCGGTGTCCTGGCTGGGCACGGAGGAGGGGATCGGCCGCGAGGGCGCGACGCTCGCCGAGCTGTTCGCCCTGCGCCGGGGCAGCGGTCCCGCGTCCGTGCCGAAGCAGGACGCGAGGGCGGACGCCGGTCTGTACCTCTGAGACCGGCACGCGCCGCCGAGACCCGGCGCGTTCCCGGGGGCCGCGGCGTGTCCCCGAGACCTCGGCACGGCTCCGGAACCGCGGCGGCACCCCGGGACCGCGGCCGGATGCCGTGGCTGCCGTGGTGCGCCCGCAGTGCCTCCGTGGCGGGCCCGCCCCGGCTGCCGTCGTGCACTCGCCCCGGCTGCCGTCCTCGCGCCCGCCGGGGAGGACGGGCCGGCCTCCTGCCGTGCTCCTACCGCGCGTAGGCGGCGCGCACCGCGTCCTCGGCGCGGGCGAGCGCGTCGGCCTGCGACAGGCCGAGGCGCCGGGCCTGTTCGGCGTATTCCTGCGCCGCCGTCGCCGCGTGGCGGACCGCCGCGTCGCCCGCCGCGGCGACGAACGTGCCGTTGCGGCCCCGGGTCTCGATCACCCCGTCGGTCTCCAGGGCGCGGTAGGCCTTGGCCACCGTGTTGGCGGCGAGGCCGAGTTCCCCGGCGAGACCGCGCACGGTCGGGAGGCGGTGGCCGACGGGCAGGTCCCCGGAGCGGGCCTGTGCGGACAGCTGGGCGCGCAGCTGCTCGTACGGGGCGGTGGCGGAGTCCGGGTCAACGACGATCTTCAGGGTCACGCACCGATTGTCTCCCACCGAGGGGCCGGATCACCGGGCGTGCCGCCGGAAATTCGGAGGCGCACGGACCGGGGTCCGCACTAGCGTCCGGGCATGACCGTACGCGTGCGTGACTTCGTGCCCTCCGACGCGGAGGCCTGGGTGCGGGTGCGGCGTGCCGCCCTGCCCTTCATGGTGACGACCCCGGAACAGGTCCTGCGCGACCTGGCCGACGCCCGTCCGGAACGGCACTACCGGCTGCTGGTCGCCGAGGACGACGGCGAGGTGATCGGGACGGCGCAGGCGGGGATCTCCCACGAGAGCCCGAAGCCCGGCCAGGGCTTCTGCAACCCGTACGTCCATCCGGACCGGAGGGGCCGGGGCGCGGGGTCGCTGCTCCTGCGGGCCGGTGAGGAGCACCTGGCCGCGGCGGGCGCGACCGCCGTCTACTCCTGGGTGCTCGACGAGCCGGCCCACCGCGCGTTCGCCGGGAAGCGCGGCTACACGGCGCGCCGGTCCGCGCACTTCCTCCGCCTCGGCCTGGCGGAGGGCACGCTGCCGCCGCTCCAGGACCTCCCCGCCGGGGTCCGGCTGCTCACCGCGGCGGACTTCGAGGACGATCCGCGCCCGCTGTTCGAGGCGGACGCGGAGACGACCGCGGACGAACCGAGCGACGTCCCGGTGCAGTTCTCCGACTACGAGGACTGGCTGGCGACGACCTGGCGGCGGCCCGGCTTCGACCACGCGCTCACCACGGTCGTGACGGTGGACGGCCGGGTCGCCGCGTTCAGCGCGGCGGAGACCGACGGCCTGACCCGCTACTCGTCGGCCATGACCGGCACCCTGCGCGCCTTCCGGGGCAGGGGGCTGGCGAAGCTGGCCAAGAACAGCTCCCTGCACCGGGCCCGCGCCGCCGGGTACACGGACGCCTTCACCGGAAACGACGCCGGCAACGGCCCGATGCTGGCGGTCAACCGCTGGTTCGGCTACGAGATCTGTGCCACGGAGGTGCGCCATGTCCGCGCGATCGGCTGATGCCGGGACCGCTCTGACGGTGGCCCTGGTCAAGGAGGGCCGGGTGAAGATCCGCTACCCGGCCGAGCAGGTCGCCGACGACGGCGACCGGATCACCGTCCGGGCCCCCTGGGCCGCCCCGGGTGCCCGGGACTTCGGCTTCGTACGGTTCGAGCCCGGGGACGTCCTCACCGAGCACTACTGGCGGGACCGGTGGTACGCGGTGAAGGAGGTACGCACCGGAGCCGGGGAGCTGAAGGGCTGGTACTGCGACGTCACCCGGCCCGCCGTGCTGCGGGAGGGTGAACTCCTCGTCGAGGACCTGGACCTGGACCTGTGGGTGTCGGCCGACGGTGCGTCGGTCCTGCGGCTGGACGAGGACGAGTTCGAGGAGAGCGGTCTGGCCGGCCGCGACGCCCCGGCGGCGGAGGCCGCCCTCCGGGCCCTGGACGAGCTGGAGCACCTGGCCCGCACGGGTGGGCTGACGGCCCTGCTCACCTGAGGAGGACACGCGGGCCCGGCGCCGTGCCCGGCCGCGAGGTCCTGCTCTACGAGGCTGCGGCACAGACCCTGATGACAGCCCGTGTGAAGGTGCTCGTCGTGAACACCGGTGAAGCCACCCCATCGGAGGTCGCTGCCACAATCGCCGACGCGATCCCCGATTCGCCGATAGCGTCGGCTGCTTCACCGCAGTCGACACCATCCCAGGAACCATGACCCCGGAACCACTCGCAGAACCCGTCATCGACACCCACGTCATCCTGCGTGAGGGCGACAAGCTGCTGTTCTCCCGCCGCGGCGGACCGTACGGCTACGGCCGCTGGCACATGCCCTCGGGCAAGCTCGATCGGGGCGAGGCCCTGCGATCCGGGGCCGCCCGGGAGCTCCTGGAGGAGACCGGCGTGAGGGTGGCCCCCGAACACCTGCGGATGGTGCACGTGGTCCACCACCGGCAGAGTACGGAGATCGAGCGTATCGGCTTCTTCTTCGAGGCCACCCGGTGGAGCGGGGAGCCGGTCAACAGGGAACCCGAGAAGTGCCTCGGTCTGGAGTGGTTCAGCGTCCACGAGCTGCCGGACGACATCATCGAGTACCCGGAGAAAGGGCTGCTCGCATATCTGGAGGGGGACCGGGCGCTCACCGAACACGGCTGGGAGTAGCTGACGGCAGGGGGTGGCACCCGGCAGGGTGGGTTGTCGTGCTGACCTGGCCGGCGACGAGCAGGGACAGGCTGCCCGTGCCGCAGCCGAGGTCGAGGACCGCGGAGGGTGCGGTGGGCAGCCAGGTCTCCATCCGCCGGGCCCAGGCGTCGCGGACCGCCGGGTCGCGGAGTCCGTGGTCGGGTTCCTCGTCGAAGGAGCCGGCGGCGGCGTCCCAGTCGATCGTCGTCATGACCGCATCCTCGCAGCCGCCGCCGACAGTCCCTCACTCCTTGGTGCGGGGCAGTGCCTTCCGCACCAGCGGCCAGGCGAGGATGAGCACGACGACGGCGTAGACGGTCACCGAGAACGGGGTGTCGACCAGGCCCGTGACGCTGCCGTCGCTGATCTGGAGGGCGCGCCGCAGCTGCTGTTCGGCGGACGGTCCGAGGATGACGGCGATGATCGCGGGGAGCACCGGCAGTCCGTACCGCCGCATTCCGAAGCCGATCAGTCCGATGACCAGCAGGATCACCAGGTCGACGGCCTCCCCGCCGACCGCGTAGGCGCCGATGGCGGCGAAGAAGAGGATGCCCGCGTAGAGGTAGGGGCGCGGGATCCGCAGGAGCTTCGCCCAGAGCGGCGCCAGCGGCAGGTTCAGGGCGAGCAGCAGCACCATGCCGACGAACAGCGAGGCGATCAGGCCCCAGACCAGCTCGGGTTCGCGCTCGAACAGCAGCGGACCGGGCTGGATGCCGTACTGCTGGAAGGCGGCCAGCATGACGGCGGCGACGGCCGTGGTGGGCAGGCCGAGCGTGAGCATGGAGACGAGGGTGCCCGCCGCGGACGCGGAGGCCGCCGACTCCGGTCCGGCGACGCCCTCGATGGCGCCCTTGCCGAACTCGTCGCGGTGCTTGGACAGCCGCTTCTCGGTGACGTACGCGAGGAAGGTGGGGATCTCCGCTCCGCCGGCCGGGATCGCGCCGAACGGGAAGCCGATGAAGGGCCCGCGCAGCCAGGACTTCCAGGTGCGCCGGACGTCCTGGCGGCCCAGCCAGGGACGGCCGACGGGGATCGGCTTGCCCGTGGAACGGCGCAGGTGCGCGGCGACCCAGAGGGCCTCCCCGATGGCGAAGAGCCCGACGGCGACGATCACCACGTCGATGCCGTCGGCCAGTTGGAGCGAGCCGAAGGTCAGGCGCTGCTGGCCGGTCATCTGGTCGAGGCCGACGAGCCCGATGGTCAGGCCGATGAGGAGGGAGGCGAGACCGCGGATGCGTGAGGAGCCGAGGACGGAGGTGACGGCGATGAAGGCCAGCACCATGATGGCGAAGTAGTCGGGTGCGCCGATGTCGACGGCGAGCGAGGCGACGGTGGGGGCGAGGACGACCAGCAGGATCGTGCCGATCATGCCCCCGGCGAAGTGGCCGATGGCGGCGGCGGCGAGCGCCTGTGCGCCGCGCCCGGCCTTCGCCATCGGGTTGCCCTCGATCGCGGCGACGACCGCGGCGCTCTCCCCCGGGGTGTTCAGGAGGATCGAGGTGGTGGAGCCGCCGAACATCGCGCCGTAGTAGATCCCGGCGAACATGATGAACGCGCCCGTCGGTTCGAGTCCGTACGTCACCGGCAGCAGGAGCGCCACGGCCATGGCGGGGCCGATGCCGGGGAGCACGCCGATCGCCGTGCCGAGCAGGACGCCGAGTGCGGCCCAGAGGAGGTTGACCGGCGTGAGCGCCGTGCCGAAGCCGTCGATGAGGGAGTTGAGGGAATCCATCGGTCAGAGCACCCCCATCAGCGGGCCGCCCGGGAGGGGCACCCCGAGCAGGTCGTCGAAGACGAAGTAGGTGAGCAGGGAGAGTACGGCCGCGATGAGCGGGTCGCGGTCGAGGTGGCGGCTGCCGAGGGCGTAGGCCGAGCCCCAGAAGAGCAGGGCGCCGGACACCGGGAAGCCGAGCGGGCCGATGAGGGCGGCGAAGGCGAGGAAGACACCGGTGAGCAGGGCGACGGTGCGCAGGTCCGCGGGTTCGCCGAGGTCGACGTCCTCGCCGCCCTCCGCCTCGCCGCGTCCGCCGCGCAGGACGTCGACGGCCAGCAGCACGGCGACGGCCAGCAGTCCGGTGCCGACGGCGACGGGGACGGTCTTCGGTCCGACGGGCCCGCGCTGGGTGATGTCCACGCTCATCGTGAGGGCGTCGGTCAGGACGAGCACGCCCAGCACGAACAGCAGGACGCAGACGCCGAGTTCGGAGTGCTCGCGCAGCCAGGAGCGCAGACCGGCGGGCCGGGGGGTCGTGCTGTCGCCGGTCACAGTCCCAGCTCCCTGAGGACGGTGGCGACGCGTCGGTCCTGGGCGTCCAGGAAGTCGCCGAACGCGTCGCCGGTGAGGAAGGCGTCGTCCCAGCCGTTGCGTTCCATGGACGCGCGCCACTGCTTCGAGCCGTGGAGTTCGCTCACCAGCCCGACGAGCTTGTCGCGCTCGGAGTCGGAGAGCCCGGGCGGGGCGACGATGCCGCGCCAGTTGGTGAAGTCGGTGTCCAGGCCGGCCTCGCGGAGGGTCGGGGCGTCGAGGCCCGGGACCCGCTCCGGTCCGGTGACGGCGAGCAGGCGCAGCTCACCGGCCTCGATCTGGTCGAGGTACTCACCGACGCCGGAGACGCCGAAGCCGACCTTGTTGCCGAGAATGGAGGCGAGCAGTTCGCCGCCGCCGTCGAAGGGCACGTAGTTGACCTGTTTGGGGGCGATGCCTGCGGCCTTCGCCATCAGCATCGGCGCCAGGTGGTCGGGGCCGCCGGGCGAGGAGCCGCCGCCGACCGGGATCTTGCCGGGGTCCTTCTTCCAGGCGGTGAGCAGCTGGTCGATCGACCTGTACGGGGAGTCCTTGGCGACGACGACGATGTCCTGCTCCTCGGTGAGCCGGGCGATCGGGGTGGTGTCGGCCAGTGTCCTGGGCGCCTTGTTGGTGCGCACCGCGCCGACGACGCCGAGGCCCATGGACATCGCGAGCTTGCCGTTGCCGTGTTCGGCGACCAGCCGGGTCAGGCCGACGGTGCCGCCCGCGCCGGGCAGGTTGAACACCTCGATGCCGTGGGTGAGTCCGGCGTCCTCGGCGTTCTTCGCCGCGGTGCGCGCCGTGATGTCGTAGCCGCCGCCGGGTGTGTTGGGAACCATGAAGCGCAGTCCGGGGATCTGCGTGCCGGTGTCGGTACCGCTGCCGGTGGAGAGCAGCGGTGGCCCGAGGAACACCAGCAGCGCAGCCCCGAACAGGGCGAGTGGAGTGCGCAGTCGCACCGGGTGCCGCCTTTCGAGCCGGGTGGGGACGGGTGTGAGGTGGCCCACATGTTGCCTGCGCGTTAACGAGCTGTCGCCGTTCCGGAATCAATGGACGTTGTGGTCGTTGTGGTCGCGCCCTAGCGTGTCGGCGTGACGAAAGTGCTGGTGGTGGACGACGACTTCATGGTCGCGAAGCTGCACGGCCGGTATGTGTCCGCCGTGGACGGCTTCACGGTCGTCGGTGTGGCCCACACGGGCGCCGAGGCCCTGCGCGCGGCCCGCCGGCTGCGTCCCGACCTGGTCCTGCTCGACGTCTTCCTCCCCGACATGGACGGGATCCAGGTGCTGCGGGAGCTGCGGGCGGCGGAGGAGCGCGGCGGGGACACCCGCAGCGCGGACGTCCTCTTCATCACGGCGGCGCGGGACGCCGGGGTGGTCAGGGCGGCCCTGCGGGCGGGCGCCCTGCACTATCTGATCAAGCCGTTCCACCGCTCGGCCCTCCAGGAGCAGTTGCAGCACGTGGCCTCGCTGCGGCACCGCCTGGACGCCTTGGACGAGGCCCGTCAGGAGGCCCGCCAGGAGGACGTGGACCGTATCTTCGGCACGCGTCCCCCCGGTTCCCGCGAACTGCCCAAGGGCCTGGCGGTGCGCACGGCGGATCTGGTCGAACGCGTCCTGCGGGAGCATCCGGCGGGGCTGTCGGCCTCCGAGTGCGCCGCGGCGGGCGCCCTGTCCCGGGTCAGCGCACGCCGCTACCTCGAGTACTTCGCGGAGACGGGGCGGGCCGAGGTGTCCCTCCGGTACGGCGGGACGGGGCGGCCCGAGCGCCGCTACCGCGCGGTGTCCTGAGTGCCCGGACGTGCGGCCGTCCTGTTCACGTGACGCTCGGCCTCCGGCCATATGTTGCGCGTGGGCATGACATTACTGCCCGGCAGCGTGTCCCAGGTTGGCGCAGATCGACCGAGGAGGACCCGTGTTCGCGCATTCCGTGTCCCGCAGGAAGATGTTCGGATTCGGCGGGGCGACGGCCGCCGCGCTGATGCTCGGGACGGGGGCGTGGGAGGCCCAGTCCGCGTTCGCCGCGCCTCCGCTGAAGGGCGACCCGTTCACCCTGGGGGTCGCCTCGGGCGACCCGACGTCGGACGGTGTCGTGCTCTGGACCCGCCTGGCCCCCGACCCCTTCGCCGAGGACGGTCTCGGCGGGATGCCGGCGAAGCCGGTCCGCGTCCACTACGAGGTGGCGCTCGACGAGCGGTTCCGCCGGGTCGCGCGCCGCGGCAGCGTCGTCGCCACTCCCGCGCTCGCGCACTCCGTCCACCCCGAGGTGCGCGGTCTCGCCCCCGACCGCACGTACTGGTTCCGCTTCAGGGCCGGCACCGCGGTCTCCCCGGTGGGGCGCACCCGCACCACACCGGCGCCGGGGGACTCCCCGCGTGAGCTGAAGTTCGCCTTCGCGTCCTGCCAGGCCTGGCAGGACGGCTACTTCACGGCGTACGACCACATGGCGCGGGAGGACCTGGACCTGGTCGTCCACCTCGGCGACTACCTCTACGAGTCCGGTGTGAAGACCAACAAGCGCGGTGTCACCACCGACCCGAAGTTCCACACCGAGACGGTCGACCTCGCGCGCTACCGCCTCCAGTACGGCCTCTACAAGTCCGAGGCACCGCTGCGCGAGGCGCACGCCGCCTTCCCGTGGATCATGACGTTCGACGACCACGAGGTGGAGAACAACTGGGCGGGCGAGACCTCCGAGAACGACGAGGACCCGAAGACCTTCCTGCTGCGCCGGGCCGCCGCCTTCCAGGCCCTGTACGAGCACGCGCCGCTGCGCCGCACCCAGCTGCCGAACGGCCCGGACGTGCAGATGTACCGCCGGCTCCCCTACGGGCGGCTCGCCGACTTCACGATGCTCGACACCCGCCAGTACCGCGACGACCAGGCCTGCGGCGACGGCAGCTCCGCCGACTGCGCCGAACGCTTCGACGCGGACCGCAGCCTGCTGGGGGCCCGGCAGCGCGCCTGGGTCCACACGGGCTTCAGCCGCTCGCAGGCGCGCTGGCAGATCCTCGGCAACCAGGCGCCGATGGGCCAGACCGACCAGGACCCGGGTCCCGGCACGACGGTCTGGACCGACCCCTGGGACGGGTACGTCGCCGAACGCAACCGGCTGCTCGCGGAGGCGGGCACCCGCGGGGTGCGGAACCTGGTCGTCATCACGGGCGACCGCCACCAGAACTACGCCTGGGACCTCAAGCGCGACTACACCGACCCGGAATCGGCGACCGTGGGCTCGGAGTTCGTCGGCACCTCGGTCACCAGCGGCGGCGACGGCGCCGACATGACGGCCCAGGGCGAGACGTTCCTGGCGGCGAACCCGCACATGAAGTTCTTCAACAACCAGCGCGGCTACGTGCGTGTCACGGTGGACCGCGAGCGGTGGACGAGCGACTTCCGGGTCCTGTCCCACGTGACGAAGCCGGACGCCCCGATCAGCACACGCGCGAGCGTGGTCGTGGAGGACGGCACCCCGGGCGTCCAGATCTGACACCGCCCCGCCCGGAGCCGCCGGAGCCGGGGTCCGGCGGCTCCGGGCGGTGCTTCCTGAGCCCTCCCCTAACCTCTCCTTAAGCGCGCCATAACGATCCCCACCTGCGCCTTCTCCCGCCCGGATCCGCCTCCGGAGGCGGCTAGCTTGCTGATCACCAGACCTGGTCACCAGCAGCCAACAGCCGTGCCGCCGAAGGAGAACCATCACCATGGCCGTCATCACCCCCACCCGCCGCAGGCTCGCCGGAGGCCTCGTCGCGCTCGGCGTCGCGCCGCTCGTGCTGACCGGACTCGCCGCCGCTCCGGCCGCCGCCCACGGTTCGCTGAGCGACCCGGTCAGCCGGGTCTCGGCCTGTTTCGCGGAGGGACCGGAGAACCCGCGGTCCGCGGCGTGCAAGGCGGCGGTGGCGGCCGGCGGCACCCAGGCGCTGTACGACTGGAACGGCGTCAACATCGCCAACGCGGCGGGCAAGCACCGTGAGCTGATCCCGGACGGCAAGCTGTGCAGCGCGGGCAACGAGAAGTTCACGGGGCTCGACCTGCCGCGCGCCGACTGGCCGGCCACGCCGGTGCAGGCGGGCAGCCGCACCTTCACGTTCCGGGCGACCGCCCCGCACAAGGGCTCGTTCGAGCTGTACCTGACCAAGGAGGGCTACGACCCGTCGCAGCCGCTGAAGTGGTCGGACCTCCGGGAGAAGCCGTTCGCCACGGCCACGGACCCGGCGCTGACGGACGGGTCGTACGTCTTCGAGGGCACGCTGCCGCAGGCGTCCGGACGGCAGCTGATCTACACGGTCTGGCAGCGGTCCGACTCCCCCGAGGCCTTCTACGCCTGCTCCGACGTGACGTTCGGCGGCGGGAGCTCCGGGGACGGCGGCGCGGAGGCGGCCCCGGCGCCGGCCGCATCCGCCCCGTCCGAGGCGGAGATCGACGAGGGCGCGGACAAGTCGTCCGTCGAGCACCACGGACACGGCGACGACGACGCGTCGACCGGTGCCCGGGTCACCGAGGCGGCCCCGGCGGCCGGGGAAGCCGGGACCCGGGGGGCCAACGCGCCCGAGCCGAACGGCGTCTCCACGGCCCCCGCGGGCGGGGCGCCCGCGGACGTGGCCCTCGCCGAGACCGGCGGCAGCGACAGCACCCCGTATCTCGCGATGGGCGGAGCCGCCGCGCTGGCGCTCGGTGCGGGCGCCCTGTTCCTCTCGGTCCGCCGCCGGTCCGCGGGCGGCGCGCACCGCGCCTGACCCGGTGACCGCCGGGCCCCCGGGAGTTCCGGGGGCCCGGCGGTGCGGCTCAGCTGACGGCCGAGGCGCAGGTGGTCGGGGTGGCGTTCGCCGGGTCGAGGGCGTTCGCCACCTCGTGGAAGGCGATCCGGTCGACGGTCCCGATCGCGACGTGCTCGGACAGGTCGGCCGGGCACAGGTCCTGGAGCAGGACGTTGCGCACGTCGGGACCGCTCAGGTACTGCGTGCGGTAGGGGGTGACGACCTCGTCGTACCGGGTCGCGATGACGGTGTAGCGGACCCCGGGCACGGTGTCGCCCCCCGCGTTGAGCGCGGTGAGGAACGCCGATCCGGCGACCTGGTCGGCGAGGGCCGGGGTCTTCGTGGTGAGGAGGTCCTCGGCGCCGGGGAAGTACGGCAGCAGCCCGGTGAGGCCGAGGAGCGTGGTGCCGTGGTTGTCGGGCGCCAGCCCGACGAGGGCGTTCACCTTGTCGGCTCCGCCGAGGAACTTCAGGTAGTGACGGGGCATCATGCCGCCCTGGGAGTGGCCGACGAGGTCGGCCTTCGGGGCGCCGGTGGCACCGAGCACCTTGTCGACGAACACGTCGAGCTGTCCGGCCGACCGGTCGATCGGGCCGAGTCCGTTGAAGAGCGGGACGCCGGGGAGCTGGCCGTAGTCGAGCGAGAAGACGCAGTAGCCCCGCTTGACGAGGTACGGCGCGAGGACCAGCCAGTTGTCGATCGAGTTCCCGAAGGTCCCGTGGACGAGGACGACCGGGCGGGGATGCGCGGCGGAGGGCTTGCAGGAGTAGTCGTTCCAGCCCCTGGAGGGAGCGGCGGCCTGCGCGGGGGCGGCCGTCGCGGTCGCCGTGGGGGCGGCGACGAGTGCGGTGAGGGTGAGGATCAGGGCGGCGAGCTTCCGGCGTGCGCGTGGGGGGCGCGGGACACGGGTCCAGGGCGGCATCGGGGGGTCTCCTTGCGGCTCACGGGAGTGGCGCGCTCGGCGCGCCCGGTGATCCGGACCGCGGCGGGCCGCGTTCCGGACGAGGCGTGGTGCGCGTGCCCGGTTCCCCGGGCACGGTTCCGTGCGGGCGGTTCGGTGGACGCGCGGTTCTCCGGGCGCACGGATGCGGGGGCGCGGTTCAGTGGGGTGCGCGCTTCTGTGGGGGGTGGCGCGGTTCAGTGGGGCGGGTTCTGCGGACGCACCAGGTGCGTGCGTTGATGCAAAGTTACGCACGGGTAAGGGCGTGAGGGAAGTTACGCGCCGGTAAAAAGATTTCGGCGCCCCCGGACCGCCCACCCCGCCCGCGCTGCCCGTACACCCCACGCCACCCGAACCGTCCGCCCCGCCCGCACCCCCACGCCCCACCCCGCACTCAGGCCCGCGGCCCCCGCCCCGTCCGACGCCCGTGCCCGCCCCGCCGTGCTCAGGCCGCGAGCCGCCCCGGCTTGACGGCCTGCGGGCCGAACCTGGCCCGCAGCCGGTCGGACACCTCCTCGATCCGCCGCGCCCGCTCGTCCACCGGGTCGAAGGTGAGCTGGTGGGAGGCGTGTTCGGCGGCGTGGAGCCCCTCGGCCCGCAGCCCGATCCCCCGCACCCTCGCCCGCTGCAGGGCGAACGAGTCCTGGATCCGGTACGCGAGCGAGGTGAGCTCGGCCGAGTGGGCGGTGGGCTCCCGGAGCGTGCGGCTGCGGGTCAGCGTGGCGTAGCCGGTCCGGTCGGCGTAGCGCACGGACACCGCGAGCGAGCGGCACACCTGTCCGTCGCCGCGCAGCCTGGCGCCCAGTTCCTCGGTGAGCGAGAGGAGCGCGCGGCGGTGCCGCCCGGGGTCCAGTTCGTCGCGGGGGAAGGTGCGTTCGGCGGCGACCGACCGGGCGGCGGCGTTCGGCACGACCCGTGTGCGGTCGATGCCGTTGGCCCGTTCCCACAGCTCGCGCCCGGTGCGCACCCCGGTGATCCGCTGGAGGGTGGCGAGCGGTGCGGCGGCTATCCGGCCGACGGAGTCGAGTCCGTATCCGCACAGGGTGCGCGCGGTCGCCGCCCCGACGCCGTCCAGTGCGGCGGCGGGCCTGGACGCGAGGAACCGCTCGTGCTCGCCGGGGTTCACCACGAAGGTCGTTCCGGGCGCCGCCTGCTGGGCGGCCATCCTGGCCAGCAGGGGGTTGACGGCCGCGCCGATGGCGCAGTCCACGCCGTGCAGGGCGAGGGCGCGCACCCGGATCACGGAGGCCAGGCCCGCCGCGTCCTGCCCGAAGTAGCGGAGCGCGCCGCCGACATCGGCCAGCGCGGCGGCGGGCGGGGCCGCCTCGACGACCGGGGTGAACGATCCGAGGAGGGCGAGCAGCCCCTCGTAGGCCGCGTGGTCCGGCGGTCCGCCGCCGATCCGGCGGAAGCGCAGGTACAGGACGGCGGGCCGGTCGTTCATCCCGCGCTCCCCTGGCTCCGGTGCCACAGCTTCCTCCCGGTGGGCGTTCCCTCACCGGCCGGCTGGAGGTCGGACCAGGGGTTCATCTCGTAGCCGGTCGGCAGCTGGATGCGGCGGCCGGTGCCCGCCGCGCCCTCCTGGTCGGCGGGCTCCTCCGCCAGCCGTGCCGCGACCGCGTCGAGGCCGCCGGTGCTCCGGAGTTCGGCCAGCTCCGCCAGGTTCCAGGCCGCCGCGCCGACGACGCTCATGCTGCGCGCGCCGCGCCGCTGGACCACCCCGCGCACCAGCAGCAGCCAGGAGTGGAAGACGGTGTGGGCGCAGGCGGCGTGGCTGTCGTCGAAGAAGGCGAGGTCGACCAGGCCGGTCCCGTCGTCCAGGGTGGTGAAGATGACCCGGCGGCCGGAACGCACCGGCGGGGTCTGGGTGGCCACCTTGGCGCCCGCGACCAGCACGGTCTCCCCGTGCGCGGCCTCCCGCAGCCGCTTGGCGGAGACCGCCCCCAGCTCCGCCAGGAAGCTGTGGTGATCGCCCATCAGATGGCGTGAGACGTCCATGCCGAGGACGCCCAACTCGGCGCTGAGGCGTTCGGCCTCGTTGAGGTCGGGCAGTCCGACGCCGCCGGTCCGGTCTCCGCCGCCGAGCGGGAGCTGGGCACCGCCACCGGCCCCGGAACCGCGCTGGGCGCGGTGCAGTTCGGACAGGTGGAGCAGCAGGTCACGGCGGTTGGCGCCGAAGTCGTCCAGCGCGCCGACCTGGGCCAGCCGTTCCGCGGCCGGCTTCCCGGGCCTGGCCCGCTGCCAGAAGTCCAGCAGCGAGGTGTAGGGCTGTCCGGCCTCGATGCGGGCGACCTCCGCCTCACTGATGCCGTGGACGTCCGAGAGTGCCAGCCTCAATCCCCATTTATGCCCATGATCACCAGACACCAGTTCGATCCGATGGGCGGCCGCCGACCGGTTCACGTCCAGCGGCAGCACCGGCACCCCGCGCCGCCGGGCGTCCGCGAGGAGCAGCCGTTTCGGGTACATCCCGGGGTCGTGGGTGAGCAGCCCCGCGTAGAAGGCGGCGGGGTGGTGCGCCTTGAGCCAGGCCGACTGGTACGTCGGCACGGCGAAGGCGACCGCGTGCGCCTTGCAGAAGCCGTAGCTCCCGAACGCCTCGATGATCTCCCAGGCGCGGACGATCACGTCGGCGCCGTACCCGCGCTCCGCCGCCCGCCCGGCGAACCAGACCCTGATCCGGGCCTGCGACTCCGGGTCGGAGAGTCCGCGCCGCACCCGGTCCGCCTCGCCGCGTCCGCAGCCGGTCATGATGTCGACCATCTCGATGATCTGCTCGTGGAAGACGACCACCCCGTAGGTGTCGCGCAGCGCTCCCTCAAGGTCGGGGTGCGGGTAGCGCACCGGCGCGCGGCCGTGCCGGGCCTCGATGAACGGCCGCACCATGTCGGCGGCGACCGGGCCCGGCCGGAACAGCGAGATGTCGACCACCAGGTCGTGGAAGGTGGCGGGCTGGAGGCGGCCGACCAGGTCGCGCTGGCCCGGCGACTCGATCTGGAAGCAGCCGAGCGTCTCGGCGCTCCTGATCAGCCGGTACGTCTCCGGGTCGCCCTGCGGTACGGCGTCCAGGTCGATCTCCCGCCCGGAGGCCCGCTTCACCTCGGTCACCGCGTGGGCCATCGCCGACTGCATCCGCACACCGAGCACATCGAGCTTGAGCAGCCCGAGGTGCTCCACGTCGTCCTTGTCGAACTGGGACATCGGGATGGGGGCGCCTCCGGCGCCGTCGAGGCTGTGGGGGACGTCACCGCCGGTGGGCACGACCGGGGTGCGCCGCAGCAGCGAGTCGTCCGAGAGGAGCACTCCGCACGGGTGCATGGCGATGCCGCGCGGCAGTGCGTCCAGCGACTCGACCAGGTCCCAGAGCCGCCCGTACCGCTCCTTCCGCCCGGCCACGGCGCGCAGTTCGGGCAGTTCCTCCATCGCGGCACGGGCGTCCCGCGCCCGGATGTGCGGGAAGGCCTTGGCGAGCCGGTCGGTCTCGGCCGGGTCCATGGAGAGCGCGGCCCCGACGTCGCGGATGGCGTGGCGGACCCGGTAGGTCTCGGGCATGGAGACGGTCGCGACCCGCTCGGTCCCGAAGCGCCCGATGATCGCGCGGTAGACGTCCAGGCGGCGGGCCGACTCGACGTCGATGTCGATGTCGGGCAGCACGAAGCGCCGCTCGGACAGGAAGCGCTCCATGAGCAGCCCGTGTGCGAGCGGGTCGGCGTGGGCGATGCCGAGCAGGTGGTTGACCAGCGAACCGGCCCCGGACCCCCGCGCGGCGACCCGGACGCCCATCCGCTTCACGTCCTCGACGACCTGGGAGACCGTCAGGAAGTAGGTGGCGAAGCCGTGGTACGCGATGATGTCCAGCTCGCGGTGCATCCGCTCCCAGTAGGCGCGCCTGCGGTCGTAGCCGTGCCGCAGCATGCCCGCGGCGGCGCGGGAGGCCAGCACCCGCTGGGCGGTGCGCCGCTCCGCGCCGACGAGGCGCGGCTCGGGGAAGTGGACGCTGCCGAGGCCCAGGTCCCCGGCCGGGTCCACGCGGCAGGCGTCGGCGGTGCGCCGGGTCTCGGCGAGCAGCCGCTCACCGGCCCCCGGGCCGAGTCCCGCCGCGGAGGTGATCCGCTCCGCGGTCTCCCGCATCGCACGGTCGTCCTTGAGCCAGCGCTCCCCGCTGTCGAGCGGGGTGCGGCGCGGGTCGACGGGGACGAGCCGGCGGGCCGAGTCGAGCACGTCGGCGACGGGCCCCTGCCCGGGGTCGGCGTACCGGACGGCGTTGGTCAGCACGGCCCGCACCCCCTGCTCGGCGGCGAAGCCGACGGTGCGGGCGGCGAGCCGCAGCGATCCGGGGCCGGTGCCCGCACGGCCGTGGTGGACGGCTTCGAGGCGCAGGGCGTCGCCGTGGATCTCCCGCCAGCCGGCGAGCAGCGCGGCGGCCCGGTCGGGGCGGCCCGCGGCGAGCGCGGCCCCCACCTCGGAGGCGGGACCGAGCAGCACGGTGAGCCCTTCGGCGGGCAGCGCGTCCCGGCCGACCAGGGGCTGTCCGGCACCCGGGTCCCTGGTGCCGGAGTGGGCGGCGGTGACCAGCCGGCACAGCCCGGCCCAGCCGCGGGCGCCGTCCCGGGCCAGGAAGGTGACGCGGGGCGCCGACTCGTCGACGAAGGCGCCGCCCCGGACCGGTGTACGCGTCCGGTGCGCGCGCTCCTCCCGCGCCCCCTGCGGCGCCACCGCGAGCTCCGCCCCGAAGAGCGGCCGTATCCCGGCCTCGGCACAGGCCCTGGCGAAGCGGACGGTGCCCGCGAGACTGTCGCGGTCGGTCAGCGCGAGGGCGTCCATCCCCCGCTCGGCGGCACGCTCGACCAGCCGTTCCGGGTGCGAGGCGCCGTAGCGCAGGGAGTACCCGGAGACGGTATGCAGATGCGTGAACCCGGGCATCCGCACCTCCTGGACCGATCCGTACTCACCACCCCCTCGCTCTCCACCATAGACCAAGTCTCGAACATTCGTACGATAAACGGGGCGGGGTCGCCTCTCCGCCATTCGGCCCGCCCCCGACTGCGCGCACGGCACACCGCCCGGAGCGTGGGGGCATGACTTTCGCTGACGAGGTGAAGAACGCCGTCACCGCACGGGCCGCCCTGCTGGTCGTCGGCGTACTGGCGCTGCAACTGCTGTTCATCGCCTCCTACGTCGGTGCGCTGCACCGGCCGGATCCGACGGACGTCCCCTTCGGGGTCGTCGCGCCCCGGCAGGTGTCCGGGCAGCTCGTCACGCAGCTGGACCGGCTGCCGGGCGGCCCGCTCGATCCGCGCGCGGTGTCCGACGAGGCCGAGGCCCGCCGGCAGATCCAGAACCGCGAGATCGACGGGGCCCTGGTCGTCAGCCCCACCGGGTCGACCGACACCGTGCTCGTCGCCTCGGGCGGCGGAACGGTGCTGGCGACCTCGCTGGAGAAGATCGTCAAGGCGGCGGAGGCGCCGCGGCAGCGCACGGTACGGACCGTGGACGTGGCCCCCGCCTCCCCGGACGACTTCGACGGCCTCTCGTCCTTCTACCTGGTCGTGGGCTGGTGCGTCGGCGGCTACCTCTGCGCCTCGATCCTGGCGATCAGCGCGGGCACCAGGCCCGCGAACCGGCAGCGCGCGGTGATCCGCACCGGGGTGATGGCGCTGTACTCGATCGTGGGCGGCATCGGCGGCGCGGTGATCATCGGCCCGGTCCTCGGCGCGCTCCCGGGCAGTGTGTGGGCCCTGGCCGGACTGGGCGCCCTGGTCGTGTTCTCGGTCGGCATGACCACGCTCGCCCTGGAGGCGCTGACCGGCATCGTCGGCATCGGCCTGGCCGTCCTCGTCATCGTGGTCGCGGGCAACCCGAGCGCGGGCGGCGCCTTCCCGCTGCCGATGCTGCCGGACTTCTGGCGGGCGATCGGCCCCGCCCTGCCACCGGGGGCGGGCACCTGGGTGGCCCGCTCGATCGCCTACTTCCGGGGCAACGCGGTCACCGGCCCGCTGCTGGTGCTCTCCGCCTGGGCGGTCGCCGGCACCGCGCTCACCCTGCTGCTGGCGATGCGCCGCGGCCGGGACACGCGCGGAGCGCGGGAGGCGGCCGTTCCCGGAGGAACGCCCGCCTCCCCCGGGAACGGCTCGACGCTCGCCTGAGGCCGAGGGTCAGCCGAGCATCTCCTCGACGAGACCGGCGGCCCGGGCGGTGCCGCCCTCGGTCCGGATCTCGGCCCGGAGCCGCGCCGAGGTCCGGGCGACGCCGGGATCCGCGACGAGTCCGGTGAGAGCGGTGCGCAGCGCCTCGGCCGTGGCGTCCGCCGTGTCGACGCGGCGGGCCACGCCCAGCTCCACCAGCCGGTCCGCGTTCATGAACTGCTCGGCGCCCTGCGGGACGGCGATCATGGGCACACCGGTGTACAGCCCCTCACTGCTGCCGCCCATCCCCGCGTGGGTGACGAACGCGTCGGCCTGCTCCAGGATCGCCAGCTGGGGCACCCAGGAGTGCACCTCGACGTTGCCCGGGACGGGCCCCAGCTCCGCGGGGTCGACGTACTTCCCGATCTGGAGCACGACGTGCCAGCCCGCCAGGTCGCCGTACGCCTCCAGGCACCGGCGGTAGAAGTCCGGCTGCCGGGTGTACGCCGAGCCCAGGGAGACCAGCAGGACGTTCTCCGCACCGGCCGGCCTGGTCCAGGTGTCCCGGTCCGCACGCGAGCCGAAGCAGGGTCCGACGAACGACACCACGTCGGCGTCGACCCGGTCCGCGTGGGGCTGCATGGCCCGCGGGATCAGCGCCAGGGCCCGCGCGGGACGGCCGGAGAAGGTGTCGACGTCCGTGGTCGTCGCCCCGGACCCGGCGAGCCACCGCGCGAACGTCGCCCGGTACGCGTCGGCGCCCGGCAGCTCCCACAGGGCCGCCCCCATCTCCTCGGCGTAGCCGTCCCAGGCCACGAAGGTCGGGGAGAGCTGGAGGACCGGCCTGCCCTGCGCCTCCGCGAGGGCGCGCGCGGCGTAGGCGCCGATGTCGTACAGGTAGAGGTCCGCCCGGTCCCGGTCGTAGGCGGCGCGCAGCTGCGGCAGCGCCTGGACGGCGTCGTCGAGGAAGACGCCCATGGCGGCGATCGGGTCGGCGGGCCAGTCGTTGTCGGCGAACGGCAGGGCGGAACCGTACGGCACGAACTCGGCACCGGTGGCCGTGATCAGGTCCGCCACGGCGGGGTCGTTGGCGTACGTCACCCGGTGGCCGCGGGCCACCAGCTCACGCACGATCTCCAGGCCGGGCAGGATGTGGCTGACGGCCGGGATGCCGATCATCGCGATGTGGGCACGGCGACGGGACATAAGGAATCACTCGTTTCAGGTCTACGGCGAGAAGGACACACCGGACCGGTGCGCCGCCGCCCGGGGCACAGCCTGCCGGGGAGCGCGCACGGGTGCGCGGCACGGGGAACGGGGCGCCGCCCCGTCCGGTGTCAGCCGTAGATCTGGTGGATGTTCATGCCCGGCAGCCTACGGGGGCCGGGGGCGCCCCGCACGGGGTTTTCGGGAGCGGGGCGGGCGGGCCCGGGCGGTCGTCGCTGCCGCCGGCCGGACCAGTGCTGCCCCTGCCGGCGGCAGCGCGACGCCCCCCGCCGCCGCGGGGAGCTCCCGCACCTCAGGGACCCGGGTGCGCCCCCGAGTTGTCGCCGGCGGCCTCGGTGGCCACCTCCGCCCAGACCGTCTTGGTGCGGGTGTCGCGGACCGTGCAGCCCCAGCGGTCCGCGTACGCCTCGACGATGAGCAGTCCGCGGCCGGAGGTGGCGTCGGCGGGGGCGGGTGACGGCTCCGGCAGCAGGCGTTCGGGGCGGGTGTCCGTCACCTCGACGCGGACGGCGTGCGGCAGCCGGACAAGGGCGAGGCGGAAGTCCCGTCCGGGCAGGCCGCCGTGGGTGATCGCGTTGGAGGCCAGCTCCGCCGTGACCAGGGCCACGGTCCGCGCGGTGCCGGAGCCGTACGGGATCCCCCACAGGGCGAGCTGCTGCTCGGCCAGCCGCCGCGCGAGGCGGGCCCCTCGCGGGGTGCTGCTGAGGCGGATGACGACATCGGCCGGCTCGGAACGGGGACCTGCGGCGACGCTTCTCGGTGACATGCGGCCACCGTGCCGCCGCACCGACGCCCCGGCCAGGGCCTCCTGCCGTACCCCGGCACCCGGTACGGCCGCGCGGCCGACCGGTACGGCCCGTCGTGCACGGGGGCGGGGGCGGAGCCCTCGTCGCCCGGTTTCCTGTACGGGTGCTGTACGGGTCCGGGCCCGTGACGCGGAAGGCGCCCCGCGGTTGAACCATGTCCAGCCGTGGTGCGGTGGCCGGAAGGACGTGAGGACAGTGCGGGAGACGGGCAGCGGGCGCGCGACGAGGCCGAAGCAGAAGCAGAGGGAGGACAGCGAACTGCCGGGGGTGTGGGTGGCGTACGGGACCCTGCTCCAGCACCTCCGCAGGCGGGCCGGGTTGAACCAGCAGGCGCTGGGCGAGGCCATCGGGTACTCGCTGGAGCAGGTCGCCTCGGTCGAGCAGGGGCGGCGGGCGGCGAAGGTGACGTTCACGGTGGCCGCGGAGCGGGTGCTGGAGGCGGGCGGTGTGCTGGACGTGCTCCAGGGCGAGGTGGACCGGGCGAAGCTCCCCCGCTTCTTCCGCAACTTCGCGCTCATCGAGGCCGAGGTGCTGAGCCGCTTCTCGTACGATCCGCTGCTGGTGCCGGGGCTGCTGCAGACGGAGGCGTACGCACGGGCGGTGTTCGCCGGCCACTGCCCGCCGTTCGGCGAGGAGACCGTCGACCGGCACACGGAGGCCCGGCTCGGTCGCCAGCGCCTGCTGACACGGGACCCGATGGCGGAGCTGTCGTTCATCATCGGGGAGGAGGCGTTGCGGAACCCGGTGGGCGGTGTCGAGGTGATGCGGAGGCAGTGGCAACGCCTGCTCGAGGTGGGCACCTTGCGCAATGTCGAGGTACAGGTGATGCCCGCCGGCAGCGGTTTCCATACCGGCCTGGACGGTCCGTTCGTCCTGGTGGAGACGAGCGAACTCCGGCGCATCGGATACATCGAGGCTCAGGAGATCGGATGCATCGTCAGTGATCCGGCAGACGTCAGCGGCTTCGCACTGCGATATGGCAAGCTGCGATCGCAGGCCCTGAACGCCCAGGAGTCTGCGCGGCTCATCGGACAGCTGGTGGGAGAGACATGAGCGTCGAGCAGGAAACCGGGAACGTGGACGAGCTGCGCTGGTTCAAGAGCAGCCACAGCGGATCGGGCGGCGGCGACTGCGTGGAGGTGGCCGTCGGCGGCGGCGCGGTCCATGTGCGGGACTCGAAGGAGGCCGGCGACGGACCGGCGCTGCGGGTGGGCCGTACGGAGTGGGCGGCGTTCCTGTCGCTCGCGCGCGGCTGAGGCAAGGCCGGAACCGGAGCGGCGGGCAGGGCGGCCGGAGGCACACACGAAGCCCGCCCCTCACATGGAGGGGCGGGCTCGCCGGCCGTCAGGAGCCGGAACCGTGGGTCAGCCGATCTCGGCGCCGTACGCCGCCAGTGCCTCGGGCACCGGCTGGAAGAAGGTCTCGCCGCCCGAGGAGCAGTCGCCGCTGCCGCCCGAGGTCAGACCGAGCGCGGTGTCGCCCGAGAAGAGCGCGCCGCCGCTGTCGCCGGGCTCGGCGCAGACCGTGGTCTGGATGAGGCCGTTGACGATGTCGCCGCTGCCGTAGTTGACCGTGGCGTCCAGGGCGGTGACCTCACCGTCGTGGACCTGGGTGGTGGAACCGCTGCGGGTCACCGACATGCCGACGGCCGCGTCGCCCGCCTGGCTGATCGCCTGGGTCGAGCCGTCGTAGAGGTCGACCTCGCTCGGGTGCTCCACGTCCGAGGTGTACTTGACCAGGCCGTAGTCGTTGTCCGGGAAGCTGGATCCCTCGTTGGCGCCGATCTCCGAGCCGCCCTGCGAGTCGGACCAGCTGGTGATGGACTCGGTGCAGTGGCCGGCGGTCAGGAAGTACGGCTCGCCGTCCTTGACCACGTTGAAGCCCAGGGAGCAGCGGGCGCCGTCGCCCCAGATCGCGTCGCCGCCCGCGATCAGCGGCTTGAACTCCCCTGCGGACCTGTTGAGTTCGGCCTTGGAGCCGAGCCCGTCGACGACCTTGCCGAGCTTGGCCCAGTCCGCCTTGCCGACCGTGCGGTCGGCCGTCACGACGACCTTGTTGCTGACCGGGTCGACGGCCCAGGAGGTGCCGGGGACGGACGCCTTGTCGGCGAGGGTCTGCCGGGCGGTCTTCAGCTCGGCGAGGGTGTGCTGGACCAGCTTGGCCTTGCCCCCCGCCTGACGGACCTGCTCGGCCGCCGCCTCGTCGACGACGTTCACGACGAGGTTCTTCGCCTCGGAGTCGTAGTACGAACCGGCCGCGTCGGCGCCCAGGTCCTTGTCCAGGGTGGCGGCGAGAGTTCCCGCCGAGTCGGCGCTGAGGGTGCGGGCGTCGGACTGAGGCACGGCGTCACTGGCGTTCGCAGTCTGGAACGTCGCTCCTGCGGCGACCAGGGCGAGAACGGCCGTACCGGCCATCGCCACGCGCTTGCTGGGTATGCGTCGGTGCTTCAACTTCGACCTCCTGTGGGGCCGTGCACGGACATGTGGGGTGTCCGGAACACGGAGGATGGGGCGCCCACTATTCCGACGGGATGGATAGCACACAAGGTCGACTTCCGGACGCGCACACGACGGCGACGGTTCGTACGCGCCGTGTTCACAAGCCCTGCGCACCGCCGCATCGGTTCCGATCGCGAACACCCGGTGCGACGGAAGATCGGCAGCGGGTGAGGACTAGTCCTGTCCTGTAATGACTCCCGGAGTCCGGATCCCGCGGCGTACACCCCCGAAGCCGGACACCGCCGAGCGCCTCCGCACGCCCCGGACACCACCGGCGCGACCGGACGGGGAGTGCCGGTATCCCCTCCGATGGGTCATCATCGAACAGGCAGCACATTTCGGGTGGTTGGTGTCCGGACGGGGCACGGTGACCGAGCGGAGGAGCGGCGTGCGGAGTCGGGTGCGCGTGGCGGACGGTCGGCATCTGATGGTGGAGCGTCAGGGAGACCCCCGGGGCAGACCGGTGTTCCTCCTGCACGGCATGCCGGGCAGCCGGCTGGGTCCCGCTCCGCGCGGGATGGTCCTCTACCAGCGGAGGATGCAGCTGATCGCCTACGACCGGCCGGGGTACGGCGGTTCCGACCGGCTGCCGGGGCGCCTGGTGCGGGACGTCGTCGGGGACGTACGGGCGATCGCGGACTCGCTCGGGCTGGAGCGGTTCGCGGTGGCCGGCCGTTCGGGCGGCGCTCCGCACGCGCTGGCCTGCGCCGCGCTGATGCCGGACCGGGTCACCCGGACCGCGGCTCTGGTCAGCCTGGCGCCCCGGGACGCCGAGGGGCTCGACTGGTTCGAGGGGATGGCGGAGTCGAACGTCCTCGCCTACTCCCGGGCGGTGGCGGATCCGGACGGGCTGGCGGAGTCCTTCATCAGCCGCTCGGCGGAGATCCGGCAGAACCCGGTCCGGCTCCTGGACGACCTGCGCCGGGAGCTGACCGACTCCGACCGGACCGTGGTCAACGACGCCGGGATCCGCTCCATGCTCCTCGCCAACTTCCGGGAGGGACTGCGCACCTCGGCGTACGGCTGGATCGACGACGCGCTCGCGTTCTGCCGGCCGTGGGGGTTCGATCCCGCGGACATCACCTGCCCGGTGCTGCTGTGGCACGGCGTGAAGGACGTGTTCTCCCCCGTGGGCCACTCCCGCTGGCTGGCCGGACAGATCCCGGGCGCCACCGCCGTGCTGGAACCGGCGGCGGCACACTTCGACGCCCTGTCCGTGCTCCCCGGCGTGCTCAACTGGCTGCTGGACGAGGAGGATCCGGGGACCGTGGCGGCCGGCTGACCGCGACGGCCCCGGAACCCGACCGGACCCGGACCCCGAACGGCCGTGGAGGCCCGGACCGGACCGGACCCCGGCCGGCCCCGGAGAGCCGGGCCCGGCCGGGAGATCTGCGGCTCACACCGACATCGGCTCCAGTTCGCGGCGGAACCTCCGCTCGTCCCGCGCCGTGCGGGTCAGCGGATGGTCGTCACCGAGCTGCCGCGCCAGCTCGTCCCCGGTCTCCGCCCGCACCCTCAGCGCCTCGTCCGCGCGTCCCATCGCGTCCAGCGTGACCGCGAGGTTCGAGGTCATGGCCAGGGTCTCCGGGTGGTGCGCTCCGAGCACCTCCCGCAGCCGGCCCGCCACCGTGCGCTCCGTCTCCAGCACGATCCCGAGCTCACCCCGGTCCGCGGTGGCGTTGGCGAGGTTCATCACCGAGAAGAGCGTGTCCGGGTGCTCCCGCCCGAAGACCTCGCGCATGGCCGCGACCACCTGCGTCAGCAGCCTCTCCGCCTCCACCGGTGCACCGCTGCCCGAGAGGTAGACACCGAGGTTGTTCTGCGCCGCCAGGGTGTACGGATGCCGCGCTCCCGGCACCTTCATGCACTGGTCCACCACCTCCTGGGCGGCGTCCCTGGCCGCCGCGGTCTCCCCCGCGGCGAACAGGTCGGCCGCCATGTTGAGGTCGCAGGCCAGTGACTCCGGGTTGGCCGCGGTGTACTTGGCCCGGTATCTGGCCCGGGTGGCCACCGTCAGCCTGCGCGCGTCCTCCAGCCGCCCGGCCCGGCGCAGCGAGACCGCCAGGCTCTTGGCGGCGCTGAGCGTGGTGGGGTAGGTCCGTCCGAGCGTGGCCTTGTAGGAGTCGTAGGTGCGGCTGAGCAGGCCCACCGAGTCCTCGTAGCGCCCCACCTCACGCAGGTCGCGCGCCAGCGACATCGCCGAGGACAGGCTGTACGGGTGCTCGGGGCCCAGCACCTCGGACCGCAGGTCGTAGACGTCCTGGTCGATCTCGCGGGCGCGTGCGTACTGCCCGACGGTCCGCAGGTTCAGCGCCAGGTTGTTGGCCGCGGCCAGCGTGCGGGGGTGCCGGTCGTGGAAGATCTGGCTGAACCCCTCGTGCGCGGCGGTCGCCAGCTCGATCGCCCTGGTGTAGTCGCCGAGCAGCCCCAGGTCGATGGCCAGGCTGCTGGTGGTCATGTACGTGTGCGGATGCTCCGGTCCCAGCACCTCCCGCTGCCGGTCGAGGGTCACCTCGTCGAGCTCCTTGGCCTCGCCGTACCGGCCCCGGGTCCGCAGGATGTTGGAGAGGTGGAAGCAGAGGTAGAGGTACTGCAGGTCCCGGTTGCCCAGCGTCTCCCGCCACCTGTCGCGGAGCTCGTCCCCGAGCCGGCCCGCCGTGCGGACGTCCCCCCGCTTCCAGAGGTAGCGCACCCGGTCGATCAGCAGCCTGCGGGTCTCCGGTTCCCGGCAGTCGCGCGCGTCCGACGGGCCGAGGTGCGGCCAGATCGTCGCGAAGCGGGGCCAGGTCGCCGGGTTGTCGATCGGCTCGTCGTCGTCGGGCCGGGCACCCGCCAGGATGCGGTGCACCACGTGCCGGGCCTCGCGCTGCTCCTCCTCGTCGAGCTGCGCCCTGATGACCGCCTGCACCAGGCGGTGGACCTGGATGGAGTTGGAGACCTGGTCGACCTTGGCGAGGGCGAAGCGGCCGATCTCCCGGATGACCCGGCCCAGCACCAGCTTCTCCTGGAGCGAGGCGTCGTACGGCTTCAGGGCCTCGATCATCTCCTTGCTGTAGAGGAGGTCGGCCGAGATCGGCTCGGGCGCGAAGAACGCGCAGAGCTGGAGCAGCCGGACCGCTGCGGGCGACCGCTCCTTGAGGCGCTCGATGGAGATGTTCCAGGTGGCCGCGACGGGCTCCGGGTATCCGGCCGGCTGGTTCAGCGCGAGGACCTGGGGTGCCTGGCGGGACAGCTGCTCCAGATAGGCGTCGACGGGGGTGGCGGTCTCCGCGATCCAGGCCGCCGCCTGTTCTACGGCGAGCGGCAGGTCCCCGACGGCGGTGGCCACCCGGTCCGCGTCCTCGTCGCTGAGCCCCGGCGCCCGGCGCCGGAGGTGTTCGACCGACTCCTCGCGCAGGAAGACGTCGACCGGCAGCGCGTCGCCGTGCTGGGACCAGGCCTGGTTCCTGGAGGTGACCAGGATGTGCCCGGAGCCGCCCTGCGGGAAGTAGCGGGTGAGGCGTTGGGGGTCGTCGGCGTTGTCGAACACCAGCAGCCAGCGCTCCGAGGGGACGCCCCGCCGCAGCAGGTCCACGGCCTCCTTGGAGGCGGCCGCCATGTCGTCGCCGCCCTGCGCGCCGAGCCGCCCGGCGAGTTCGGCGAGGCCGGCCACCACGTCGTCGGTCTGCTCGGAGGATATCCACCACACCAGGTCGTAGTCGGCCATGAAGCGGTGCACGTACTCCAGCGCCACCTGGGTCTTGCCGACACCGCCCAGGCCGTACAGCGCCTGCGGCTGCGGCAGCACGACGGCCATGCCCCCGCCGAGCTGGTCCCGCATCCGCTCCAGGACCAGGGAGCGGCCGGTGAAGCCGGGGTTGCGGGGCGGGGCGTTCCAGATCCGGGGCACGGTACCGGGGAAGCGGGGCCCCGGGGACGTCCCGTCGCCGAGCTGCAGCGGCCGGTCCAGGGCGCGCATCAGGGCCGCGGTGGCGTGGACCTCGTCGAGCCGGAACAGATCGACCGGGTTGCGGTCGATGTACGACGCGGTGAGCCGGACCTCGCCGACCCGGAGCGGCAGCAGCCGGCGCAGGCCGCCCCCGGGGTCCCCGGAGACCGCCCGGTCCCACAGGTTCACGGCCCGCTGGGACTTGAGGTAGGCGCCGGAGAGCAGGAAGACCGTGCGGGCCGCGGTCTCGGCCGTGTGCGGGGCGCCCTCGGGCCCGGCGTCGGCGGAGACGTCGCGCGGCACCACGCGGAAGCCCGCCCGGGTGAGGACCGACTCGATCCAGTCGGCCCACATGCGGTTCTCCGCCACGTAGCAGAGGAAGAGGTCCGCGGGGAGGGCCGGCCTGCGCCGGGTGAAGGCGTCCCGGATGCGCAGCCTGGCCTCCTCGCCCACCGGCGGCATCGAGGTGACCTCCTGCCGGGTGACGAACGCGGTGAGGCGTTCGAAGGCGGACAGCAGGGAGTTGCTGAGGCCCGCCTCGTCGCCGAAGGTGGCGAGCGTCTCCTCGTAGGCGTAGTAGGGGCGGTAGGGGATCTCCACCGCGCCCCAGTAGGCGGTGAGCGCGTCGCCCGAGAGGTCGCGAGGCAGCCGGTCGAACCTCAGCCGGGCCAGCGCACGGCCGGCGTCGGCCTTCTCCTTCTCGCCCTCGTCGATGCGCATCGGGACGGGGTAGATGGCGATCGGCCGGCCGGTGTAGCGCTCGGCGATCTGGCGGGCGACCGAGGCCGCGCCGTCGATGGACTGGTCGCTGAGGGTGAAGCAGTCGACGAGCACGTCGGGAAGGTGGACGGTGCAGATGTCGGCGATGTCGCTGAGGCCCGTGCGGCTGTCGATGAGGACGTAGTCGTAGTGGGCCTTCATGTCGTCCCGCAGGGCGTCGAAGAAGTGCCCGCCGCCGAGCCGGTCGTAGAAGTTGTCCCAGTCGAAGGTCGAGACGGTGGCGGAGTACTCGCGGTTCTGCCGCCCGGCCGAGACGAAGTCGAGCGTGCCGCCCCGGGGGAACTCCCAGCCGAGCGTGCCGGGGGTGAGCGAGACCGCGTGCGGCTGGATGCGGGCGTAGTCGCGGTGCCAGTCGTCGGCCCGCCGGGCCGGGTCGGTCGCGGCCCAGGCGTACTCGGTGATCAGGTCGATCACACCGGTGGTGGCGCCGAGCGTCGAGGGGTCGAGGAAGGGGTGGAAGAACCGGTGCAGCCCCGGGGCCTCCAGGTCCCAGTCGACGGCCAGCACCCGCTTGCCGTTGGCGGCGAGGATCCAGGCGGTGTTCGCCAGGGCCATGGTGCGCCCGGTGCCGCCCTTGTACGAGTAGAAGGTGACGATGTGCCCGTCACGACCGGCTGTCATACGTCCTCCGCATCCATCGCAGGGTCGTGCATGTCGGGTATGAACCGGGTACTGCCCATGGGGCCCGTCAGCCGGGTCCGCTCGCTGTGCCGTCCGCCCGCCGGCGGATAGGCCTCGGCGTGCCGCAGGTACTGCTGGGCGGCCACCTCGACCACCTGGGGAAGGATCCGGCCGAACGCCTCCATGCTGGGCACCCCCTTGGCCGCGGTACGGCAGAGGGCACGCCCCTGCCGCATCGTGGCGGGCATCGTCTGTTCGAGGATCTCGGTCAGCTCGGTCTCGGCCTCCCTGCCCTGGTGGTCGTCCCTGCACCAGGGGACGACCATGGTCACCCAGGGCCGGTTCTCCCGGTCGAAGGCGGCGAGCCGCCGCCTCAGCTCCTCGTCCCGCAGGACCCAGCGGTCGACCAGGAGGATCTCGGGGGTGCTCGGGGACTGCTTGCCCTCGCGCTGCCCCGGCTCCTCGTCGAAGGGCGCGACGACGACCTGGTAGTTGAGGGACCGCACCAGCTCCTCGGCGACGTAGGCCAGGGGCCGGGCCGAGGCCGGATGGTAGGGGTTCCACTCCTGCGGGTTGTCGCCGTAGTACTCGGGGTTCCGGCCCTCCGGGAGATCGTGGCGGGTGGGCGCGGCGATGGTGATGCGCATGGGCCGCGGTCCGACCGTGCCGCCCCCCGGCGCGCCGAAGGCACTGGGCACGAGGCGGAAGTCGAGCGGCCGGCCCGAGCCGATCCGCACGGTGTCGGCGACGTGCACGATGCGTTTGGCCAGGTGGTAGACCGCCTGTTCGTAGTCCTGCGCGAACAGGGTGAGCTTGATCAGCCCGTAGAGCCCGTCGCTGACGTACCGCTCCCCGAAGTCACGGTGGTTGAACTGCAACCGCTCGGCCGGACCGGGCAGCCGGCTCGGCGGCACCGGCACCCAGAGCGCGGGCACGATCGCCTCGGCCGGCTGGTTCGACCGGGCCCGGTGATGGATGGCGCGCTGCTCGAAGGCGTACCACTCCTTGCCGCACATCTCGCTGGCGAAATAGCGCGGCGAGAACAGCGGTACGAAGACCCGGCAGTCGGCCAGGACGTTTCCCAGGCGCTCGGACCAGCCCTCGCCGGAGCGTATCTCCCGGTCCATGAAACCGGCCGGTGATCCGGCGGGGAGATTGGTCATGGCCATCACATGACCGCAGAGGTCCTGGAAAAGCCGTTCGACCCACATGTCCGGGTCCGATCCACCGCCGTACCCCGGTGTGTGCGCGTAGCTCAGGAAAAAGTACGGCCGATGGTCCGCTCGCTGGTGCGTCATGCGTGCACACGACCCCCGTCCTGGGTGAGCACCCGCGTCCCGGGGCGGTGAAGGGAGGCGAGCGAATTCATCATTCCGGAGCGGACTGTGCTCCACCCCCATAGCGTTCGGTCAATCAGCGCCGCTTTTCGGTCATACCTGCTCGGTATTCACCGAACAGGTTCGTGATCCGCGGCATTCACAGGGCTGTCCGTCCCCCGTGCCCCCTGTACACCTTTCACCTCGTCACGCAACGACCTCAGCAGCCGCATTCCTCCGACGGTCGGTTCGGCCGCTCCGTCCATCATGTCGAGCGCCTCGGACACACCGTCCAGGAATCGGGGCGCGAGGAAGGAAAGTCCCACACGTTCGTAGGTGGAGGCCAGTAGTTCGGAAAAGGGGACTTTCGCATTCCGGTCCCAGGGCGGCCGGTACTGCCAGGCCCCGTCCAGTGCGTAGAGGTCCGTGACGTCGAGCAGGGCCCGCAGCCTGGTCCGGCGCAGAGCGCGCAGCAGTCCGGTGGCGAGCGCCCGGCCGTCCCGCGTCCGCACCAGCCCGACGGCCCCGAAGCCGCACGGCCGCTCCGCGTTCCGGCCGGCGACGAGCGGGGTCAGCGTGGTCAGGCTGTCCGCCGCCTCGGCCGCCTGCCCCGGGGCGGCACGCTCCAGCAGCTCCCACGCCCGGCCGACGTCCCGGATCCACGCCTCCGCCTCCGCCCGGCCCAGGCGCGGCGCGGCCGGGGCCTCGAAGCAGTCCCGGTACGGGTCGAGGTCGTCCAGGACGAACCCCGGCGCACCCCCGGTCACCGCCCGCCGCACCGGGAGCCATCCGGGGCCGTCCGCCCCGATCGGCACGATCCGCTCGCCACCGCTCCCGGACCGGACCGAGAAGCCGTCACCGGCGGCCCGCACCCGGGCCCGGCCCGTCTCGCCGGGCCCCGCGAGCCGGAGTTCACCGAGGGTGGGGAGGAAGAGCCTGCCGTCCCGGTAGCCGGCCGGCACCTCGGGGCCGAGGCCGGAGCGCACGGCCGCCGCGGCCACGTACGACTCCAGCCGCAGCGCCCGGCCGACGGCACCGGGCCGCTCGGCGTGCAGCCCGTCCAGCGTCTCCACCAGCCAGGTACGCGTGTAGGGGTGCGCCAGGACCTGATCGAGCCCGGCGGCGCCCTCCGCCGAGGACTCCAGGACACCGGCGAGCCCCCACGCCTCGTCCCAGCGGGCACCGCCGCGGCCGTCCAGCGCGTCGTGCAGCCCGGCCAGCAGCGTGCGGGTCAGGTCGTCCTGCGCGGCGGCCAGTTCGCGCCGGTCGGTGACCGCCGGGGAGACGGTGGCGGCGCTGGTCCGCGCCTCGATCCCCCGCACCAGCGCCGCCAGATCGGCGCAGTAGACCGAGGGCCGGTCGAAGCCGCCCGTCGAGCTGTACCGGTGCGTGTACAGCCCGCCGCCGCAGGACCGTACGACGGGGCACCGGCGGCACGCCTCGCTGACACCGGCCAGACCGAGCTGCCGGGCGCGGACCCCCGGGTGCGCGGCGACCTCGTCGAAGGAGTGCCCGAACACGTCGAATCCGGTGGCCGCCGCGCCCTCGTAGGCACTTTTGAGGGAGTCGACCTGTTCGAGCTGACCGTCCGTCTCGACGACCACGAGGTCCGTGGGGGCGAGCCCGAGGGACTCGGTGAGGCTCGGACCGCCGCTCAGGGTGGAGAGCACCGAGGAGAACAGGCGCACCGGCACCGCGCCGCCCTTCTCCTGCCAGCGGTCGAAGACCGCGAGGAGCCAGTCGGCGTAGGCCGTCGGCGACCCGTCGGGCCGGGGCGGCGGGGTGTCCCAGGTGGCGTGCGGGAGGAGGAAGTCGATGAGCGGGGGGTCGAGTGCGACCAGGGCGTCCAGCACCGCGCGCGGGTCGTTCCGGACGTCGACGGTGCACAGCAGACCGAGGTCGAGGTGGCGGTAGCGGTCCTGGTGGAGCAGTTCGACCGCCCTGAGCACGAGGGGGTGGCTGCTGCGGCCGTCGGCGAAGCGGCGGTGCCGGTCGTTGGCCGCGCGGTCGCCGTCGAGGGAGATCCCCACCCGGACGCCGAACTCGGCGAAGAGGTCCAGGTACCGGGGGCCGAGCTGGAGGCCGTTGGTGTGGATCCGGAGGTCGAGGTCGGCCACCCCCGACAGGGCGGAACCGAACTCCTCGCAGACCCGGCGGAGCCGTTCGGGGCCCGCCAGCAGGGGCTCCCCTCCGTGCAGGATCACCGATACGGAGGGCAGGGCGTGGGTCTTCGCGTGCTCCGCCAGGCGCCGGGCGGTCGTGGCGACGACGCGGTCGGAAACCGTCCTCGGCCGGGTTCTCCAGCTCTGGTCCGCGTGTTCGTAGACGTAGCAGTGATCGCAGGCGAGGTCGCACCTGCTGTGGACCTTCAGAACGATTTCGCGGAACGGGACCGCGGGGCCTGTCATTTCACTCATTCTAGTCCAGCCGCTGCGCGCGCCAGGGCCCCGATCGCAGAAGCCGGCCGACCGGACGAGTGCAGTATTCAGGTTTTTTCCGGACCGGAGGTCCTGTTTCCGCGGCGCTTTCCTACAGCGAGGAGTTGAAGGTGGAGATTCCGGTCGGGCGACCGCTCGCCGCGGCGAGCACCCGGCCCATCTTCCTGGCTGCCGCACCGCCGGACACATCGATCTTCGCGAGCGGCACACGGCGCTTCGCGGCAGCGAATTCAGGGGTGGATTCGTAGGTCTTCACGGTCGTCCTCGAGGGGCTCGTTCCGGACACGGAAACAGCGCCGACACCTGCGCCATTGCAGTGCCCGGCGGCACGACTTTACCCTCATGGACCCGGTGCGCAACTCAACGCGTACAGCCGCGACCCGAGCGATTCGCACGACTGCTCCGAATGGGCGGAAAACCCGTTCGCACGGGGACCGGGGCCACCACCACATCGAATTCAGGGGTGATCATGGCGGCGATTCCAGGACCACTGCAGAGCATGGTCTTCAGGAGCGCTGATCTGCCCGAACTCTTCCACCACACCGACGCCGTGGCCGTCGCACGCCGGCGTGAGGCCGTCGACACCGCACGCGGCCAGCTGGTCCTGCTCGTCCTCGGCACCCTGCCCGCCGCGGTCCCCTGGCGCGTCCGGGTCGGCGGGGGCGTCCAACTCCTGGACGCCATAGCCGTTTCGGCGTATCTCGGTGTCCTGATAGCGACCTTTCTGGCCTCCCGGCGCAAAGCGAAGTCGCACTGGCAACTCAACCGCTCCGCAGCGGAGTTCATCAAGTCGAACTGCTGGCGCTACGCGGTCCACGGCGCTCCCTTCGACTCCTCCGTCCTGCACCCCGAGGCGGTCTTCGCCAGCCGGCTGGAGGAGGGGCTCCAGGAGCTGCGGAAGGTCGGCTGGCAGGACCCGCGGGAGGAGATGCCCGACTCGGGCGGCGTCCTGATCACCGCGTCCATGCGGGAGTTGCGCGAGAAGGCCTTCACCGTACGCAAGGAGACGTACATCCGGGACCGGCTGATCGAGCAGCGGCGCTGGTACCGCAGGCGCCGGGTCGCGTCGCGGCGCGGTGCGCTCGTGTGGTCCGGCACCATCGCCGCGCTGACGCTCCCGGCGCTGGTCCTGGCCGTGCTGCGGACCTTCGGGAGCGCCGGTTCGCTCGCGCTGACGGGGACGTTCTCCGCCGCCGCGGCGGCCTGTCTCGCCTGGAACGAGACGCGCCGGCACCACCCCCTGGTCACGGCCCACTCGCTGGTGGAGGAGGACCTGGAGCACCTGCAGGCCGCGATGGAGACCACCCTGACCGAACGGCACTGGGCGGCCGCCGTCTTCGAGACCGAGCGGATCGTGTCGCCCGAGCACACCGACTGGCTGGTCAGGCACCGGATGTGAGCCGGGGCTCAGCTCCGCTCGACGCCCTCGCGCCAGATGACGGTGACCGGGCGGCCGAGGCTGCGGGCGTACGTCACGATGTCGCCGGTGCCGCCCCGGCCCCGCGCGGGCCGGCCGTCCCAGACCGCGAGCAGGCGGTCGCAGTGGTCGGCGATGTACGCCCCCGCCGCGTAGTAGGCCTCGTCGGTGGAGTGCGGGAAGTCCAGCCGGACCTCGCGGGCCGCGCGCGCCTTGAGCGCGCGGTAGCGATCGAGGTCCGCCGCGTCGGTGAAGCCCGCCTCGTAGTCCCCGCTCGGGACGACCACGGTCAGCTCCGCGCCCCGGGCCAGGGCCAGAGCGGCGAAGAGCTGGTCGGCCCCGACCGCGAGGCTGGACAGCGCCTCCAGGGAGCCGTGCCCGCACAGCGCGGCCCTCAGCCCCTCGGTCACGTGCGCGTGGGCCTCCGGGGGGATGGAGCGGTGACCGGTCACTCCGATGCGTTTCACGGACCTGGAACCCCCTGGTGTCTGCGGGGGCTCCCGGAGGGCACCCCTCCGGGCCGGCACCGCGGCCGCCCCCGTGCTCCCTCTGCGACCGACCGTACCGGCATCTTCCCAAGAGCCGCCGGACGAAAGGGAGCCCCCGCCGGGGACCGGCGGGGGCTCACGGGGGTGCGGAGGTGTCCGGCCGGGTCGCACCGGTCCGGCGCCGCACCCGCCCGGCGCCCCGGCGAACGGCCGGAGCCCCGGCGAACGGGACGGCGGATCGCCCGCGCCCCGGGCCCGCCGTCCCGGGTGGCACCGGTCAGCCGTCGATACGGTTCCGCTCCCCCGCCGGCACGGCCGCCGTGAGGGTGTTGCCCGGCGGCGGGAAGGGGCAGATGAAGTGGTCGGCGAAGGCGCACGGCGGCAGCAGGACGCGGTTGAGGTCGATCCGTACCCGGCCGTCCCCGTCGGGGGCCGGGGGCCGCAGGAAGCGGAAGCGGTAACTGCCGTCCCCGCTGGTGGCGTCGGCGAAGACCGCCCAGAGCGAACCGTCGGGCTCGACCGCCACCTGGAGGGTGTGCCGGCTGCCGTCCAGGGTGAAGGCGATCTCCCCGGAGAGCCCCAGCCCCCGTTCGCGCCCGTCGGCGTTCGCGACGCGGACGGTCCGGTCGGAGTCGTACGGGTGGAAGGTGCCGTCCAGCGACCAGGCCGGGTCGTACGGGGTGGCGTCGATGGTCCTGAAAGCCTGGCGGGCCGGGGACCGCGGGTCGAAGTCCCGTACCGCCCAGAGGCCTTCGCGGCTCAGTACGACCAGCCGGCGCTCGCCCCGGGCCACCCGGGAGGCGTCGACGGGGCCCCGGTCGGCGCCCAGCCGGACCTCTCCGTCCAGCGGCTTCCCGTCGACGGTCAGCCCGTCCGCGGGGGTGCCGGCGAGCACCACCCGGCCCTCCTCCTCACGCCACACCCCGGGTACGTCCGGGATGCGGCCCTCCGGATGGTCGGCGAGCCAGTGCGTGCCGGTGAGGGAGAGGGGGCCGTGCGGCGCGGCCACGGCGACGATGCGCCCCTCGTGCCAGCGCTGCCAGGCCCGGAACTCCTCGCTGTCCTGCTGTGCGTCCGTGCTCATGCCGTCAACCCTTCCACACGGGCTCGGCCAGGCCGAGGTGCGACCTCAGCGTGGAGCCGGTGTATTCGGAGCGGAAGGACCCGCGTTCCTGGAGGAGCGGGACGACCCGGTCGACGAAGTCGTCGAGCCCGCCCGGGGTGAGGTGCGGCACCAGGATGAATCCGTCGGCCGCGTCGGCCGCGACGAACTTCTCCAGTTCCGCGGCGACCGTCTGCGGGGAGCCGATGAAGGACTGCCGCGCCGTGGACTCGATGACGGTCTCCCGGATGGACAGCCCCTCGGCCTCGGAGAGCTGACGCCACCGCGCCGCCACGGCGAGCGGGTCGGCGACCCGCACCCGGCCCTGGACCAGGTCCGATCCCGGGTCGGGGTCGACGTCGGGCAGCGGTCCGTCGGGGTCGCAGGAGGAGAGGTCGCGCCCCCAGACCTGTTCCAGGGCGACGATCGCGTTCTGCGGGGACACCTGCTGCCGGCGGATCTCGGCGGCGTTCCGCTGCGCCTCCGCGTCGGTGTCGCCCAGCACGACGGTCACCCCGGGCATGATCTTCAGGTCCCCGGGGCTCCTGCCGTACGCCGCGAGGCGGCCCTTCACGTCGGCGTAGAACGCCCGTCCCGCCTCCAGGGTGCCGTGCCGGGTGAAGACGACGTCGGCGCTGGACGCGGCGAACTCCCGTCCCTCGCCGGAGTCCCCGGCCTGGATGACGACGGGGTGGCCCTGGGGCGAGCGGGGCACGGTGAACTCCCCGGAGATCTCGAAGTGCCGCCCGGAGTGCGCGAAGGGACGGGCGGTGCCGTCGGGCGTCCAGGAGTCCCACAGCGCACGTGCGGCGGAGACGAACTCGGCCGCGCGCGTGTAGGGGGTCTCCCGCGGCCGGGCGGAGCCGGCGTCCCGGAGGCCGGCCCGGTCGAGGTAGCCGCCGCGGCGGAAGTTCTCGCCGGTGAAGGCGTCCGACGAGGTGACCACGTTCCACGCGGCGCGGCCCGCGCTGAGGTGGTCGAGCGTGGCGAGGCGGCGGGCGAGTTCGTAGGGCTCGTTGAAGATCGCGTTGACCGTGGCGGCGAGGCCGAGGCGTTCGGTGACGGCGGCCAGGGCGTTGAGGACGGTGAGGGACTCCGGGCGGCCCACCACGTCCAGGTCGTGGATGCGGCCCTTGTGCTCGCGCAGCCGCAGCCCCTCCGCGAGGAAGAAGAAGTCGAATCTGCCCCGCTCCGCGGTCCTGGCGAGGTGCTCGAACGAGGCGAAGTCGATCTGGCTCCGCGAGCGGGGGTCGGCCCACACCGTGGTGCTGTTGACGCCCGGGAAGTGCGCGGCGAGGTGCATCTGCCTCACGACGTCCCTCCCGGGGTGCCCGCGTGGGCGTAGCGGTTGGCGGGGCGTCCGAGGCCGAGGTGCTCGCGGAGGGTGCCGCCCGGGTGGAAGGTGCGGAACAGGCTGCGGTGCTGGAGCAGGGCCACGGTCCCGTTGACGATCCTCTCCAGGTCCCGCCGCGGTGTGACGGGGGTGAGGTGGAAGCCGTCCACGGCGCCGCCCCGGTGCCAGCGGGTGATGAGCTCGGCGAGGTCCACCGGCCCGCCGCGGAAGTAGGTGCCCTGCCCCGCGGACGGCGGCCCGCCGGGGAGTCCGGGTTCGGGTGCGGTCTCGGCGTCCCCGAGGTCGACGGTGAGGGCGGCGAGGACCCGCAGGCTGCCGGGGTCCCGGCCGTGGGCCGCGGCGGCGCGGCGCAGTTCCCCGCGGAGCGAGGCCGCGTGCTCGGGGGAGGTCGCCCGCAGGTGGACGACGTCGGCGTGCCGGGCGGCCGGCTCGCGGGCCGGTCCGCTCGTGCCGTCGATGACGGTGACGGGCCGGCCCTGCGGCGGCCGGGGCACGATGGCCGGGCCGCGGACCGAGAAGGTGCTGCCCTCGAAGTCGACGTAATGCAGCTTGTCGCGGTCGATGAAGCGGCCGGTGGCGACGTCCCGGATCTCCGCGTCGTCCTCCCAGCTGTCCCACAGCCGCGCTCCGGCGTCGGCGGCCTCCCCCGCCTCCTGCCACAGGGCGGCGGCGGGTGCGGCCGGGCGCCGGCCGAACAGCCGGGCCTCGGCCTCGGTCGTCGACACGTCGGCCTGCCAGCCCGCCCGGCCCCTGCTGACCCAGTCGAGGGTGGCGACGGCGGAGGAGACGTGGAAGGGCTCGGTGTGGGTGGTGGTGACGGTCGGCACGAGGCCGATGCGGGTGGTGGCGGGGGCGACCCGGGCGAGCACGGCGAGCGCGTCGGGACCGGGACGGGCGAAGGAGTCGTTCAGGGTGACGTAGTCGAGGGCACCCTTCTCGGCGAGCCGGGCGAGCGCGACGTGCGAGGCGGCGTCGTAGCGGGGCGGGCCGCCGATCTCGGCGGCGAGGTGGAGTGGTCTGGTGGCGGACATGCGGGACCTCTCGGGTTCGGTTCTCGGTCTCGGGGAGGCCGGGCGGGCCGGTCTCCGGCGCTTCGACGCCCTCGCCGGGCGGGCCCCGGCGCTTCAGCACCCGGGCGTACAGCCGCCCGGGGCGAGGTGGTCGCGCGGGAGGCCGTACGCCCGGCGGGACCACGGCCCTTCTGCGCGGTGGCGGCGCTCTTCCCCGGGAGGCCGTCGCCCGGTTGCCGGGCGGCGGCGGGGCGTCGGCGCGCGCGCCCGGCCGGCGGGTGCCGCGCCGCCGGACGACGGCGGGGACCGGGACCGCGGCGGTGAGGGCGCGCCGGACGGACGGGTGCGTGCTCCTCGGCCGGCGGGACACGGCTCAGAGGACCTTGGAGAGGAAGGCGCGGGTGCGTTCCTGGACCGGGTGGTCGAACACCTCGGCGGGCGGGCCCTGTTCGACGATCCGCCCCTCGTCCATGAAGACGACGGTGTCGGCGGCCTCGCGGGCGAAGCCGATCTCGTGCGTGACGACGATCATCGTGGTGCCCCCGTGGGACAGGTCCTTGATGACGTCGAGGACCTCGCCGACGCGTTCGGGGTCGAGCGCCGACGTCGGCTCGTCGAAGAGCAGCAGCTTCGGTTCCAGGGCGAGGGCGCGGGCGATCGCGACGCGCTGCTGCTGGCCTCCGGAGAGTTGCTCGGGGTAGGCGCCCGGCCGGTCGGAGAGTCCGACCCGGGCGAGGAGCCTCTCCGCCGAGGCGACGGCCTCCGCGCGGGGGCGGCCGAGGG
Source organism: Streptomyces sp. NPDC006296 (assembly GCF_040613235.1). Lineage (NCBI taxonomy): Bacteria > Bacillati > Actinomycetota > Actinomycetes > Kitasatosporales > Streptomycetaceae > Streptomyces > Streptomyces sp. NPDC006296. The sequence goes on along the minus strand of NZ_JBEXRT010000011.1, from coordinate 54,877 downwards.
CGGCGACGGGCGCCTCGATGAGGTTCTCCAGCACGGTGAGGTGCGGGAAGAGGTTGAAGTTCTGGAAGACGAAGCCGATCCGGGTGCGCCGGCGCAGGACCTCGCGTTCGCGCAGCTCGTACAGCGTGTCGCCGGACCTCCGGTAGCCCACCGGGGTGCCGTCGACGCTGATCCAGCCCCGGTCGGGCTTCTCCAGGTGGTTGATGGTGCGCAGCAGGGTGGACTTGCCCGATCCGGACGGGCCGAGGACGACGGTCACCTCTCCGGCGCGTACGGACAGGTCGATGCCGCGGAGCACCTCGACGGCGCCGAAGCTCTTGTGCACCGACCTGATCTCGACCATGACCCGGGGTCCGGTGGCTTCTTCCGTGGGTGCGCTCATCGCACGGCTCCCTCGGCGCCGTGGCGTTCGACGTGGTGCCGGAGGGCGGAGGGGACGGTGGCCGGGAGGCCGTACCGGGCGGTGGCCGCCATGGACGGGGGCGCCACCCGGCCGGGGCGTCCGCGGACGCCCCGGACCCGGTCGTGGAGGCGGGCGGGGTTCAGCCGGAACAGCGGCCGGACGACGGGGGGATCGCTGGTCGGCGACATGGCGGGTTCCTTCTTCGACGGCGGCGCACCGACGGTGGCCGAGGGAGAGCAAGGGGGGGACGCTCAGGCGGTGGCGGCGCGGTCCCGACAGGAGAGACCGTGCAGGAAGGCGAGCGCCGTCCGGGCGGTGGCGTCGTTCTGCACGAAGGCCGGGCCGCCGGTGCGCGGCCGGGTGAAGGCGCCGCCGGTGCGTGCGGTGGTGAAGGGGCCGAGGGCGAAGCGCCGGGGGTGGGGCCGGCCGTCCCGGTCGAGGATCCGCCCGTCGGCCGGGTCGACCCGGAGCAGGCCTGCGGCGGTCCCGGCCGCGCCCTCCTCGGACAGTCCCCGCAGCAGCGCGCTGCGGGTCGTGCGCAGCGAGGGATCGGGCAGCCGGGCCTCGACGAGGGCGCGGGCCTCGGTGGACGCGCCGGGCACGGTGACGCTCCGGGCGCGGAAGACGCCCTGCCGCTCGTCGGCCTCCACGGTCATCCCGGCGCCGACGAAGCGGACGACGCCGGCCCGCGAGAGGGCGAGGAGCTGACGCAGCCGGGGGCCGGGGGGTCCGGAGGCGAGGTAGCTGAAGAAGCCGTGCCACCGCTCGCCGGTGTCGCCGAGACCGGCCAACTGCGCGTAGACGGAGAGCAGTCCGGTGAAGACGGCGAGGTCGGGACTGTGCCGGGGGTCGTGCCGGCGCTCCAGGTCGGCGGCGACATGGGCGCGCAGGGCGGCCTGGAGTGCGTCGTACGAGTCGTGGCGCACCCCGTCGAGCGGGTGGTCGAGGGCCGCGAGGTCGAGCCGGTCGGCCGGATCGGGGACGGCGGAGGCGACGAGGGCGGCGAGTTCGGCGCTGCCGGGCTCCGCGACGGCGTACTTCTCCTCGAAGTCCGCCCGGTCCATGGTGGTGCGCCCGGGGTGGGCGGTGAGCAGCCGGTGGTAGTGGGCGTGGCCGAGCTCCTTCTCGATCAGCGGCCACAGATCGCGCCGGAAGTCCACGGGGCCGGGCCTGCCGAGGATCTCCGCGACCTGGGAGGGACCGAAGTGGCGGGGCAGCGGGGGCCGTTCGCCGTGCAGGGCGTAGCCGATCTTCGAGCGGTACGGCACGCCCCGCCGGGATCCGACGTGCAGGACGGGCTCCCGGCCGGAGGGGACGTGGGCCCCGTGCTCGTACCGTCCGCCGCGGCCCTCGGTGAGCAGCACCATCAGATCGACGAAGGCGAGGCCGAAGCCGCGCACGAGGACGGGCTCCCCGGCGGGCAGGGCGGAGAGGTCGGTCTCCGCGGTGAAGTCGGGCGGCAGGTGGACCAGTCCGTGGCGTGCGGCGAAGGCGGACAGGCCCCGCTGCTCCTCGTCCGGTTCGGCGTCGAGGTGCCCGACGGTGAGGACGACGAGGTCGGCGTCGAGCGGCTCGGACCGCCCCTGGATCCGGACGCGCTGCCGGCCGTCGCGGGGCCCGGACACCCGCACGGCGCGGCCGGTGTGCGGGTGGACGGTGATGCCGGGCGGCAGCGCGGCGACCGCCCGCTCGTACACCCACCGCAGGTAGGCGCTCTGCACGCGGCGGCTGGGGAAGTCCTGGCCGCCGAGGCCGTGGATCTCCCGCAGGGTCCCGGGACCGGCGTCGGCGGCGGTGCGCCCCTCCCGGACGTCCGCGGCCCAGGTGTGCAGGGCGGGCCGGGGCGGACCGGGCCGTCCATCCGGACCGTGTCGTCGGTGAACATGGTGACGTCCTCGGCCATGGAGTTCATCCACAGCAGCGGGGACTGGTCGCCCCGCCAGATCCGGCCGCCGCCGGGCGGGTACGGGTCGACGAGGTGGATGTCCAGGGTCCGGTCGCCGTACAGCCCGGCGGCGTTGGCGGCTATCCGTTCGATGACGCCGGTGCCGCGCGGACCGCCGCCGATGACGACGAGCGCGGGTGCGCCGGTCACCGTGCGCCCGCCGTGCCGCGTGCGTAGTGGCGTTCGACGTAGTGCTGGCCGACGGACAGCAGGGAGGTGACGGCCACGTACCAGAGGGTGGCGACCAGCAGCAGCGGGACGACCTGGTAGGTGCGGTGGTAGACGAGCTGTACGGAGTACAGCAGGTCCTGCACGGCGATGATGCTGACGATCGAGGTGCCCTTCAGGGTGCCGATCAGCATGTTCCCGGCGGGCGGCACGATGGAGCGCATGGCCTGCGGCAGCACGATCCTGCGGAGCCGGCGCCAGGGGCCCAGGCCGAGGGACCGGGCCGCCTCCAGCTGGCCGCGCTCGACGGAGAGGATGCCCCCGCGGACCACCTCGGCGGCGTAGGCGGCCTCGTGGAGGGTGAGCCCCACGACCGCGACGGTGACCGGGCCGAGGAGGTCGACGGTGCTGACGCCCAGGATCCGCGGGTAGAGGGCGCCGATGTCGAACCAGAAGAGGAGCTGGACCAGGATCGGGGTCGACCTGAACAGCCAGGTGTAGCCCCAGCTCACCGCCTGCAGGACGCGGTTGGCGGAGAGCCTGAACACCGCGAGCAGGGTGCCGAGGGCGAAGCCGAGCACCATGACGAGGCCGGTGAGCCACAGGGTCAGGCCGAGGCCCCGCAGCACCGAGTCCGTCGTCAGGTAGGCGCCGACGACGTCCCACTGGAAGGCGTCGTTGCGGACGACGGAGACCAGGACGGCGGCGAGGAGCAGCAGCACCACGACGGCCGCCGCCCACTGGCCGGTGCGGCGTACGGGGACGATGCGCGGGGCGGGCTCCCGGCCGGGACCGTCCGGCGGGACGGGACGTGACGGGGCAGGGGTTTCTGTCTGCGCGGACATACGAAGGCTCCGTGGATGCAGAGATCGAACACGGGGCGTGCCTTCGACGCGTGACACGACGTGGACCGGGCCCCTCAGCGCCGGTCCGCCTCCGAGAAAAGCGCCACGCACGGCCCGTTGTCAAGCCTGTCCACAGTGTGAGCCGTACGTCTCGGGCCGGTTGACGGGCCCTCGGATGCCTGTTCCACTGGGGCCATGCATCCGCAGCTGTGGCTGGTCTCCCGCTCCCACATCGACTTCGGTCGTGTGTGGTCCTGTTCCTGTTGAGCTGACCCCCCTGCGTCGTCGTTCCCCCCGCTCGCGCCCGAGGCGCCGGAGCGGTCTCCCCGCGTTCCTTCACGCACACGACACTGCTCCGCCCTCCCCTCGTTCCAGCGCTCTCCCGCCCCGACGCTCCGTGCTGCCCATGCACCGGAGCGCGGTCGACGAACCCGGAGAAACCCCGTCATGCCCCGAACCCGGCGGACCGCCGCCCTCGCGCTGATCACCGCGGCCGCCCTGGCCCTCACCGCCTGCGGTGCGGGTGACCCCTCCCCCGCACCGGCCGGTGCGGGGACCGCCGCGAAAGGGACGACCCCGACGACCGACGTGGTCACGTCGGTGCGGCGGGACGCCGGAGCGGCGGAGCTGCTGCCGGAAAAGGTCCGCGCCGCGGGAACGCTGAACCTGGCCACCAGCGTCGGGGCGCCGCCCGGGGCGTTCTACCGGGAGGACGGCACGACGCTCGCGGGCGCCGACATCGACTTCGCGGACGCGGTGGCCAGGAAGCTGGGTCTGCGGCTGAAGCGGGGGGTCGCCTCCTTCGAGGCGATCCTGCCGGCCCTGGGCAGCGGCAGGTACGACGTCGGCACCGGCAACTTCGGGGTGACGGACGAGCGCCGCAGGACGATCGACTTCGTCACGTACATCAACGACGGGCAGGGCTTCGCCGTGCGGGAGGACAGCGATCTGAAGAAGGTCACCGACCTCACGCAGCTCTGCGGTCTGACCGTCGGCACCGGCGCCGGGACCACCTTCGAGGCGACCCTGGAGGAGAACCGGCACCGCTGCGCGGACGCGGGCGAGAAGCCGTACGAGATCCGGACGTACGCCGACCAGGCCGCGGTCTGGATCTCGCTCCGGCAGGGCCGCAGCGACGTGCTGATGTCCACGATCAACGGGCTGCGGTACGCCGTGACCCAGCAGGAGGGGCTGCGCTTCCTCAACGAGTACCGGCGGCTGGACGTCGGGTTCGCGTTCAGGAAGGGCACCCCGCTGGCACCGGCCTTCCGGGCCGCTGTCGAGGCGCTCCGCTCGGACGGCACCTACGACCGCATCCTGAAGAAGTGGGGCACCTCCGGGTCGGCGATCCGGGCCTCGCGGATCTCGCCGCCCGAGACCGGGTGACAGCGCCGGGCGCGGCGGCCCGGCCCGGTGTCAGCAGTCGCACCCGCAGTCGCAGCCCTCGCAGCAGCTGCAGCAGTTGCCGCAGCAGTTGCAGCCCTCCCCGCAGCCCTCGCAGACGTCGCAGCAGTCGTTCTTGTGGCACAGCCCCTCGCGCTCCTGGCCGGACCACGGGTCGTGGAAGGAGCCGGCACAGCACAGCTGGCAGGTGCAGGCGAGCCCGGCCCAGACCAGGCAGCCGGCGATCAGACCGCGGCGGTTGCGGGGCGGTTCGGGCGGGAGCGGCGGTCCCGGAGGGCCGGACGGCGCGTAGGGGTTCCCGGGCGGCGGACCGAAGGCTCCCGAGGGCGCCCCGCCCGCTCGGTGCGCGCAGGCCGTGGACCCGAAGGCACGGTCCACGGAGCGCCGCAGTTCGTGGACCAGCAGCAGGTGCGCCAGCGCGGAGTCGGTGAACTCCGCGTCCCGCACCGCGAGACGCACGCCGTGCAGCGCGTCGTCGCACAGCCGGCGGGCCTCGGTGAGCGGCGTGCCTGTCGCGGTGAGCGGGTTCCACGCACCCGACGCGGCGTCAGCCTCCTTGTCCTCCACGGCGTCCAGCAGGTGGGCCAGCCGTCCGAAGAGGCGTCCGGCCTCGGCGAGCGGCGCCGCGTTCTGCGGCCTGCCGGCGAGTACGGCGGTGTGCGCGAAGGCCGCGGCGGTCGCCGTCTCGGTGGGTTCGGTGACCGTCAGCAGCGGGGTGCCCGGTCCGGCGAGCGACTCGATCCCGGTCTGCCGGTCGACGGCGTCGACCAGGACGGCCGTGTCGAAGCCCAGCTCGGCCCCGGTGCGCGCCCCGGCCCTGTCCCAGCCCGCCGCGACCCGGCGGGCGGCGGCGGCCACCGGACGCCGTTTCAACAGCCCGTCCCGGTCCGCCACATGGTCGCGCACCTTCGCGGAGGCCAGCACGAGCGACACGGCGGCGGCCAGCCTGGCGCCCTCCCCGCGGGCGACCGGCGCCGTGCGCATCGAGCGCAGCGGACAGGGGCCGGCGGTGCGGCGCCCCTGCGGCGAGGTCCCGGTCTGAGCCTCCGTCAGGACCGAGACGATCAGGCCGTCGTAGTTCGTGACGACGCGGGCGAACTGACCGTGGTCCGCCCGGAGCGCGAGACACAGCCCGCAGAGATGAGCCATCCACTCCGTCCTGAGCCCTTCGGAGAGCCGATGGGTGCATGGCCTCACTATTCCGAACACAGCGATCCCCCGTGAGTCGTTCCGCCGGCGAGCGGCCCTGGTGCGCCCGCGCGGCGTGCATCGTATCCAGCGGCCCGTTCACCCGTACGCCCCCCATATCACCCGTACGGACGGGCTGGATCATATTTTCGTTCCGCAAGGGCCCCGATGCGGTAGGTACCCTGACGAACCGCCACATGTTCTGCACCAGTAGCGTCACGAATCGCCTGTACGGCGACTATCCCCTTGGCGCTCGATCCGCATCATGGACGACCATAGGGATAGGAAAGAGATGCGGAACACCAACGAACCGCGGTGAGAGGAGGCGTCCATGGGATCGGTGCGCAAGGCGAGTGCCTGGCTGGGCCTCGTGGAGGACAACAACGAGCGGTACTACGACGACGAGTACTCCGAGGATGCGGAGACCGGCACGAACCAGCCATGGGTGACCGACCCCCGGGTCCGGGTCGCCTCCGAGAAGGCCGAGGACAAGGGCCGCCGGATCGCCACCGTCACCCCGGACAGCTTCCGGGACGCGCGTGCCATCGGGGAGCTCTTCCGGGACGGCGTACCGGTGATCGTCAACCTCACCGCGATGGATCCGGGTGACGCCAAGCGCGTCGTGGACTTCGCGGCCGGGCTGATCTTCGGACTGCACGGCACGATCGAACGCGTGGCGACCCGGGTCTTCCTGCTGTCCCCGGCCCACACCGAGGTGGTCAACGGCGAGGCCGGCGGCCGGTCGGCCGACGGCTTCTTCAACCAGAGCTGAGCAGGGCGCTCGCCGGAGAGTCCTACCGGAAGGCATCCAGGCCGGTGAGCGCCTTGCCCAGCACGAGCTGGTGCATCTCCACGGTTCCCTCGTAGGTGAGCACCGACTCCAGATTCGTCGCGTGGCGCATCACCGGGTACTCCAGCGAGACTCCGTTGGCCCCGAGGATCGTCCGCGAGGTGCGGCAGATCTCGATGGCCTCCCGCACGTTGTTGAGCTTCCCGAAGCTGACCTGCTCCGGGCGGATCCTTCCGGCGTCCATGCGGCGGCCCAGGTGGTGGGCGAGCAGGACGCCCTTGTGGAGTTCCAGGGCCATGTCCGCGAGCTTGGCCTGGGTGAGCTGGAACCCGCCGATCGGCCTGCCGAACTGCTCACGCGACTTCGCGTAGTCCAGTGCGGCCTCGAAGCTGGCGCGCGCCGCACCCATGGCCCCCCAGACGATGCCGTAGCGGGCGTGGCTGAGACAGCTGAGCGGCCCGCGCAGCCCGGTGGCCCCGGGCAGGACCGCGTCCGCGGGCAGCCGTACGCCGTCGAGGACCAGCTCGCTGGTGACGGACGCGCGCAGCGACCACTTGTGCCGGATCTCGGGTGCGGAGAAGCCGGGACTGTCCGTCGGCACGACGAATCCGCGGATGCCGGCACCGGCGCCCTCCTCGCCGGTCTGCGCCCACACGACGGCGACCCCGGCGACCGAGCCGTTGGTGATCCACATCTTGCGGCCGGTGAGGATCCAGTCCTCGCCGTCCCTCCGGGCGTGGGTCCGCATGCCCGCCGGGTCGGAGCCGTGGTCGGGTTCGGTGAGGCCGAAGCAGCCGATGGTCTCACCGGCCGCCATGCCGGGCAGCCACCGCTGCTTCTGCTCCTCGGAACCGAAGCGGTGGATCGCGTACATGGCCAGGGAGCCCTGGACCGAGACCAGGGAGCGGATGCCGGAGTCGGCGGCCTCCAGCTCCAGACAGGCCAGGCCGTACTGGACGGCGCTCGCGCCCGCGCAGCCGTACCCCTTCAGGGACATGCCCAGCGCGCCGAGCGATCCCAGTTCACGGGCCAGCTCGCGGATGCCGGGCAGCTCGCCGTTCTCGTACCAGGCGGCGATGTGCGGCAGGATCCGGTCGGCGGCCCAGCTGCGCACGGTGTCCCGGATCGCGAGGTCCTCGGGTTCGAGCAGGTCGTCGATGCCGAGCGGGTCGCCCGGGTCGAAGGGCGGTGCCTTCGGCGTCGACGGCTTCGCGGACTCGGTGGTGGACATGGGTGCCTCCGGCGGCTCGCTCGGTACAGAAACACGCCACCGTACTAAAACTAGCAGTGGTAGTTACGGCGCCGTGCCGACGTTACGGCTCAGCGTGCCGCCCGTCCAGAGCCCGTGGCCTCGGCGGGTGCGCGCCGGGCGGGCAGCGGGACCCGCCGCGGCCCCGCGTCCGGGCGCCCGGACTCCGCGTCCCGCTCCGGGACCGGCCGCGTGGCGCGGTGCGCGGCGGCCTGCTCCGGGACCGCGTCCGCCCGCTCCGGGCAGGCGCTCCCCGCCTCGCGGCAGTCCATCGCCCGCGGCAGCCGCAGCGCGGCCAGCGCCCCGAGCAGCAGCAGGCCCGCGCTGACCAGCAGGGTGACGTGGAGACCGCCGACGAAGGCGTGGCGGGCCGTGTCCCGCAGCAGGTCGCCGGCGGAGCCGCCCAGCCGGCCGGCCACCTGGTAGGCCTCGCCCAGCGAGTGCGCGGCGGCCGTTCCGGCCGCCGCGGGGACGCCCTCCTCGTGGACCCGGGAGAGCCCCGGGGCGTAGGCCGCGTTCATGACGCTGCCGAGCAGCGCTATCCCCAGGCCCGCGCCCAGCTGGTAGGAGGTCTCGCCGATCGCGGCCGCCCCGCCCGCCCGCTCGGCGGGGGCCTCGCTCAGCATCGACTCGTACGCCCCGAACAGCGTGGACTGGAGTCCGAAGCCCAGCAGCACGAAGCCGGCGGTGAGCAGCACGGGCCGGTCGTGCTGGCCCATCAGCGTCAGCAGGAGCACCGCGAGCGCCGTCAGCACGAAGCCGCAGCCGACCATCCGGCGGGGACCGACACGGCTCAGGGTGTACGACCCCGTGGCCCCGGCCGCCATCGCGGCGAAGGTCAGCGGAAGCAGCCGCAGGCCGGTCTCCAGCGGACTCAGGTCCAGGACCAGCTGGAGGTACTGGACCGCGATCAGCTCCAGGCCGACCAGGGCGAGCATGGCCAGCACGATGCAGCCCACGGCCGCGGTGAAGGCGGGCCGGGAGAACATCGCGACGTCGATCAGCGGATGGGTCCGCCGCTTCTGCCTGCGGACGAAGAGGACCACCAGCGCGGCCCCGAGGAGCAGGGGCAGGAGGGTGGCGGGGGCGGCCGGCCCCTCGTGCCCGCCGATCCGCTTGATCCCGAGCACCACCCCGAGCACGCCGGCGGCGGCCATCAGCGCGCCGGTCACGTCCCAGGGGCCGTCGTTCCCGCCCCGCGACTCCGGGAGCAGCCACCGCCCGACCGGGAGGATCAGCGCCATCAGCGGGACGTTGACGAGGAAGACCGAGCCCCACCAGTAGTGCTCGACGAGGAAGCCGCCGACGACCGGCCCGGTGGCGGCGCCGACCGCGGCGACCGCGGTCCATATGCCGATGGCCGTGGCCCGCTCGCGACGGTCGGGGAAGACCTGGCGCAGGATCGACAGGGTGGCGGGCATGATCATCGCGCCGCCCACGCCGAGCAGGGCGCGCGCGGCGATCAGCACACCGGGCGACCCCGCCGTCGCGGCGAGCGCGGAGGCGATCCCGAAGAGCGCGTACCCGAGGAGGAGCACCCGCCGTCTGCCGACCCGGTCACCCAGCGTGCCGAAGAGGATCAGCAGCGAAGCGCAGACGAGCGGGTAGGCGTCGACGATCCAGAGCAGGCCGACCGCGCTGGGGCGCAGGTCCTCGGTGACGGCGGGGACGGCGACGTGCAGCACGGTCGCGTCGAGCGCCACGAGCAGCAGGCTGAGGCAGAGGACGACCAGGACGATCCAGCGGTTGGCGCCGTCGGCCGCCGCGCGCAGCCTGCTCACAGCCGTGGACGTCCCGGTCATCTACGTGCCTCCCACCCTGTGTCCCTCGCGCTCGGCGGACCCGCTGGGGGCCGGCTCGGACATCCCCCGGGCCCGGCATCGACGGGCGAGTGAGCGTCAGCGTACGCGAGTTCCCGGTGGTCACGCGTGGTGCAGCTCATACGTTCACCGGCCACCGGGTGTGGTGTGCGCCACGTCTCCGCCGGCACGCGGGGTGACGGCCGGACCGCCGCACCGGCCCCCGGGGACGCGGCGTCCGCCGGACCGGCGGGCCCCCCGAATGACCCGGCGCCCGCACCCGGCGTGCGCGCCGAATCATTTCATCGGCCCTCAAACATTTCTGCGAATAACGGCCGGAACGAATAGCCGGCGGACCGGCGGCATTCCCCGGGAGGCAGCGAATGGATACCGGCCTGAGACAAAGTCCACATCACATCGTCATCACAAAGACGCGGGATCGGCAGGATCAGACACTCACTCGCTGTAACGTCCTTTAGGTGCGTACCGACATCTTTGCCCGTCTGGACCGGGAGCCGGAACCGCCGAAGATAGAGACCCCGCGGATGAGCCGTCACCGCATCGCTCTCTTCGGCGGGACTTTGGCGTTCTATCTCGCCATCGTCCTCGCCGTGCTGGTCTCGTCCTGGCTGGTGGCCCTCGACTGGAAGGTCATGCTGTTCCGGCCGTATCAGCAGTGGCCGCAGCTGCACGCCTTCCTCGACTACTACGTGGTGCTCGGCCAGCGTGGCCCGACGGCGGTGATGGTCGCGGCCTGGCTCGGCTGGCGCTCCTGGCGCCAGCACACGCTGCGCCCGCTGCTCACGCTGGGCATCTCGCTGCTGCTGCTCAACCTGTCGGTGGGAGCGGTCAAGATCGGCCTGGGGCGGCTCGGCCCGCACTACGCCACACAGATCGGCTCGGCGGAGCTCTTCGCCGGCGGCGATATATTTCCTTCGGGCCACACCGCCAACGCCGTGGTGACCTGGGGAATCCTCGCCTATCTGGCCACCACCCCGCGCGCCAGGCGCTATCTGTCGGCCCTGTCGGCCTTCGTCTCGCTGGGCGTGGGTCTCACCACGGTCTACATCGGCACCCACTGGCTCAGCGACGTGCTGCTGGGCTGGGCGGCCGGCCTGCTGATCCTGCTGGCCCTGCCCTGGTTCGAACCGCTGGTCAGCCGGACCGAGGTCTGGGTCCTCTCGGTGCGTGACCGGTGGCGGGACCGCCTCCGGCAGCGGTGGGCGGCGCCGGCCGCCCCCGCGGCGCCGGAACCGGTCCTGCTGCCGAGGGCACCGGGCGGCGGCCACGCCCCGGAACCCGCGGGCCGGACCCCGGCGTCCGGGAGCACGGGGCACCCGGGTGCCGCGGCACGCGCACGGGCGCACCAGACGCATCCGGTGCGGTCGGAACGGACCCCGCTGACCCCGGCCGGCAGCCGCCGGCCGCCGCACGCGGACCGCGTCCCGCGGAGCGGCGCGGGTCCGGCCCGCCCGGTGGCGGGCGGACCGGTCGCCCCCTGACCGACGGCGCCCCGGCGGGGGCGCGGGACGCACCCGCACACGGCGAAGGCCCCGACTCCGGTCGGGGCCTTCGTGCATCGGGGCCGGTTCAGCCGACCCAGCAGCGGGTCACGGTCGAGTCGTCCACCTCGAAGTTGATGCGGCCGCCGCGGAACTCCATGGTGATGACGGACCCCGGCGGAAGCGCGCGGACGGTGCTCCAGCCGCGCTCTCTGGCCTGTCGCTCGGCGGCCTCGGCGTCGAGGCCGACGTACGCGTCGGTGGTGTCGTCCGGCTGGGCGGGAGGAGTCGGTACAGGTGCCATACGTCTCACCGTAGGCCGCCCGGCGCCCCGGCGGAAGCCGTGGCGGTCACGGACCCCGGGCATCCCGATGTACCCCGGCGGTCACGCTTGTGTCACAGGACGTCGACACGCCTTCACGCCGGACCACTTCGGCCGAACGGGCATCCGGCCGGCTCGCGGGCCCATTGCCGGGCACCCGGAAATAGCCACGGAGGGTCACCGGAGGGGAATTACGGGACATTGGTTCCGGACCCGATTCCTTTTCCGCCCCGAGGCCGGAAAAAAGCGAATACACGAGCGGGCCACCTGGAATTCACCCGCCCTTGTGCATGCCTTACTCCCGCGTGCGGCACGCCCGCCGATCCCCCGAGGGAAGGGCGGCGGGGCCGCCGGGCCGTCCGGATCCGGACGGCCCGGGACCGCGGCGCCCGGACCGGGGTCACGGGCGCCGCGGGCTCAGACCCGTCCCCGGCGGACCGCTCCGGCCGCCTTGTGGCGCAGCGTGTACGCCCCGCCCAGCAGCGTGCCCCGGGACCGGTGGACCGCACCGCGCAGCACCCCCTGGGACCGCCGTCCCCCGCCCCGTGCGGCCAGCTCCCTGAAGAGCTTCTCGTGCCGTGCGGCGATCGGGGCGGGGTCGAACCGGGCGGCGGAGACCCGGGCCGCGCGGCCCATCCGGTGCCGCAGGTCGTCGTCGTCGATCAGGCCGAGCAGCGCCTCGGCGAAGGCGCCGGTGTCCCCCGGCGGCACCAGCCGGCCGTCCGTGCCGTCCTCGATGATCTCGGCGGGTCCGTGCGGGCAGTCGGTCGCCACGACCGGCACCCCGCAGCGCATCGCCTCCACGATCGTCATCCCGAACGACTCGCGCTCCGAGGTCACGGCCGCGATGGAGTTCCTGGGCCACTCCGCCTCCATCGGGTCGACCGGCCCCATGAGAAGGACACGGTCCCGGAGTCCGAGCTCGTCCACCAGCCCGCGCAGGGCCTGCTGCTCGTCGCCCGACGCGTCACCGGCGCCGCAGATCCGCAGCCGCCACTCCGGGCGCACCGCCGCGACCTGGGCGAAGGCCCGGACCAGGATGTCGTAGCGCTTGACCCGGTGCAGCCGGCCCGCCGCCACGATCCACCGGGCGTCGCAGTCGGCCGGCGGGCCCGCGGGCTCGGGCACGCTGTTGGGGATCGCCTCGATCCGGACGCCGGGGAGCCGCAGCCCGGCACGGTAGTCCCGGGCGTCGGCCTCGGTGACGGTGGTGACCGCGTCGAGCAGGCCGTAGCGGTGGCCTATCTCCTGGCGCAGCCGGTGGCCGTGGCTCTCCAGGGTGAGGTGCTCCTGCCCCACGCGCACCGGGCCGCGCCGCGCCTGCCGGCTGATGTGGACGTTCAGACCGGGACGCGTACCGACGACCACGTCGGCCTCCAGACCGGCCAGATGAGCCGCGATACGGCTGTCGGTCAGCCTGCTGTACTGCTTGTGCCGGGTGTCGCCCCGCGGGAACACCGCTGCGGGCCTGGCGTGTTCGGGGTCCTCCCCCTCGTATCCCGGACCCGCCCTGCGCAGATCGACGAGGTGGCTCAGCCGCACTCCCTCCGGTGCGCCGAGCTTCGGGACCTCGCGGTGCCGGAAGACCGACACGATCTCGACGTCGTGCTGTTCCGCCAGGGTCCTGGCGAGAGTGAAGGTGGTACGGATCGTTCCCCCGATGCCGTACGCGTTGTGCAGCAGAAATGAAATGTGCATCTCGTCGTCGTTTCCCCCTGGTCGACCGGTCTGCGACGGACCCTACGCGGGACCGGAGGGCGACACGGCGGGCGGAACGGCCGGCGGGCGGGAGTCGTACAGACCTGTGACACAGCGGACAAGGACCGTCCTCCGAGCGACCCTTGCACGGAACAGCGGACTCCGGACCGCCCGGGCGGCCCTCGCGTCCGCGGGCCCGCCGGATCCGGCGGGCAATCTCCCGATTCGCGCGTGACCCCGGCCCCCGGTCTTCCGTTGTCTTCATGAGCCGGGAACCGCCCGGCCCACGCACCGAGTTCGAGGAGCCACCCGTGCCGCGCATGCTCGACGTCAGCGAGGACGTACGCGCCGAGATCGGCGATGCCGAAGCCGACCGGCTGCTCGTCGGCGACAGTGCACCAGGCAGTTACGACTGCACCTCGTGCCGCACCCCCGGCGACTCCGACCAGGAACGCACCAGCACGGTGCTGTTCGTGGGCGAGGAGACCGCCGTGCTGGCCTTCGCCCACGCGACCTGCATCCCCTCTCAGGTCGTCCAGGTCGCGGAGGACCAGCTCCAGGGAGCGGTGCGGTCCATCACCGGCAGCGAGCCACAGAATCCGGAGGGCCTCATGCCCGAACAGGCCGTCCTCGGCATCACCAGCGGTCTCGTCCTGATCGAGGACGACCTCCGCCCGGCGCTGGTCGTCGAACCGACCGGGCCGATCGCGCGGCCCGGCACGGACGGCAGCGGCGGCGACCAGTTCCTCCAGCTCCTGCTGGAGCAGGGCTTCCTGCCCACGCCCCATCTGAACCGGCTGCCGGGTGTCCTCCCGGGCTGGTCGGTCCTCCTCGCCATGGGCCAGCTGCACGCCGTCCTGCAGCCGGGTGCCGGCGGCGGGAGCCCGGTGGCCTGGTGGCAGGCTCACCAGCCGCTCCAGGTCACGGAGGGCTGGCGGACGGCCGCCAACAAGGCACAGAGCGTGCTGGTCTTCGCCGCACCGGCCGGTTCCATCGGCCAGCAGCCGCGCGAGGACCTGCTCCGTGACGCGCTGGACAAGGCGGCGGTCAACGGTCTGCTGGTCGCCGCGACGATGCCGCTCGCCGGGACCTGAGCATGCCCGCACCGTCCTCCCCCGGCCGCCGGACGGCGTTTTCTGCGCCGGGCCCGCATCCGACGGGCGGTGGGGTCGTTGGCACCTACGTGCACTCATACGACCCTTCTCGCCAGCAGCAGACCCCGATTCCGGCCATGCGTCCGTCGCAGGACCCCTCGGGCGGTAAGTCCCCCACCCCGATCTACGACGCCTTGTACTCCGAGTACCGGCGATCGTTCCGGGCGCTTCCGGGGGACCGCTCCGGTGAGGAGAACCTCGGCTTCAGAACGTTCGGCATCGGGATGTTCGGCAGCCGTGCACCGATGGGCGGCCGTACGGCGGCGAACGCCCAGGGGAGCCACGGCTCCGGCGGTTCCAACCCCGGTTCCTGGCAGCGGGTGGGGCGGCACGCGGGGCGTGCCCGGCCGGCGGCGCTGCCGCCCGGTTCCACGGACGCCTGAGGACACGGCGAAGCCCCGGACCGTCCGCCGTGCGCGGAGGGTCCGGGGCTTCGCCGTGCGGCGGGCTACTTCTTGCGGCCGCGCTTCTCGCGGACCCGGACCGAGATGTGCAGCGGGGTGCCCTCGAAGCCGAACTCCTCGCGCAGCCGGCGTTCGACGAAGCGGCGGTAGCCGTGCTCCAGGAAGCCGGACGAGAAGAGGACGAACCGCGGCGGCTTGGTGCCCGCCTGGGTGCCGAAGAGGATGCGGGGCTGCTTGCCGCCGCGCACCGGGTGCGGGTGGGAGGCGACGATCTCACCGAGGAAGGCGTTCAGCCGGCCGGTGGGGACGCGGGTCTCCCAGCCCTCGATCGCGGTCTCGATCGCCGGGACCAGCTTCTCCATGTGCCGGCCGGTGACGGCGGAGACGTTGACGCGCGGCGCCCAGGAGACCTGGGCGAGCTCCGTGTCGATCTCGCGCTCCAGGTAGTAGCGGCGCTCCTCGTCGAGGGTGTCCCACTTGTTGAAGGCGATCACGACGGCGCGGCCCGCCTCGACGGCCATGGTGACGATCCGCTGGTCCTGGACGCTGATGGACTCGCTGGCGTCGATCAGGATGACGGCGACCTCGGCCTTCTCGACGGCGGCCGCGGTGCGCAGCGAGGCGTAGTAGTCCGCGCCCTCCTGGAGGTGCACCTTGCGGCGGATGCCGGCCGTGTCGATGAACTTCCAGGTGATGCCGCCGAGGGTGATCAGCTCGTCGACCGGGTCGCGGGTGGTGCCGGCCAGGGAGTTGACGACGACCCGGTCCTCGCCGGCGACCTTGTTCAGCAGGGAGGACTTGCCGACGTTGGGACGGCCGATCAGCGCGATGCGGCGGGGGCCGCCGAGCGCGGTGCCGAAGGTCTGGGCCGGGGCCTCGGGCAGCGCCTCCAGGACGGCGTCCAGCATGTCCCCGGTGCCGCGGCCGTGCAGGGAGGAGACGGGGTGCGGCTCGCCGAGACCGAGCGACCAGAGCGCCGTGGCGTCGGCCTCGCCGCTCTGTCCGTCGACCTTGTTGGCGCACAGCACGACGGGCTTGCCGGCCCGGCGCAGCAGCTTGACGACGGCCTCGTCGGTGTCGGTGGCACCGACGGTGGCGTCGACCACGAAGACGACCGCGTCGGCCGTCTCGATGGCGTACTCGGCCTGGGCGGCGACGGACGCGTCGAGGCCCAGCACGTCCTGCTCCCAGCCGCCGGTGTCGACGACCTTGAAGCGGCGGCCGGCCCACTCGGCCTCGTAGCTGACGCGGTCGCGGGTGACGCCGGGCTTGTCCTGCACGACGGCCTCACGGCGGCCGATGATCCGGTTCACCAGGGTCGACTTGCCGACGTTCGGGCGGCCGACGACGGCGAGCACGGGAAGCGGTCCGTGACCGGCCTCACCGATCGCGCCCTCGACGTCCTCGGGGTCGAACCCCTCCTGCGCGGCGAGCTCCATGAACTCCGCGTACTCGGCGTCGCCAAGTGCTCCGTGCTCGTGGTCCGAGCCGCCGGAGTGAATCTGGTCGTTCATGAAGTCCGTTCCTCTTTGCATCATCATCGATGGGCCACGATCGCGCGGCCCACTACTCACGTGTCACAGGCGTCCGGTGAGACGCCTGGCGTTCTCCAGGTGGGCGGTCAGCTCGTCCTGGATGCGGAGCGTCGCCTCGTCGAGCGCCTTCCTGGTCCGCCGTCCGCTGCCGTCACCGGCCTGGAAGGCGTCGCCGAAGACGACGTCGACCCGGCTGCGCAGCGGCGGCAGCGCCCGTATCAGCCGTCCGGGGCGCTCCGTGCTCCCCAGGACGGCGACGGGGACGATGGGCGCCCCGCCGCGCACCGCGAAGTACGCGAGCCCCGCGCGCAGCGAGGCGAAGTCGCCCTCTCCCCGGGTGCCCTCGGGGAAGATCCCGAGGACCCCGCCGTCGTGCAGCACCCCGAGTGCCTGCGTGATGGCGGTGCGGTCGACGGTCGTGCGGTCCACCTTCAGCTGCCCGATCCCGCGCAGGAACGGGTCGAGGGGGCCGACGAACGCCTCCTTCTTGATCAGGAAGTGCACGGGCCGGGGCGCGGTGCCCATCAGCATCGGTCCGTCGAGATTGTGCGCGTGGTTCACCGCGAGTATGACGGGTCCGGTGGCGGGGACGCGCCACGCGCCGAGCACACGGGGCCGGAACAGCCCGTACATGAGCCCGATCCCGATCCCGCGGCCGACGGCCGCTCCGCGCAGCGTCGGCGCGGCGGTGGCTCCGGTCACTTCGCGGCCTGCTTCTCCCCGACGAGGGTGACGACGCACTCGATGACCTGCGCGAGGGTCAGGTCGGTGGTGTCCACCTCGACGGCGTCCCCGGCCTTGGCCAGCGGGGAGGTGGTGCGGCCGGAGTCGGCGGCGTCCCGCTTGATCAGCGCCTCCTTGGTGGCGGCGAGGTCGGAGCCCTTGACCTCGCCGCTGCGGCGGGCGGCGCGCGCCTCCGGGGAGGCGGTCAGGAAGATCTTGATGTCGGCGTCGGGCAGCACGGTCGTGCCGATGTCGCGGCCCTCGACGACGATGCCGCGCACGGCCTCCGCGGCGATGGTGCGCTGCAGCTCGGTGATGAGGGTGCGCACCTCGGGCACGGCGCTGACGGCGCTGACCCTGGAGGTGACCTCCTGGGTGCGGATGGGCCCCGAGGCGTCCTCGCCGTCGACGGTGATCGTGGGGGCGGACGGGTCGGTGCCGGAGACGATGACCGGCTTGGCGGCGGCCGTGGCGACCTCGGCGGCGTCCGACACGTCGATGCCGTTGTTCAGCATCCACCAGGTGATGGCCCGGTACTGGGCGCCGGTGTCCAGGTAGCTCAGGCCGAGCTGGGCGGCGACGGCCTTGGAGGTGCTCGACTTGCCGGTGCCGGAGGGCCCGTCGATGGCGACGATCACGGCGGCCGGGGCGGTCCGGGCGGCGGCGGTTGCGGTTTCCACGGTGGTGGACACCTTCCTGGTACACGGGGACGGGCGGAGCGGGCCTCGGGACGGCCTCCCCCAAGGTTACCGAGTGTGCGAAGCGGCTTCGCACCCCTGTCTCCGGGCAGTCCCCGGGCCCGTCAGGGCCGGATCGACCAGCCGCGCTCGGCGAGGGCCGCGCTCAGCGCGGGGGCCGCACTCGGCTCGACCGTCAGCTGGACGAGGCCGGCCTGCTGACCGGTGGCGTGCTCGATGCGCACGTCCTCGATGTTGACCCCCGCCCGTCCCGCGTCGGCGAAGATCGCCGCGAGCTCGCCGGGCCGGTCGCTGATGAGCACGGCGACGGTCTCGTAGGAGGCCGGGGCGGCGCCGTGCTTGCCGGGGACCCTGACCCGGCCGAGGTTGCCGCGCCGCAGGACGTCCTCGATGCCCTCGGTCCCGGTGCGGCGCTCGGCCTCGTCGGCGGACTGCAGGCCGCGCAGGGACCGGACCGTCTCGTCGAGGTCGGCGGCGACGCCCGCGAGGACGTCGGCGACCGGTCCGGGGTTGGCGGAGAGGATCTCCACCCACATCCGGGGGTCGGAGGCCGCGATGCGGGTGACGTCCCTGATGCCCTGGCCGCACAGCCGTACGGCGGTCTCGTCGGCCTCCTCCAGCCGGGCGGCGACCATCGACGAGATCAGCTGCGGGGTGTGGGAGACGAGGGCGACGGCGCGGTCGTGGGCGTCGGCGTCCATGACGACCGGGACGGCCCGGCAGAGCGCGACCAGTTCCAGGGCCAGGTTGAGGACCTCGGTGTCGGTGTCCCGGGTCGGGGTGAGGACCCAGGGGCGGCCCTCGAAGAGGTCGGCGGTGGCCGCGAGCGGGCCGGAGCGCTCCTTGCCGGCCATGGGGTGCGTGCCGATGTAGGGGGCCAGGTCCACGCCGAGGGCCTCCAGCTCACGGCGGGGGCCGCCCTTGACGCTCGCGACGTCGAGATAGGCACGGGCGGCCCCGTCCCGCACGGCCGCGGCGAGGACGGACGCGGTGTGGGCGGGCGGCACGGCGACGACCGCCAGATCGACGGGGCCCTCCGGGGCCTCGTCGGTGCCGGCGCCGAGCGCGGCGGCGGTCCGCGCCGACGACGGGTCGCGGTCGACCAGGTGCACCGCGACGCCGCGGCCGGCGAGGGCGAGGGCGGCGGAGGTGCCGACCAGGCCGGTTCCGATGACGAGGGCTGTTCTCACTGGGCGATGTCCTTGCGCAGGGCGCCGGTGGCGCCGAGGTAGACGTGGCCGATCTCCGCCTTGGAGAGCTGCGTCTCGACGTGGGCCATGACGCGGACCACCCGGGGCATCGCCCCCGCGATGTCGAGCTCCTGGGCGCAGATCAGCGGGACGTCGACGATGCCGAGGCCGCGGGCTGCGGCGGCCGGGAAGTCGCTGTGCAGATCGGGGGTGGCCGTGAACCAGACGCTGATCAGGTCGTCGGCGACGAGCCGGTTGCGCTCCAGGACCGCGGTGAGGAGCTCGCTCACCCGCTCGGCCATGTGTCCGGCTTCGTCCCGTTCCAGCTGGACGGCTCCACGGACTGCTCGTACCGCCACGTCGTACCCCTCGTCGCCTCGTGCTGTGTGCCCTTTCAGCCTAGAGGTGCGCCGTCCTCGCCGGTCACGGTGCTCTGTCCGTGAGACGCGGCGGCGGCGTGCACGGCGAGGAGCATGCGCCAGACCCGGCCGGCCAGCCGCTCCGGCGAGGCGTCGGTCCGCTCGTGCACCCAGTCGGTGAGCACCCCGGTGAACAGTCCGGCCACGGCGCTCGCGGTCAGGTCGTGACCGCTGCCGGCGGGTCGGCGGCGGCGGAGCTCGTCGACGCTGCGGGCGCGGAGCTCGCGGTGCAGCAGTTCGCCGAGCGGGCCGCCGCCGGGACCCAGCAGACTGCGGTACACGGCGGCCCGGGCGCGGATCTCCCGGAACAGGGCGACGAGCTCGGGCGGCGGGGCGCCGGGGCCGGGCGGCGTGCGGTCCCAGGCGTGCAGGGCCTCGACCGCGTCCCGTACGGTCCCGGCGCAGGCGTCCAGGGCGAGGGCGTGCAGATCGTCGTAGTGCAGGTAGAACGTGGCCCGCCCCACGCCCGCGCGGCGCACCACCTCGGCGACGCCGACCTGGTCGGGCGGCTGCTCCTCGTACGCCGCCAGCAGCGCGGTCCTGAGCCGGGCGCGGGTGCGCGCGGTCCTCGGGTCCCGGCTGCCGTCCGTGACCGCGGGCGCCATGCGCTCAGCCCGCCGACAGCACGAGGGCGAGGGCGAGCGCGGCGGGGGCGGCCTGGACGTACAGGATCCTGCGGCTGACGGTGGCCGCTCCGTAGACGCCCGCGACGACCAGGCAGCCGAGGAAGAAGATCTGCGCCTGGTACCCGACGGGGTCGCCGGCGATCAGGCTCCAGACCAGTCCCGCGGCCATGAAGCCGTTGTAGAGCCCCTGGTTGGCGGCGAGGGTGGCGCTCTGCGCGGAGAACTCCTCGGTGGTGCCGAACGTGCTGCGTCCCCGCGGGGTGTCCCACAGGAACATCTCCAGGACCAGGAAGTAGACGTGGATCAGCGCGACGAGCGCGACGAGCACATGGGCGGCGGTGTGCATGGCGGGTCCTCCCGGTCGGATATTTCCTGGACGACTGTACAGGAAGTAGCGCCGCCGCCTCTCGCCCGGGGTGCCGCACTCCGGGCCCCGGGTGGCGTCACGACGCCCGTCGGCGTCCGCCGACCGCCCGGGGAGAGCCGCGCCCGCACGGCGGTCCCCGGACCGGCGGGGCACCGCCGGAGGCGGCGGCGTCCGGCCCGGTCGGAGCGCGTACGCTCGCGCGCATGATCACTCCCGACGGCGCACGGCTGGTGCGTGAGCACACCGTCTACTCCTGCGTGATGGGCTCCCGCGCCTTCGGTCTGGCCACGGAGGACAGCGACACGGACCGGCGCGGGGTGTTCCTCGCCCCCACCCCGCTGTTCTGGGGCTTCGCGAAACCGCCGACCCACGTGGACGGGCCGGCGGACGAGCAGTTCTCCTGGGAGCTGGAGCGCTTCTGCGAGCTGGCGCTCCGGGGGAACCCCAACGTGCTGGAGTGCCTGCACTCGCCGCTCGTGGAGCGGATCGACGCCACGGGCCGTGAGCTGGTCGCCCTGCGCCCGGCCTTCCTGTCCCGTTCGGCCCACGGGACGTTCGTGCGCTACGCCCTGGGCCAGCGGCGGAAGCTGGAGGCCGACGTCCGCGTGCACGGCGCGCCCCGCTGGAAGCACGCCATGCACCTGCTGCGGCTTCTGGCGTCCTGCCGGGACCTGCTGAGGACGGGTGAGCTGCGGATCGGCGTCGGGGACGCGCGCGAGGATCTGCTCGCGGTGAAGCGGGGCGAGGTCCCGTGGCCCGAGGTGGAACGCCGGATGACGCGCCTGGCCGAGGAGAGCGACGCCGCCGCCGCACGCTCCCCGCTGCCCGCCGAGCCGGACCGGGAACGCGTGGAGGCGTTCCTGGTCCGGGCCCGCAGGGCGTCGGCGGCGGCCTGCGGCTGAGGGACGCCCCGTCGTCCGTCAGCCGAGGCGCGCGCGGACCACCGGGTGCGAGCGCGTCTCCTCGGGGTCGCGCAGCCCGACGAGATCCTCCGCGGGAAGGACGTGGACCCCCCGCAGGTCCACGTCCGAGTCACGGGAGGGGAAGCCGTACAGGTGCGCGCCGGAGACCGTGGCGAACAGGAGGGGGCCGGGCTCTTCGGCGAGGACGGGGGCGAAGTCGGTGAGCGGCAGTCCGGCCTGCCGGAGGAGTGCCGTGTCGGGGTGCACGGATCAAGCGTCCCAGAGCGCGGCGAGCGACAGCAGGTCGCTGCGGTACTCGATGCGTTCCGACCACTCCCTGGGCCAGGCGCCCGCGCCCATGTGGGCGCCCGCGAGCGCGCCGGTCAGGCAGGCGAGGGAGTCGGAGTCGCCCCGGGTGCAGGCGGCCCGGCGCAGGGCGGTGACGGGTTCGCCGGGGAAGAGCAGGAAACAGTGCAGGGCCGTCGCGAGGGCCTCCTCGGCGATCCAGCCGTCGCCGGTCGCCTCGCAGGGGTCGGTCTCGGGTGACGGGGCGCGCAGGGCGTCCTGGACCCGGGCGAGGGCGTCGAGGCACTCGTCCCAGCCGCGCCGGATGTAGGCCTCCGGGGAGGGGTCGCCCGCGTACCGCCACAGGTCGCCGAGCCAGCGCTTCCGGTAGCGGCTGCCGTTCTCGTAGGCGTAGCTGCGCAGCAGGCCGACCAGGCCCGTCGGTTCGGCGCCCTGCGCCAGGAGGTGCACGGCATGGGCCATCAGGTCGGAGGCGGCCAGTGCGGTGGGGTGTCCGTGGGTCAGCGCGGCCTGGAGCTGGGCGGCGCCGGAGCGCTGCTCCTCGCTGAGGCCCGGCACGAGGCCGACGGGGGCGACCCGCATGTCGGCGCCGCAGCCCTTGGAGCCGGTCCGGCTGGCCTCCTGCCAGGGGCGGTCGCTGTCGAGCAGACCGCAGGCGGTCAGACAGGTGCCGCCGGGTGCGCGGTTGTTGTCCGGCGAGTGCAGCCAGGCGACGAACTCCTGGCGCACCGGCCCCACCAGGCGCTCCGGGGTGAGCGGACCCCGGTCCATGGCGGTGCGTATGCCGCGCCCCAGCGCCAGGGTCATCTGGGTGTCGTCGCTGACCAACGCGGGCTGCGGCAGGGGCATCTGCCGCCAGGGCCCGCATGTCGCGAGGATCGACGGGACGTCGTCGAACTCGGTGGGGAAGCCCAGGGCGTCGCCGAGCGCGAGCCCGGTCAGCGCACCGGTGGCGGCCTGCGTGGTGATTGTTCTCGTCGGGATCATGGCGTCCGTCCTTCGGGGCGTCCTTCCGGGCGCAGCAGGGGAGGGTGGAGGGCGGTGGCGGTACCCGCCCGGTAGAGGGCGGCGGGTTTCCCCCGTCCGCCGGTGCGGCGCGGCGGTCCGTCCACGGCCTGCACGAAGCCGGGCGTGGCGAGGACCTTGCGCCGGAAGTTGGGCCGGTCCAGCTCCACGCCCCAGACGGTCTCGTAGACCTGCTGGAGCTCCCCGAGGGTGAACTCGGCGGGGCAGAACGCGGTGGCCAGGCAGGAGTATTCGAGCCTGGCGCCGATCCGGTCGTGCGCGTCGGCCAGGATGCGGTCGTGGTCGAAGGCGAGCGGCCCGGCGCCCTCCGCCTCCCACCACCGGGCGCGGGCCGCGTCCCCGCCGCCCCGGGGTTCGGGGAGGTCCGGCACGAGCGCGGCGTACGCGACGGAGACGACCCGCATCCTGGGGTCGCGGTCCGGTTCGCTGTAGGTGCGGAGCTGTTCGAGGTGGAAGGCGCAGACCGACTTCTGGGTGAGGCCCGTCTCCTCGGCGAGCTCGCGGCGGGCCGCCTCCTCGGCGGACTCCCGGGGCAGGACGAAGCCGCCGGGCAGGGCCCAGCGCCCCTCGTGGGGCGCCTGGCCGCGTTCCACGAGCAGCACGTGCAGCCGGGCGTCGCGAACCGTGAAGACGGCGAGGTCGACGGTCACGGCGAAGGGGACGAAGGCGTGGGGGTCGTACCCCTCGGGGGCGGTGCTCATCGCTTCTCCGGCAGGGGTGCGGTGAAGTGCCACCCGGTGGCGAGGAGTTCGTCCACGGCGGCGACCGCGGCGTCGAGGCGTTCGGTGGGCGAGCCGGTGATCTCGACGAACCGGCGTCCCGTCCGGGTGAGTTCGGCGCGGAAGTGGTCCGTCATCCAGGGCCGCAGCTCCTCGCCGTCGCGCAGTCCGTCGTCCTCGAAGGGGACGCCCTCGTGGCCGGTGAGCAGCCAGAGGTGGTGGGTGAGGCGGTCGGCGGTCTTCTCGACGAGCGGGTTGCGCCCTCCGAGGTAGCGCTCGTGCCAGACGGTGGTGGCGAAGGAGTCGGTGTCGCAGAAGAGCACCGGGGAGCCGGACCGGGCGGCGGCCTCCTCCCGGGCGTTCTGGGTCTCCGCGATGCGGGGGAAGTCGTCGGTGGTGAAGGAGACGTCCTCCCACCGCGCACCGGGCCGGCGGCTCCGCAGATCCGCGAGCTTCCGCTCGCTGAACTCCCTTCCGTACTCGGCGACGCAGAGGGTCCGCGCCCAGACGCCGCCGCGCCGCCGGTAGTGCCCGGTCAGCGCCTCGGCCAGGGTCGTGGTGCCGGTCGACTCGGCGCCCAGGACGACCACGCGGCGGACGAGCGCGGCCCGTACCGGGGGTTCCAGGTGGTCCCAGCAGCCGGCGGGGTCCGCGCGGACGGCGGTGCCGGAGACCGGGAAGGCGGTGCGGGCGGGGTCGACGAGGACGGACTCCGCGCCGAAGCGGCGGGCCAGTTCCCCGCCGTACGTCTCCGAGGTGAAGACGGCGTCGACGCGTTCGGGGACCGCCGTGGTGAACACCTCCATGTGGGCGTCCCAGACGGCGGCGTCGTGGAGGTCCATGGGGATGTCGTCCACCGCGCCCACCACCCGGACATCGGGGTGGACCTCCTGCATCCAGGCGACCCGGTCGGCGAGCGGCACGGATTCGACCGAGGCGGCGCAGACCAGGACCGTGAGCGTCTCGCACCGGTCCCGCGCGGTGCGGACGACGTGGTGGTGGCCGGCGTGCGGCGGATAGAACTTGCCGAGCACCAGGCCGTGTCCGAAGCGCCTCATGCCGGCACCGCCGCGTCCGTCGGCCGGTGCGGCGCGAGGTCCCTGCTCCAGCTGCGCAGCCCGAGGAGGCAGAGGGTGAGGAAGCCGACGTACAGCAGGGAGGTCAGGTAGAGCTCCTTGTGCGCGTACAGCGGGATGTAGACCAGGTCGGCGGCGATCCACAGCCACCAGGACTCCACGCGTTTGCGGCACTGTCCGTACGTCGCCATGAGCGACAGCGAGGTGGTCAGGGCGTCCCAGAACGGCACGGTCGAGTCCGTGGCCCGGGACAGCAGCAGGGTCAGGCCGAGGGTCCCCACCGCCCCCGCCGCGAGCAGCCAGGCCCATTCGGTGCGGGTCGTGCTCCGCACCGGAAGGGCCGCGGCACCTGGTCCACCCCCGTGGGTCCAGGTCCACCAGCCGTACGCGGCGAGGACGATGAAGACGATCTGCAGGCCGGCGTCGGCGTACAGACCGGACTGGGTGAACAGCAGGACGAAGAAGAGGTTGTTGGCGATCCCGAGGGGCCAGTTGGCGAGGTGCTGGCGGGCCACGAGCCAGACGCACAGCGCACCGCTGCCGAAGCCCAGCACCTCGGTCCAGCTGACCGGGGTGTCCAGGACCGTCACCAGGGGCTGCTGCAGGGGATCGAGCAGGTCCGCGAGCGTCACGCCGCCCTCCTTCTTAATGGTCACTCTGACTATAAAGAAGAACCGGCGCGAGGAAAAGCCCGCGGCCGGTTCCCGTTCGAAGAACTGAACGAGGAACCGGCCGCGGGCCGTTCGACGGGGTGGTGCGCCGGGGCGGGCGCGTGCTGCGGACGTGCCGCCCGCCCTCCGGGCGGACGGAGCCCGCGAGACGTCCTAGAGGCCGACCTCGCGCATCAGCATGCCCACCTCGGTGTTGGTCAGGCGGCGCAGCCAGCCGGACTTCTGGTCGCCCAGCGGGATCGGCCCGAAGGACGTCCGCACGAGGCGCTCGACCGGGAAGCCCGCCTCGGCCAGCATCCGGCGCACGATGTGCTTGCGGCCCTCGTGGAGGGTGACCTCGACCAGGTAGTTCTTGCCGGTGTTCTCGACGACCCGGAAGTGGTCGGCGCGCGCGTAGCCGTCCTCCAGCTGGATCCCGTCCTTGAGCCGCTTGCCGAGGTCGCGCGGGAGCGGCCCCTGGATGGCGGCCAGGTAGGTCTTCTTGACGCCGTACTTGGGGTGCGTCAGACGGTGGGCCAGCTCGCCGTGGTTGGTGAGCAGGATGATGCCCTCGGTCTCGGTGTCGAGACGGCCGACGTGGAACAGCCGGGTCTCGCGGTTGGTGACGTAGTCGCCGAGGTTCTGGCGTCCGTCCGGATCGCCCATGGTGGAGACGACCCCGGCCGGCTTGTTCAGCGCGAAGAAGAGGTACGACTGGGTGGCGACGGTCAGCCCGTCGACCTTGATCTCGTCCTTCTGCGGGTCGACGCGCATGCCCTGCTCCAGGACGATCTCGCCGTTCACCTCGACCCTGGCCTGCTCGATCAGCTCCTCGCACGCCCTGCGCGAGCCCATGCCGGCCCGGGCCAGGATCTTCTGCAGCCGCTCGCCCTCCTGCTCGGCGCCCGGGTGCGTCTTCGGCAGCTTGACGTCGGGCTTGTCGGCGTACCGGTCGCGGTTGCGCTGCTCGATCTTGGCGTCGAGCTCCCGGGGACGGGAGGGCGCGCCCTGGCGGCGGCCGCCCTTGCTCACGTTCTGGGCCGGCTTGGGGCCGCCCTTGGCCCCGCCGCGGGCCGCGGCGCCGCGGCCCTTGCGGGGGCCACCGTCGCCGCCCGGCTTGTCGGAGCCCACGTCGTAGCGGCGCTCCTCGGGGCGGGGACGGCGGGGACGCTGCTCCTGCTTGTCGTCGCGCCCGCCCGCGGCCCTGGGACGCCCGGAGCCGCCCGAGCCGCCCCGGGGGTTCCGGTTGCCGCCGCTCTTGCCGCTGCCGCTTCCGTTGCTGCTGCCACTGCTTCGCATCAAAATTCCGTCTTGTCGTCTGCGTGCGTTTCCGGGGTGTCCGGTGCGTCCGGATCGAACGACGGCACACCCTCTGGCGTCTCAGCCTCGATCGCGTCCGCCTCCGGGAGGAAGGGGGCGAGCTCCGGGAGCTCGTCCAGGGCTCGCAGGCCCATGCGCTCCAGAAAGTAGTTCGTCGTCCTGTACAGGATCGCACCTGTTTCGGGTTCCGCGCCCGCCTCCTCGACGAGACCCCTCTGGAGCAGGGTCCGCATCACGCCGTCGCAGTTCACCCCGCGCACCGCCGAGACCCTCGACCGGCTGACGGGCTGGCGGTACGCGACCACGGCCAGGGTCTCCAGCGCGGCCTGGGTGAGGCGGGCGTGCTGGCCGTCCAGGACGAAGCCCTCGACCGCCTCCGCGTACGCGGGGCGGGTGTAGAAGCGCCAGCCCCCGGCGACGAGCCTGAGGTCGAAGCCACGGCCCTGCGCGGTGTACTCGTCGGCCAGCGCCCGCAGGGCGTCCGCGACGGCCCTGCGGGGCCGCTGGAGGACCTTGGCGAGGTGCTCCTCGGTGGCGGGCTCGTCGACGACCATGAGGACCGCCTCCAGTGCGGGCCTGAGGTCGAGCCCGGCCACCGTGCCCTCGCGTCCCTCGTCGTCCGTGCTCATGCCTGTACGTCCTCCTGCGGCTCGCGCACCTCTTGGTCGAACTCGTCCGTGACCACCGGCACGGTGTCCTCTCCCCCGGCCCAGCGCACCCGGAGGTCGCCGAGCGCCTCCTCCTGGTCGAGCGCCACCGCCTTCTCCCGGTAGAGCTCCAGGAGCGCCAGGAAGCGGGCGACGACCGTGAGGGTGTCGGGGGCGTCCTCGGTGAGCTCCCGGAAGCTGATCTCGCCGCCGGTCCGCAGCCGGGCCACCACCACCTCCGCCTGCTCGCGCACGCTGACCAGCGGCGCGTGGATGTGGTCGACGTACACCTGCGGCTCGGGCCTCGGCTGCATCGCCTTGACCGCGAGCCGGGCGAAGCCCTCCGGGCCGATGCTGATCACGACCTCGGGGAGCAGCTCGGCGTGCTGGGGTTCGAGCCCCACGGTGCGGGGGTGGCGCCGGGACTCGGACTCCAGCCGGTCGCTGAAGATCTCCGCGATCCGCTTGTACGCGCGGTACTGCAGCAGCCGCGCGAAGAGCAGGTCCCGGGCCTCCAGGAGGGCGAGGTCCGCCTCGTCCTCCACCTCGGCGGTGGGCAGCAGCCGGGCGGCCTTCAGATCCAGCAGGGTCGCGGCGACGACGAGGAACTCGGTGGTCTGGTCGAGGTCCCCGTCCGGGCCCATGGCCCGGATGTGCGCCATGAACTCGTCGGTGACCTTCGACAGGGCGACCTCGGTCACATCGAGCTTGTGCTTGGAGATGAGCTGGAGGAGCAGGTCGAAGGGGCCCTCGAAGTTCACCAGCCGGACGGTGAACCGCCGGTCCTCGGCTCCCTCCCCTGCGGCCCCCTCCGCGGCCGGCTCCCCGCCGGGGGGCGTCCCACCGGCGGGGGCCCCGGGGACGGGCGGCGCACCGGCGTCCTCGCCCGTGGGGACCGGGACGGGACCGTGGCGTTCCTCCGGTGTCGCGGGCCGGGTGTCCGGCCCGGGGAGTCCCCCGGCGGGCTCGGCGGCGTCCGGCGGGACCGCGGGTGCTCCCGGGACCGGGACGACGGCCGGGGGATCCACGGAAGGCGCTACGGGGGCGGTGGGAGGCGCCGGAGCCGCCGCGGCGGGCTCCCCGGACGCCGCAGGAGCTGCGGGAGCCGACGCAGGCCGTATGCCCGGTCCGCGGCCGAGGGCACGGCGGGTCGGGCGGGGCGGGTCGTCGGCAGTCGGCATGTGCGGGGGTCCAGGGGTGCGGCGGGAGCGGGGCGGTGCACCCCGGGCGGGGCCGCCGGTGCGGCGGCCCTCCCCCGGCAGGCTACCGGCGCGGGGCCGCTCAGCGGCCGCGCAGCCTCCGTACGAGGATGCTCGCGTCGCCGCGCGACTCCAGGTCGGCCAGCACCACGGCGACGGCCTCCCGGACGATGCGCCCGCGGTCGACGGCCAGTCCGTGCTCACCGCGCAGCACCAGACGCGCGTGTTCGAGGTCCATCAGTTCCTCGGCCGACACGTACACGGTGATCTTCTCGTCGTGGCGTTCGCGGCCGCTGGGCCTGCGGTTCGCGCCACGCCCGCCACCACCGCCGCCACCGCTCCCGCGTGCCCGCTGCGGCTGGACGGTGGGAGCGGGTTCCTGCGGTGCCGCGCCCCGGGCGCGGGGCGCGCCGGCGGGGGTGCGGTCCTCCCCGTCGGCCCGGCTGCGCGAGCCGCCGCCGTCGGCGTCCGCCGCCGAGTGCTCCTCCGGGGACCCTCCGGCGGACGTGCCGCCGCCGGAGGCCGCGGAGCCGCCCTGGGCCCCCGGCTCCGTCGCCGGGTCGCCTCCCGAGGCCGGCGCGGGGACCCGCGCCTCGCCGTTCGCCTTGCGTCGCCGCTCGGCCGGGGACGAGGCCTGGAGGCCCATGCCCCCGGTGGTACGGAACAGCTCGTCGGCCCCCGGCAGACTCACTCGGCGTGACACCGGGCGAGCACCTCCCTGGCGAGCTGGCGGTACGCGGCGGCGCCGACCGAGTTCGACGCGTACGTGGTGATGGGTTCACCGGCGACCGTGGTCTCCGGGAAACGCACGGTGCGGCCGATGACGGTGTGGTACACGTGATCGTCGAAGGCCTCGACGACGCGTGCGAGCACCTCACGGCTGTGCACCGTCCGGGAGTCGTACATGGTGGCCAGGATGCCGTCCAGCTCCAGCTCGGGGTTGAGCCGCTCCTGGACCTTCTCGATGGTCTCGGTGAGCAGCGCCACGCCGCGCAGCGCGAAGAACTCGCACTCGAGCGGGACTATCACCTTGTGGGCCGCCGTCAGGGCGTTGACGGTGAGCAGACCGAGCGAGGGCTGACAGTCGATCACGATGTAGTCGTAGTCGGCCATCAGCGGCTTGAGGGCGCGCTGCAGCGTCGACTCCCGGGCCACCTCGCTCACCAGCTGCACCTCGGCGGCGGAGAGGTCGATGTTGCTGGGGAGCAGGTCCATGTTGGGCACGGCCGTCTTCAGCAGCACCTCGTCGGCCGCCATGCCCCGCTCCATGAGCAGGTTGTAGACGGTGAGGTCGAGCTCCATCGGGTTGACCCCGAGGCCGACGGACAGGGCGCCCTGCGGGTCGAAGTCGACCAGCAGGACGCGCCGGCCGTACTCGGCGAGGGCGGCACCCAGGTTGATGGTCGACGTCGTCTTGCCGACGCCGCCCTTCTGGTTGCACATCGCGATGATCTTCGCGGGGCCGTGTTCGGTCAGCGGACCGGGAATCGGGAAGTACGGGAGCGGCCTCCCGGTCGGGCCGATCCGCTCGCGGCGCTGGCGTGCGGCGTCGGGCGCGAGCGTGGCCGCGTACTCCGGATCGGGCTCGTATTCGGCGTCGGGGTCGTAGAAGTGCCCCTCGGGCACCTCGGCGAAGTCGGCGAAGTGGGCGGTCTCTCGGCCACTTTCGTTGCCGGCCATGGCGTTCACGTGTAGGCCGTCCATCATCTGGGGGGCTGTCGTCATGTGCTGTTGGGTGGCGAAGGTGCGGACCGCGACGGAGCCGACAGCTTCGAGCCCGTTCGGGCTCAGGCCCCGTGCAGGCATCCCTGGTCGACCACCCCCGGGAGTAATTGTCGACTCATTCACAAGTCGTCTTACCTCCTTGGATGTGACCAGGAAACTTATCGATTGGTCAGCGTGGCATCATGCCGACGATTGGCGACTCTATGGCGTGTCACCGGTTCGCAGCAACACAATCCGCCGGACCCGACCCGTTGTGTCGGCAATCGAACACCGCTCTGTCAAGAGCGCGGAGCGTCCGGGGCGCACCTTTCGCGGGGGTGCAAAACGGGTCGAGGGTTACGTCTCCGGCGAGTTGGAGGGAAGCCTCTCATGCGTCCGGCCGGACCTTGCTGGGCAAGGTCCGGCCGGACGCGCGAGGTTGACGGGGAGGGTTGACGGGAGGTGCCGGGCGCTCAGCCCAGCAGCGTGCTCAGCTCGACGTGGTCAAGACCGTGCGCCTCGGCCACCTCGCGGTAAACCACCTGGCCGTCATGGGTGTTGAGGCCCTTGGCCAGCGCGGCGTCACGGCGCAGGGCGTCGGCCCAGCCGCGGTTCGCGAGCTCCAGGATGTAGGGGAGCGTGGCGTTGGTGAGCGCGTAGGTCGAGGTGTTCGGCACCGCGCCGGGCATGTTCGCGACGCAGTAGAAGACCGAGTCGTGGACCGTGAAGGTCGGCTCGGCGTGCGTGGTCGGACGGGAGTCCTCGAAACACCCTCCCTGGTCGATCGCGATGTCGACAAGAACACTTCCGGGCTTCATCTTGGCGACCAGCTCGTTGGTGACCAGCTTCGGCGCCTTCGCACCGGGGATCAGCACGGCGCCCACGACGAGGTCCGCCTCGACGACGGCCTTCTCCAGTTCGAGTGCGTTGGACACGACCGTGCGCACCCGGGTGCCGAAGATCCTGTCGGCCTCGCGCAGCTTGTTGATGTCGCGGTCGAGCAGCGTGACGTGGAAACCGAGCCCGACGGCGATCTGCGTGGCGTTCCAGCCGGAGACCCCGCCGCCGATGACGACGGCACGGCCCGCCCCGGTGCCGGGGACGCCGCCGGGGAGCACACCGCGCCCGCCGACCGAACGCATCAGGTGGTACGCACCGACCTGCGGGGCGAGCCGGCCGGCGACCTCGGACATCGGGGCGAGCAGCGGCAGCGCGCGGGTCGCGGTCTCGACGGTCTCGTAGGCGATCGCCGTCGTGCCCGACTCCAGCAGGGCGTCCGTGCACGCGCGGGAGGCGGCGAGGTGGAGGTAGGTGAAGAGGGTCTGGCCCTTGCGGAGGCGGTGGTACTCCTCGGCGACCGGCTCCTTGACCTTGAGCAGCAGGTCGGCCGCGGCCCAGACCTCGTCGGCGGTGGACAGGATCCGCGCACCGGCGGCGACGTACTCGGCGTCCGGGATGGAGGACCCCTCGCCCGCGTGCTGCTCGACGAGGACCTGGTGGCCGTGCCGGACGAGCTCGTGCACTCCGGCGGGGGTGATCGCCACCCGGAACTCGTTGTTCTTGACTTCGCGGGGGATGCCGACCTTCACGTCGATCACGGTCCTTGGCTCGGGGGGTCGCTGGCGCACAACGGGATACACCCGTATGAACCAAGCATAGGGGGAGACACCGCGAGAAGGTGCGGCAGAGCCATCATTAACGAAGGACTTCTCCCTGTCTAGCCTTACAAACCATTAAGTTTTGATCGAAGCACTACGGATTTCACAGGTCCGGGGGGTGCCCCGGAGCCCGCCGGTGCCGCGGGAGGCCCCTCAGTCCTCGCCCAGCAGCCTGTCGGCCGTCGTCCGGTGCAGCCGGGCCGCCGCCGGGTCCCCGAGCCGGTCCAGGGTGTCCGCGAGCCTGAGCTCCAGCGCGGCCTGGAGCCGCAGGTCACCGGCCTTGCGCGCCAGCTCGACGGCCTCCCGGCAGGTGTGGAGCGACTCCTGCGGCCGGCCCGCGTACTCCTGCACCCGCGCGGCCTCGCTGAGCGCCCGCGCCTGGGCGGGCAGGTCACCGAGCCTGCGGTGCCCGGACGCCGCCGCGCGCCAGTCGCGCAGCGCCTCGCCGTAGCGTCCGGCGTACGTGTGGACGGCGCCGAGCCGTCCGTACAGCCGTGCCGCGTCGGCCCGCTCCCCCTGGGTGAGCCGCTGCGCGAGCGCCCGGCCGTACCAGTCGGACGCCCGGCTGAAGTCCCCGAGCTCCGCGTGCGCGCCGCCCGCGGATTCCATCGCCCTGCCGGTCGCGTAGAGGTCCTTCGCCGCGCGCCCCGCGTCCAGCGCGGCCCGGTAGCGGGCCAGCGCCTCCCGGGTGCGGCCGGTCCTGGCGTCCAGGTCGGCGAGGTTCAGCAGGGCCGCCGCCTTCTCCCGGGGCAGGTCGCGGCGTTCCGCCACGTCGAGGACCAGGCCGTGCAGCCCGTACAGCACGGGGGCGGCCTCCTCGGTGCCGCGGTGCACGGCGAGGGCCCGCACGAGCGCTGCCACCAGCCGCCGGGCGAGGGTGTCCAGGTCCCCGTCGCGCACCGCGGTCCGGGCGGCGGCGAGCAGGGCGGGCTCCCGGGTCCGCAGCCACGCGGCGGCGGCCTCCGGGTGCGGGAAGCGCAGCGAGCGGGGCAGGCCGGCGAGCCTGCGGCGGGCCGGGGAGTCCTCGGGGTCGGTGACCGCACGGCAGGCCTGGAGCCGGCGCACCGTCCGCTCCAGCATCCTGGCGCGGGCCAGCTGGATCTCGGCGGGCCGCTCCCGCTCCTCCAGCGCGGCGCGCACCAGCGGGGCGAGGCAGCCGGGCAGCTCGTACTGCGGCAGCGCGGCGCTGTTGGTCCGGAGGAGGCCGAGCCGCACGAAGTCGTCGAGGGTCGTCCGGGCGGCCGAGACCGAGCAGCCGGCCAGCGCGGAGGCGGTGTGGGCGTCGGCCAGTCCGGCGGGGGCGAGGGCGAGCAGCCGCAGTATCCCGGCGGCGGCGGGCGGGAGCGAGGCGTGGACGAGCCGGAAGGCCCGGGCCAACGGCCGGTCCCCGGAGGGCTGTTCGGGGTCGTCGGGCTGGTCGCGCAGCCGGCCGGTGACATCGGCGACCGAGGCGCCGGGGCGGGCGGCCAGCCAGCCCGCGACCAGGGTGAGCGCGGCGGGCTGTCCCCCGCACTCCTCGGCGAGGGCCTCCGCGGTCCGTGGATCGACCGTGATGCGGACCTGTCCGATGGTGCGCGCGAGCAGCTGCACGGCGGAGCCGGCGTCCAGGCCGCCGAGGGTGCACGGGCGGACCCCGGGGATGCCGGTGAGCGGGCCGGTCGAGGTGGCGACGACCAGGCAGTCCGGGTTGTCGGGCAGCAGCGGGTCGACCTGTTCGGCGTCGACGGCGTCGTCGAGGAGGATCAGGGAGCGCCGCACGGCGAACGCCTCGCGGACCATCTCGGAGAGTTCGTCCTCGTGGGCTCCGGGCGGAGCGGCGACGGAGAGCAGGTCCAGGAGGGCGCGCGCGGTGCGTTCCGTGGGGACCCGCTCGCCCCCGGGTTCGGTGAGCGCCACCTGGAAGACCCCGTCGGGGTAGTCACCCGGTTCGGCGAGCCTGCGGGCGAGTTCGGAGGCGAGCGCGGAGCGTCCGGATCCGGGCCGGCCGGCGATCAGCAGGACCCGGGCGCGGGCCGCTTTGCGGCCTGCCAGGGTGTCCAGCCCGGCCCCCGCGACGTCCTCCTGAAGCGCCTTCAACTCGCGTTCGCGGCCGAAGAACTGAGGTGGTGTCACATCCGGCGGCTCTTTGGTTTCCGCCGTCCCCGCCGGTCCGGCCGGGCCGTTGGTGTCCACCGCCTGATCCGTCACGGGCCACGCTCCACTTCGCTGCACGCGGTTGCCCGCCGGAAGTCCGGACGGGGCCTGTCGAGCGTAGTTCAGAGGTGCGGACGATCACGGCCGAGCGCGGCGGAGACGTCCCCCGATCGGATCAGCTTTTCGTACGATCGGTCCTCCGTCGACGCGGAACCACCGGCCCGCGCGGACGGGCGGGGCGGCCGGACGGGCCGGGCACACGGGCGGGGCGGCCGGCCGGGCGGGAGCGGGGCCCGGGCCGGGGAGCGGCCCGGGCGGACGGCCTGACCGGACCGGCGTCCGGGTGCCGCGCTCCGGCCGGAGCGCGGCACCCGGCGGGCGCGCATCGGACCCGGCCGGGCGCGGGTCGGGCAGCGCCCCGGGCCGCCCGGGCCGTGCCCCGCGGGGCACGGCCGGACAGGTCCCCGGAGCGGCCGGTGGGGCCTCAGGCCTCGAACGGCCGTGCCGGCCACGGGGCGTCGGCCGGGCGCAGTGCGTCCACCCCGTCGCCCGCCAGGGCAGCCGTCAGCGACAGCACACCCACGACCAGGCAGTTGTTGTGCAGATCACCGGCGAGCACACCCCGCACGAGCTCGTCGAGGGGGACCCGGGCCTGCTCCATGTCGGCCTCCTCCTCGGAGACCTCGAAGCGTTCGCCCTCCGCCTCGGAGAGGTCCCGGGCGAGGAAGATCCGCACCGCCTCGTCGCAGCCGCCGGGGGTGGTGTAGACGTCGGCGAGCACCCGCCAGTCCTCGGCCTTGACGTGGGCCTCCTCGTAGAGCTCCCGCTGGGCGGCGTGCAGCGGGTTCTCACCGGGGATGTCGAGCAGCCCCGCGGGGATCTCCCAGAGCTTGTGGCGGACCGGGTGCCGGTACTGCCGCAGGACCAGGACCCCGCCGTCCGCGTCGAGCGCGAGCACGGCGACGGATCCGGGGTGCACCTGGTAGTCGCGGCTGTGGACGCTTCCGTCGGGCATCACGACGTCGTCGGTGCGGACGCTGGTCTTGTTGCCGGTGAAGGGGGTCACCGACGCGGTGACCTGCCACTCCTCGGGCGTGTCCTGGAAACCCATGTACGTCCTCCCACGAACAAACGGAAACCGGGGCGCGCATCCCGTGAAGGAACCGCGCCCCGGTCCACCGTATCGCCTCGGAGCACCCTCGGGCCGCCGGGCCGCTCCCGGGCCCGTCCGGCCCGGTGGAGCGGCCCTCAGGCGTCGGCGGCCGTCCCGCGCGCCGCGATCCGGCGTTCCACGGCGGCCTTCACCAGGCCGGCGAAGAGCGGGTGGGGGCGGGTCGGGCGGGAGCGGAGCTCCGGGTGCGCCTGGGTGGCCACCAGGTAGGGGTGGGCCTCACGCGGGTACTCGACGTACTCGACGAGCTTGTTGTCCGGGGAGGTGCCGGAGAAGACCAGTCCGGCCTTCTTCTCCAGCTCCGCGCGGTAGCCGTTGTTGACCTCGTAGCGGTGGCGGTGGCGCTCCTCGACGTAGGGCTCGTCGGCGTAGGCCTCGCGGACCAGGGAGCCCTCGGCGAGCTTCGCCGGGTAGAGGCCGAGCCGCATGGTGCCGCCCAGGTCGCCCGCGCCCTCGACGTAGGCGAGCTGCTCCTCCATGGTGGAGATGACGGGGTGCCCGGTGGCGGCGTCGAACTCGGTGGAGTTCGCGTCGGGGATGCCGGCGAGGTTGCGCGCGGCCTCGATCACGATGCACTGCAGGCCGAGGCAGAGGCCGAGCAGCGGCACCTTGTTCTCGCGGGCGTACTGGATGGCGCCGACCTTGCCGACCACACCGCGCTCGCCGAAGCCGCCGGGGATGCAGACCGCGTCGACGTCGCCGAGCTGCTTCTGCGCGCCGGCCGGGGTCTTGCAGTCGTCGGAGGCGACCCACTTGACCTTGACGCGGGCCTTGTTGGCGAAGCCGCCGGCCCGGATGGCCTCAGTGACCGAGAGGTAGGCGTCGGGCAGGTCGATGTACTTGCCGACCAGGGCGACGGTGACCTCGTGGTCGGGGTTGTGGACACGGTCCAGCAGGTCGTCCCAGGTGGTCCAGTCCACGTCGCGGAACGGCAGGTCCAGCTTCCGCACGACGTAGGCGTCCAGGCCCTCGGTGTGCAGCACCTTGGGGATGTCGTAGATCGACTTGGCGTCCACGCAGGCCACCACGGCGGCCTCGTCGACGTCGCACATCAGCGAGATCTTGCGCTTGATGGCGGTCGGGACGTCGCGGTCGGCGCGCAGCACGATCGCGTCGGGCTGGATGCCGATGTTGCGCAGCGCGGCGACGGAGTGCTGGGTGGGCTTGGTCTTCAGCTCGCCGGAGGGGCCGATGTAGGGCAGCAGCGAGATGTGCACGACGAAGACGTTGTCGCGGCCGACCTCGTGGCGGACCTGGCGGACGGTCTCCAGGAAGGGCAGCGACTCGATGTCGCCGACGGTGCCGCCGACCTCGGTGATGACGACGTCGACGTCGTCGGTGGCCATGCGGCGGATGCGGTGCTTGATCTCGTTGGTGATGTGCGGGATGACCTGGACGGTGTCGCCGAGGTACTCGCCGCGCCGCTCCTTGGCGATCACCGTGTTGTAGACCTGGCCGGTCGTGACGTTGGCCGAGCCGTCGAGGTCGACGTCGAGGAAGCGCTCGTAGTGGCCGATGTCCAGGTCGGTCTCGGCGCCGTCGTTGGTGACGAACACCTCACCGTGCTGGAAGGGGTTCATCGTCCCGGGGTCGACGTTGAGGTAGGGGTCGAGCTTCTGCATGGTGACCCGGAGGCCACGTGCCTTGAGCAGGGCACCCAGGCTGGAGGCAGTCAGACCCTTGCCGAGGGAGGAGGCGACACCCCCGGTGACGAAGATGTGCTTGGTCGTCGTGGATGTGGGCTGCATAGCCAAAGGGGGCTCCCGTGGTCGCGATCGTGAGGTGCGTACCGGCGTGCCGTGCGGAGGGTCTCCGGAGGTGCCGTCGCTGCGGTTCGGGGGCCTCGTCCACTGCGGGGACGACCACCGGTCCACGGGCTACCAGGGTAACAGCGACGGAGGGAGGCCGCTTCCGGCCATGCCTTCTCCGGGGTCGTCACACGATCATCACGTTCGTTTCAGGTCCACCGCATTCATTCGTGACGGGCGACGGACAAGTCGTGGACAGGCGCGCGGAACCCCTTGGTGCGTCGTATCCTGCTCGGACACTCGCTGCCGAGTTGGCCGGCCCAGCGGCTCCACCCCAGCCCGCTCACCCGTGCAAGAGCTCGTCGGTTCTACTACAACGACCCCTTGACCAGCAGTAAGCGCCCTCCGGGGCGACATGGCCGTTCGACTGGAGAAGCACGTGGCCGGGCGCATCGAGGATTACGCACTCATCGGAGACATGCAGACCGCAGCCCTGGTCTGCCGGGACGGCACGGCGGACTGGCTGTGCCTCCCACGTTTTGATTCACACGCAATTTTCGCCGGGCTCCTCGGTACCGAGGAGAACGGTTTCTGGAGGCTGGGCCCCGCCCGCCCGGAGGGCGCGGAGCCCCCGGCGGCGGACCGGCGCCGCTACCGCGGCGACTCGCTCGTCCTGGAATCGGAGTGGGACACCTCCCGCGGCACGGTCCGGGTGACCGACTTCATGCCGCCGCGTGACGGAGCACCGCAGCTCATCCGCATCGTCGAAGGGGTGAGCGGCCGGGTTCCGATGCGCTCGGAACTGCGGATGCGCTTCAGCTACGGGCGGGTCACCCCCTGGGTGCACAAGGTCGACGGACGGACGGTCGCCGTCGCCGGGCCCGACTCGGTGTGGCTGGACACGGACACGGAGACGTACGGCCAGAACCTGACCACGTACTCCGACTTCACGGTGGCCCCCGGTGACCGGATCGCGTTCACCATCAGCTGGCAGCCCTCGCACCACGAGCCGCCGGGCGTCCCGGAACCGGAGGCCTCGCTGACGGCGACGGAGGACTTCTGGCGCGACTGGGTCGGCCAGTGCACGTACCACGGCCCCTACCGCGAGGCCGTGGTCCGCTCCCTGATCACCCTGAAGGCGCTCACCTACGCGCCGACCGGCGGGATCGTGGCGGCCCCGACCACGTCCCTCCCGGAGGACATCGGCGGCTCCCGGAACTGGGACTACCGCTACACCTGGCTGCGGGACGCGGCGATCACGCTCTCCTCCCTGCTGCGCACGGGGTACCGCGAGGAGGCCCGCGCCTGGCGCGAGTGGCTGCTGCGCGCCGTCGCGGGCGACCCGGAGAACCTGCAGATCATGTACGGCATCGCCGGTGAGCGCGAGCTCGGCGAGGCGGAGCTGGAGTGGCTTCCGGGCTACGAGAACTCCGCCCCGGTCCGGGTCGGCAACGGCGCGGCCAACCAGCTCCAGCTCGACGTGTACGGCGAGGTCACCGAGGCGCTCCACCTGGCGCACATGACGGGGCTGACCCGCAACGACTACGCGATGGGCCTCCAGCTCAAGCTGATCGAGTACCTGGAGAAGCACTGGGAGGAGCCCGACGAGGGCATCTGGGAGGTGCGCGGGCCGCGCCGGCACTTCGTGCACTCCAAGGTGATGGCCTGGGTCGCGGTCGACCGCACGATCAAGCTGATCGAGGCGGGGGACGTGGAGGGGCCCCTGGAGCGCTGGCACCAGCTCCGCGAGGACATCCACCGGGACGTCTGCGAGCACGGCTACGACCCGGAGCGCAACACCTTCACCCAGTCCTACGGGTCGAAGGAACTGGACGCGTCGCTGCTGCTGATCCCGCAGATGGGCTTCCTCCCGCCGGACGACAAGCGCGTCATCGGCACGATCGAGGCGATCCAGCGGGAGCTGTCCACGGAGGACGGCTTCGTGCTGCGCTACCCCACCGAGGGCGACGACGCGGGCGTGGACGGTCTGGAGGGCGACGAGGGCGCGTTCCTCGCCTGCTCGTTCTGGCTGGCGGACGACCTGGCGATGATCGGCCGGGTCGACGAGGCCCGCCGGCTCTTCGAGAAGCTGCTGTCCCTCCGCAACGACCTCGGCCTGCTGGCCGAGGAGTGGGACTCCCGGCT
Organism: Streptomyces sp. NPDC006296; assembly: GCF_040613235.1. Lineage (NCBI taxonomy): Bacteria > Bacillati > Actinomycetota > Actinomycetes > Kitasatosporales > Streptomycetaceae > Streptomyces > Streptomyces sp. NPDC006296. The sequence goes on along the minus strand of NZ_JBEXRT010000011.1, from coordinate 16,044 downwards.
CCAGCGTCAGGTGGGCAACTTCCCCCAGGCGTTCAGCCACGTCCCGCTGATCGACACGGCGCTGCGGCTGACGGCCAGCGGGGCGTACGTCGGCTGACCCGCCCGCCCTCTCGTGCACAGGACCCGCCCCGGTCGGACGACCGGGGCGGGTCCTGCCGTCGCGGGGCCCTCATGCTCCGGGGCGTGCCGTCCCGCAACCGGTCCACCACGCCTCACAACCCTCGGTTGTACGCCCCTAGGGTGAACCGGTGGACATCGAGGCATTGCGATCGTTCGTCCGGGCGGCGGAGCTCGGACAGGTGCGGCGTGCGGCGGACGAGCTGGGCGTGACGCAGCAGGCCGTCTCCAAGCGGATCGCCGCCCTGGAGCGCCGGCTGGAGGTCAGGCTCCTCTCACGGAGCGCCCGGGGCGTCGGGCTGACACCCGACGGCCGGGTGTTCCTGCCGCACGCGCGGAGTGTCGTCGCGGCCGCCGACCGCGCGGTCTCCGCGGTCGGGCCGGGTGCGCGGACCCTGCGCGTCGACGTGCTCGGCCTGCGGAGCGCGCAGGCCGTCGTGCTGCACGAGTACTGGCGGTCGCGGCCGGGAACCGGCCTGGACGTGGTGACCCTGCGGGCCGACGACCCGGGCGTGGCGGCCGCCGCCGTCGAGGCGGGCGAGGTCGACGCCTCCTTCCGCACGGTCACGGCTCCGGGCGCGTTGCCGCCCGGGGTGCGGATGATCCACGCGTTCGACTCCCCGCTGGACCTCCTCGTCGGTCCGCGTCATCCGCTCGCCCACGAGCCGGAGGTGACGCCCGCGCGGCTGCGCGGGCACCGGATCTGGATCCCCGGTATCGCGCCCCTCAGCGAGTGGTCGGACTTCTACGACCAGCTCGTGACCGCTTTCGGCCTGCGCGTCGACGCGGCGGGCCCGCACTTCGGGGACGAGGTGCTGCTGGAGACCCTCGCGGAGTCGCCGGACGTGGCGACCCTGGTGGGGGCGCGCGACCGGTACGTCTGGCCGGCGGCCCACGGTCTGCGGCGCATCCCCGTCGTGGACCCGGTCCTCGCCTACCCGCTCTCCCTCATCCTCCCCGGGACCCACCCGCATCCGGCGCTCGGCGGTCTCATCGCCCATCTCGGGAGCCTGCCGCGGCCCGCCGGCCGGGTCTGGCGCCCGTCCTGGGCGAAGGTGCCGGGCGGCGGCGACGCGCAGAAGCACGGGGCCGGTCACCGGTGACCGGCCGTCAGCGGACCGGTGTCCCGGGGGCCGTGCCCGGCCGCCGGGACGGCAGAGAGGAATGAGGAGCACCGTATGTCCGACCGTCTCATGCGTATCCACAGCCCGGAGTTCCGGGCCATGTCGGAGCGGGTCCTGCGGGTCACGGAGCTGACCTCCCGCCTGAACGTCCTGCCCTTCGACGACGAGGAGGGCAGGGCGGAGCTGCTCGGCCGGATACTCGGCCGGCCGCTTCCCTCCGGGGTCACCGTGTATCCGCCCTTCTTCACCGACCACGGCCTGAACCTGGAGTTCGGGCCGCGGGTGTTCGTCAACCAGAACTGCACGTTCCTCGACTACGCCGGCATCCGGCTCGGCGAGCGCGTGATGATCGGGCCGCGGGCCACGTTCATCACCGTGGGCCACCCGGTCGATCCCGGGGACCGGCGCGGGTGGCTGAGCGGCGCGCCCATCGACGTCGCGGAGAACGTGTGGATCGGCGCCGGCGCCACGATCCTCCCCGGGGTCAGCATCGGCCGTGACGCCGTGGTCGCCGCCGGCGCGGTGGTGGCCGACGACGTGCCGCCGGCGAGTCTGGTGACCGGCGGGAAGGCGGCGGTACGGCGACGGTGGTGACCGCACGGTCCGGCCGCCCCCGAGGAACGGCCGGTGTCCACGGCCGGTCCTACGATGGAGGGGTCCTGCAGAGCCCTGTGAAGGGGGCACGCCATGACACCCCGCACCTCCGTGCCGGACACCGCCGCGGCCGGCCTGCGCCCCGGCTTCACCGGTGAGGTCCACGTCCCGGGCGACCCGGGCTACGACGAGGCACGCACCGTCTTCAACGGCATGATCGACCGCAGACCCGCGGTGGTGGCCCAGTGCGCGTCCGGGACGGACGTGGCGCGGGCGCTCGCCGTCGCACGAGACCGGGGGCTGGAGGTCGCGGTGCGCGGGGGCGGCCACAGCGTCGCGGGCATGGCCCTCAGCGAGGGCGGCCTGGTGGTGGACCTGCGCCGGATGCGCTCGGTCGAGGTCGACCCCGGCGCCCGGTCCGCCCGTGTCGGCGGGGGCGCCGTCATGAGCGACCTGGACCGGGCCACCCAGCCGTACGCCCTGGCGACCACCGGCGGACGGGTGTCCACCACCGGCGTCGGCGGCTTCACGCTGGGCGGCGGCTCGGGCTGGCTGGAGCGGGCGTTCGGGCTGGCCTGCGACAACCTGCTGGCCGCCGACGTGGTGACGGCGGACGGCACGCTCGTCCACGCGCGGGCGGACGAACACCCCGAGCTGTTCTGGGCCCTGCACGGCGGCGGGGGCAACTTCGGTGTCGTCACCTCGCTGACGCTGAGGCTGCACGAGCTGCCCCGGATGAGCATCGTGATGCTGCTCTTCCGCCCGGAGGACGGCCCCGAGGCGGTCCGTACGTACCGGGACGTCATGGAGTCCGCCCCCGACGAGGCGGGCGGCGGCTGCATGTACGTCACCGCGCCGCCGGAGGAGTGGGTCCCGGAGGACATGGTGGGCCGGCTCGTGTGCGCCGCTCTCGTCACCTTCACCGGGACACCGGACCGGGCGCGCGACGTGGCGGCCCCGCTGCTGGCCCTGGACCACCGGGCGGAGATCGTCGACACGATCCCCTACGCGGAGCTGCAGTGCATGCTCGACGATCCGCCCGGCCTGCGGAACTACTGGTCGGCGGAGTACCTGGACGCGTTCCCGGACGAGGCCGTCACGGCGTTCTGCGCGAACGCCGCCACCCTCCCGGTCCCCACGCCCACCCAGCACGTGCTGTTCCCGATGGGCGGCGCGGTGGCGCGCGGAGCCGCCGACCACCCGCTGCCGTGGCGGTCCTGCCCGTGGGCCGTCCACCCCTTCGGGATCTGGGAGAACGAGACGGACGACGAGCGGGTCAGGGGGTGGGTGCGCGGGGTACGCGACTCGATGCTGCCGTGGGCGAACGGCGCGGTCTACCTCAACTTCATCGGCCGCGAGGGGCAGGAGCGGGTGGTGGCCGGATTCGGCGAGCGGGCCTACGAGCGGCTGTCCCGCGTGAAGGCCCGGTACGACCCGGACAACGTCTTCCACCTGAACCACAACGTGAAGCCCGCGGTGGCCGTGGTGTGACGCGGCACGGCGGGGCCCGGTAGCTTCCTGACCGGGGGCCTCCGCGCCCCGGACACCCCGCGCCTGGGCGCACGAGTGGAAGCACGAGGCCGGAGCCGGTGGAGACAGAGGGCGTGATCACCGTACGGCGGGCGCTGGAGCTGCCGGGGCTGCGCGGCGGACTTCCGGAGGTCCTGACCGGTGCGGACCACCTGGACCGTGCGGTGCGCTGGGTGCACGCCGGTGAGGCGCCCAACCTCCCCGACCTGCTCAGGGGCGGGGAGCTGCTGCTCACCACCGGGCTCGGCCTGGGGTCACGCCCCGCCGACCAGCGCGCCTTCGTCCGCAGGCTGGCCGAGCGCGGTATCGCGGCCCTCGTCGTGGAGCTCGGGCCGCGCTTCGGCCGGCTGCCCCCGGCGATCGTGGAGGCGGCGCGCGCGGCGGGGCTGCCGCTCGTCCAGCTGCACCGCGAGGTGCCGTTCGTGGCGGTGACCGAGGAGATCCACACCGAGATCGTGAACGGCCACTACGGCCTGCTCCGGCGGGCGGAGGAGGTCCACCTGCGGTGTACGCAGGCGGTCCTGGGCGGCGGCGGGGTGCCGCAGGTCCTGGGGATCCTGGCGGACTTCGCGGCGAACCCGGTCTTCCTGGAGACCCCCGACGGCCGGCTGCTGTTCGCGGCGGGCACGGACGCCGGACCGGTGGGCGCCGATCCGCTCCAGGTCTGGGAGGGGCTGCGCGGGGCGCGTACGGCGCGTGAGGCGCCCCCCGCCGGCACGGTGGTGGTCGAGGTGCCGGGGAGCGGGCCCGGGCCGGGTTCCGTGCGGGCCCGGCTGGTGCTGCTCGCGGTGTCCGGGCCGCTGGTGGCGGTGCACCGGATGGCCGCCGAGCGGGCCGCGGGCATCCTGGCGGTCGTCCTGATGCAGGCCCGGCAGGAGGACGAGGTGGCGGCGCGGGGCCGCGGTGACTTCCTCACCGATCTCGCCGAGGGCCGGATCGCCCCGTCGGACGCCCCCGCGCAGGCCGGCGTCCTCGGGTTCCGGCCGGGCGGGGACCCGCTGCTCCCGGTGGTGATGCGGCTCTCCCCCGCGTCGGCACCCGCGGGCAGCTGGGCGGTGCTGGCCCGGGCGGTGACGGAGGAGCTCGCTGCGGTGGGGACGCCGGTGCTGGTGGGGGTGCGCCCGGTGGAGGGCAGGGTCCCGCTGCTGCTGGCGCTGCGCCCGGGGACCTCCCGTACGGCGCTCGCGGAACGGGTCGCGGCGGCGCTGCGGACCGGGGCAGACCGGGCGGGCCTCCGCAGCCCCGGTGACCGTGCGCCGTCGGCCGTGGTGGTCGGCGACGCGGGCGGCTGGGAGGCGGCGGGCGCGGGGCTGCGGCACGCGGCCCAGGCGGCGACGGCCGCGCAGGGGCTCGGGGACCGCCCCTGGTACGACGCCCGCCGGCTGGACATCGACCTGCTGCTGTGGCGGCTGCGGGACGATCCGGACCTGGCGTCCTTCGTGGACCGGGCGATCGGTCCGCTGCTGGCGCACGACCGGACCTCGCGCCCCGCGCTGCTGCCCACGCTGGAGGCCTACCTCGCCCATGCGGGCCGCAAGGCGGAGGCCGCACGCGACCTGCATCTGAACCGGCAGACGCTCTACAACCGGCTGGCCCGCATCGGCGAGCTGCTCGGCACCGATCTGGACGACCCCGCGTCGGTGCTGGCGCTGAACCTCGCGCTGCGGGCCCGGCGGCTGACGCCCCGGTGAGGACCGCACCGGCCCGCGGAGCGCCGCGCGCCTCGCCGGCCGGTGCGCCGGCGGACGCCGTCTCAGCCGGTCGCGGCGGGCGTCGCCAACTCGTCGTACACGGAGAGCACATGGGCGATGGTGTCGTCCTCGGTCGGCCAGCCCGCCGCCTGCGCGCGTCCTGACGCCGCGAGCCGCTGCCGGTGCCCGGGGTCGCCGAGAAGGCGCACGACGGCCTCGGAGAGCGCTTCGGCGTCCCCCTGAGGAACGAACTCCGCCGCGTCGCCCACGAGCTCGGGCAGCCCGTCCGCCCGGGCCGCCACCAGGGGGGTGCCGAGCCGCAGGGCCTCCCGCGCGAGCAGCGGGCCGCTCTCCCCCGGGCCGGCCAGGACGGCGAGGTCGGCGGCGGCGAGGAGACCGCCGATGGCGTCCGGGCCGCCCGCGAGGACGACGGGCAGGCCCTCCGCGGCGATCCGGCGCCGCAGCGCGCCGGTCAGGTGCTCCTCCCCCACGACGGCCAGCAGGGGCACCGGGTCGAGCGCGCACCATCCGCGCGCCGCGTCCAGCAGCGCGTCCTGACCGTGCTGGGCGAACGCCACCAGCAACGGTCTTCCGTACGCGCCCAGTTCGGCACGGACCTTGCCGTCGTCGGGGGCGCCGGCGAAGCGGCTCGGGGGGATCGCGGGCGGCGCGAGCCGGGCGTCCCTGGCGCCTCGGCGGCGGGCCCGGTCGACCACCTCCGAGGAGGTGCCCAGCACGACGGCGGCCACCCGGGCCGCCCTGCGCTCCAGCATCCGCAGCAGCCGGCCGCGGGCGCCCGCCGCGGGGGCGCGGGTGTGCCAGGTCACGACCAGCGGGGTGGCCCGGCCGCTGAGCGCGAGCGCGGCGCGCACGGCGGCGTGCAGGCCGTGCGCGTGGACGAGGTCCGCTCCGGCGCACGCGGCGCGCAGGGCGGCGACCGCCGCGGGATCACTGCGCCGGGGCACCGCGACGAACCGGGTCCCGGCGGCGGGCAGGCCGTGGGCGTGACCGGACCCGGCCGGGGCGCAGACGGTGACCTGCACGCCTCTGGCGACCAGCCCCGCGGCGAGCGAGCTGACCCGAGCGCTGCTTCCGGCGCCGCCGCCCAGGACTTGGACCGTACGCAGCTGTGACACGTTGATCGGCTCCCGGGGCTCCCCAGTCGGTGATGTGTACGGTCCCAAGGATGCCAGCCCGCACGCACGTTCCGGGACTGACGAAACGTTGTTCCCGTCCCCTCACCGGCAACGAGGCGGCCCACCCCACTCGTACGAGTGAAGTGGGCCGCGTGAGACTGACGCGGACGCGCCGTCAGCCGTCGGCCCGGGCGGTCTCCAGGAGCTCCTCGGCGTGCGCCCGTGCCGTCTCGGAGTCCTCCTGCCCGGCGAGCATCCGGGAGAGTTCCCGCACCCGGTCCTCGCCCTCCAGGACCGTGACACCGCTCCGGGTGACCGCTCCGTCCACGGTCTTCTCGACCAGCAGCTGCCGGTCGGCGAAGGCCGCCACCTGAGGCAGGTGGGTGACCACGACGACCTGCGCGGACCTGGCGAGCTTGGCCAGCCGCCGGCCGACCTCCACGGCGGCCTTCCCGCCGACACCGGCGTCGACCTCGTCGAAGAGGTACGTCGGCACGGGGTCCGAGCCCGCGAAGACCACCTCGACGGCGAGCATGACCCGGGACAACTCACCGCCCGAGGCGCCCTTGGCGATCGGCCGCGGCTGCGCACCGGGGTGCGGCGCCAGCAGGAGTTCCACCTCGTCGGCGCCGGACGGCCCGTAGAGGACGCTCCGGCCGCCGATGTCGATCCCGGACGGCTCGTCCGGCGCCGCGGTCTGCCCGATGGCGAACGAGACCCGGGCGTGCGGCATCGCGAGGGAGGCCAGTTCCTCGGTGACGTCCGCGGCGAAGCGGGCCGCCGCCTCGGTCCGTGCGTCGGTCAGCCGCTGCCCGAGGGCGGAGAGCTCCCCGCGCAGCGCGTCGCGCTCCGCCGTCAGCTCTCCGATGCGGTCGTCGTCGCCCTCCAGCTCGGTCAGCCGGGCGGCGCCCTCCGTGGCCCAGGCGAGCACGGAGGCGATGTCCTCGCCGTACTTGCGGGTCAGCGCGCCGAGCGCGGCGCGCCGCTCCTCCACGACGGCGAGCCGCAGCGGGTCGGCGTCGAGCTGGTCGGCGTAACCGGCGAGTTCCCCGGCCACGTCGGCCAGCAGGATCGAGATCTCGCCGATCCGGTCGGCGAGGGCCGCCAGGGCGGGGTCGTGCGCCCGCACGCCGTCCAGGGACCGGCCGGCGGCGGCCACGACCGTGGTGGCGTCCACCCCTTCCTGGTCCTCGGGGTCGCCGGCGAGCGCCGCGTGGGCGAGGGCCGCCGCGGAGGCGAGGGCCTCCGCGTGGCCGAGCCGTTCGGCCTCCGCGGCGAGCTCGGTGTCCTCCCCCGGCAGCGGCTCGACGGCGGCGACCTCGTCGAGGCCGAAGCGCAGCAGGTCCGCCTCCTGGGCGCGTTCCCTGGCCCGGGTGGTCAGTTCGTCGAGTTCGGTGACGACGGCACGCAGCCGCCGGTGGGCCGCCGTGTACGCGGAGAGCGGGCCCTCGACACCGTCCCCGGCGTAGCGGTCCAGCGCCTGGCGCTGCCGTGCGGGCTTGAGCAGCCCCTGCTGGTCGGTCTGGCCGTGCACGGCGACGAGTTCGTCGGCGAGCTCGGCGAGCACCCCCACCGGCACGGATCTCCCGCCCAGGTGGGCCCGGGAGCGCCCCTCGGCCGAAACGGTACGGCTGACGAGCAGCGCACCGTCCTCGACCTCGCCCCCGGCCTCCTCGGCCCGTACCGCCGCCGCGTCGCCCGGGGACACGGTGATGCGCCCCTCGACGACCGCGGCCTTGGCGCCGATCCGCACGAGGGCGGGGTCGGCACGCCCTCCGAGCAGCAGCCCGAGGCTGGTGACGACCATGGTCTTGCCCGCGCCGGTCTCACCCGTCACCGCGGTGAAACCGGGTGACAGCTCCACCACCGCGTCGTCGATGACCCCGAGCGACCGTATCCGCATCTCCTCCAACACGGACACGACCTTACGAGGTCCGGGCACCGCCGTGCGACGGACCCCGGTGGCGGATTCACTCCCGCGGGTGTGAGCAGCGTCCCGCGGGGTCAGTGCGGGGCACCCCGCCAGCCCTGGACGGGCAGGGCGAACTTGGCCACCAGACGGTCGGTGAACGACGCCTGGTGGAGCCGTGCGAGCCGTACCGGCACCGCTCCGCGCCGCACCTCGACACGGGCGCCCGCGGGCAGTTCGACGGTGCGGCGGCCGTCGCACCACAGCACCCCGTGCGGGGTGTGCGGCTGGACCTCCACGGCCAGCACCGAGTCGGGTGACGTGACGAGCGGCTTCGCGAAGAGCGCATGGGCGCTGATCGGGACCATCAGCAGCGCCTCGACCTCCGGCCAGACGACGGGGCCGCCCGCGGAGAAGGCGTACGCCGTCGACCCGGTGGGGGTGGCGCACACGATCCCGTCGCATCCGAAGCCGGTCACCGGGCGGCCGTCGATCTCCAGGACGACCTCCAGCATCCGCTCGGGCGAGACCTTCTGCACGGCGGCCTCGTTGAGCGCCCAGTCGGTGTGCACGACGTCGCCGTTGCTGTGCACGACGACGTCGAGCGTCATCCGCTCCTCGACCTGGTAGGCACGGGTCACCACACGGTCGACCACCTGGTCCAGGTCGTCACGCTCGGCCTCGGCGAGGAAGCCGACCCGGCCGAGGTTGACGCCGAGCATGGGCACACCGGAGGCCCGGGAGATCTCCGCCCCGCGCAGCAGCGTTCCGTCCCCGCCGAGCACGATCAGCAGCTCGCAGCCGTCCACGGCGGCGGGCGTCGCGTCGGTGACCGTCTGCACGGACCGCGGCAGCGGCAGGTCCTCCGCCTCGACGGCCAGCGCCCGGACCCCCAGGCCGTTCCGCAGGAGGCCCTGCACGACCAGTTCGGCGCTGCGGATCGCGGCCGGGCGGCCGGTGTGCGCCAGCAGGAAGACCGTGCGGTCCGGGTCCCCCGGCCGCTGCGTGTTCCCGGTGTGTGCCGTGTGCGTCGTCAACGGGGCCCCTCCGCCACTGCGCGGTCGACGTCCGCGGGATCCAGCTCAGGTGCGCCGGCCCGCAGCCACAGAAAGTACTCGACGTTCCCCGACGGCCCGGGCAGCGGGCTCGCCGTCACCCCCTGGACGCCGAGGCCCAGCAGACCGGCCCGGCGCGCCACCTCGCGCACCGCCTCGGCCCGCAGCTCGGGGCTGCGGACCACGCCGCCGGTGCCGAGGCGCTCCTTGCCCACCTCGAACTGCGGCTTGACCATGAGCACCAGGTCGGCGTCGGGAGCGGCGCAGCGCGCGAGGGCGGGCAGCACCAGGCCGAGCGGGATGAACGACAGGTCGCCCACGACCAGGTCCACCGCCGTCCCGTCGATCTGCTCCAGCGTCAGCTCGCGCACGTTCGTACGGTCCTTGACGGTGACGCGCTCGTCGGACTGCAGGGACCAGGCGAGCTGGCCGTAGCCGACGTCCACGGCGACGACGTGGCCGGCGCCGGCCCGCAGCAGGACGTCCGTGAAGCCGCCGGTGGAGGCCCCGGCGTCCAGGGCCCGCCGTCCCTCGACCTCCAGCCCGAGCGGCACGAAGGCGTCCAGGGCGCCCGCGAGTTTGTGCCCGCCGCGCGAGACGTACTCGGGGTCGCTGTCGTCCTTGACGACGACGAGGGCGGCGCTGGTCTCGACCTGGGTGGCGGGCTTCGTCGCGGTGTTGCCGCCGACGGTCACCCGCCCCGCTGCGATCAGCTGGCTCGCGTGCTCACGCGAGCGCGCCAGCTTGCGGCGTACCAGCTCGGCGTCGAGGCGTCGACGTGCCACTCCTGCCACGTTCGGTTCAGCTCCTGTTGTCGTGCGCGGGCGTCGGTGCGGGTGCGGGCCGGGCGTCCAGCGCGGTCAGCTCGTCGCGCAGCCCGCGGTGTACATCCTCGTACACCTCGGTGTGGCCGTCCGCCGCGAGGTGGTCCGCGTCGGCCAGCCGTGCCAGCCGGGCGTCGACCCCGGCGTGCCCGGTGGGTGTACGGGCGACACCGAGCGGGGCGGGCGGGACGGGGTCGAAGGAGGTTTCGGGGGGTGCGACGGGCGGCGTCCCGGCCGTCCCGTCCGTCTCGTCCCGCTGCGCCGTGTCCGGCCCCGGCATCCAGTCGCTCATGCCGGAACGCTACCCCGAAGGGCCGGTGTACCGTCGGTGCCGATGGCGACCATGGCGGAGTGCCGCAGCGCACTCGACACACTTTCCGACAACCTGGCGGGGGCCGACGGCGACGTACGCCGCGCCGCCGACCTCGACCGCTCGCTGAGCTGCCACATCAAGGATCTCGACGCGACGTTCACCGGACGGCTGGCGCACGGCCGGATCACGGTGCTGGACACGCACGAGGGCCCGCCCCGGCAGAAGGCGGAGATCCGGCTCGCGATGACCGGCGACGACCTGGTGGACATGGTCGGCGGCGAGCTGAACTTCGCGAAGGCCTGGGCATCGGGCCGGGTGCGGCTGGAGGCCGGCTTCCGCGACCTGCTGAAGCTCAGGGCGCTGCTCTGAGGGATGTCCTGCCGTCCTCGCTCCGGGTGCCCGGACATGCCCGGATGCACCCCTCACGAGCGGGGCACGGAGGTCCCGTCCCACCGGGGGCGCCCGCCGTACCGGGGCCGGACGCACCGGTCTCCGGCCGCCGCACCGGCCTCCCGTCCCGCGCACCCGGTCCGGACCGGGTGCGGACCGGGTGCGGACCCACCGCGGACTCGTCACGGACCCGCTACAGGCCGAGCCCGGCCACGGCCTTCCGCGCGTCCAGCGGGGACACGCCCTCTCCGGCGTGGGTCCACGCCGCCGCGCACAGGGCCCGCAGCCCGTCGACCGGGTCGCCCTCGCCGTCCATCACGAGTGCCTCGCCGCGCACCTCGGCCGTCCAGCCGCCGCAGCGGAAGCCGGCCCCCTCCTCCGCGACCTCGGGCTGACCGGTGAGCACCCCCCGCAGGTCGCGGTCCACGTAGGTCGGGCGGTGCTCGGGTCCGGCGGCGATCAGCCGGGCCGCGTCGGTCACCCCGGTGAGGACGAGCAGCGAGTCCACACCGCCGTTGAACGCGCCCTCGATGTCGGTGTCCAGCCGGTCCCCGACGACCAGCGGGCGCTTCGCCCCGGTACGCAGCACGGTCTCGCGGTGCATCGGCGGGAGCGGCTTGCCGGCCACCTGCGGTTCGGCCCCGGTCGCGATGCGGACGACCTCCACCGCCGCCCCGTTGCCCGGCGCGATCCCCCGGGCGCTCGGGATCGTCAGGTCGGTGTTGGACGCGAACCACACGGCTCCGCGCGAGATCGCGTACGCGGCCTCGGAGAAGCGGCCCCAGGGAAGGTCGGGTCCGCCGTACCCCTGTGCCACGGCGACCGGATCGTCGTCCGCCGACTCCACCGGGACCAGACCGCGCTCGCGCAGCGCGACCCGCAGCCCCTCACCGCCGACCACGAGCACCCTGGCGCCGGACGGCAGCTGATCGGCCATCAGCCGGGCCACCGCCTGCGCGGACGTGATCACATCGGCGGCGTCCGCCGGAACCCCGAGCTCCGTGAGATGCGCGGCCACCGCGTCCGGGGTCCGCAGCGCGTTGTTCGTCACATACGCCAGGTGCATGCCACCCTGACGGGCGGTGCCCAGCGACTCGACCGCGTGGCCGATCGCGTGCCCGCCCGCGTACACCACCCCGTCGAGATCGAGCAGGGCCGTGTCGTACGCCTCGCTGAGCGCCACCGCGCTCCCGAGCGGCCGGGACCTGTACTGCTGACTCATATGCCTCTGCTCCTCGTTCCGTGCCTCTCCCCCGATCATCGCGCATCGCGGAGGCGCACCTACGATGCACAAATGAACACATCCGGGCCCGCCGTCGGCCAGGGGCTGCGGCTGATCCCCTTCCGCGGCCTGCGGTACGTACCCGAGCGGATCGGCAGCCTCGCGGCGGTCACCTCGCCGCCGTACGACGTCGTGGTGCGGCCCGACGGCCTCCACCACCTGGAGTCCGCGGACCCGCACAACATCGTGCGGCTGATCCTCCCGCAGGCCGGCACGGCCGCCGCACGCCACCGGCAGGCCGCCGACACCCTGAAGCGCTGGCTGGCGGAGGGCGTCCTCGCCCCGGACCCGGTGCCCGCGCTCTACGTCTACGAGCAGCGGGCCGGCGACGCCCTCCAGCGCGGGGTGATCGGGGCCCTGGCACTCTCCCCCGCGTCGGAGGGCGTCGTGCTGCCGCACGAGGACGTCATGGACGACGTCGTCGAGGACCGCGCCGACCTGATGCGCACCGCGGCCGCCCATCTCGAACCCCTGCTCCTCAGCTATGCGGGCGACGGCGGGCCGAGCGGTGCGACGGCCGTGATCGAGCGGGTGGTGGAACGCCTCCCGCTCCTCACCACGACGACGGAGGACGGGGTCGGGCACCGGCTCTGGGCCGTCACCGACCCCGCGGAGCGGGCGGAGATCACCTCCGACCTGTCCCACCGCCAGGCGCTGATCGCCGACGGACACCACCGGTGGGCCACCTATCTGCGGCTCCAGCAGGAGCGGTCCACCCCCGGTCCCTGGGACTTCGGGCTCGTCCTGCTCGTCGACACGGCCCGCTACCCGCTGCGGGTACGCGCCATCCACCGGCTCCTGCGCCGCCTCCCGGTCGCCGAGGCGCTGCGGGCCCTCGACGGGCTCTTCCGCGTCCGGCCCGTCGCGGGGCCGCTGCCCCGTGCGCTCGACGCGCTCGGCGCCGCCGCGGGGGAAGGCAACGCCTTCCTCCTGGCGGGCGACGGCGGCTTCCACCTCGTCGACCGCCCGGACGGGGCACTGCTCGCCCGCACGGTCCGCGCCGACAGGCCGGCGGCCTGGCGCGCGCTGGACGCGACCGTGCTGCACTCCACGCTCCTGGACGAGGTGTGGCGGATCCCCGACGCCCCGGAGCACATCGCCTACCTCCACGCGGCGGATGCCGCGGTCGAACAGGCGGAACGGCACGGTGGCACCGCTGTGCTGATGCACCCGGTGCGTGAGGACGTGGTCAGGGACCTGGCCCGGCAGGGCGTCACGATGCCCCGCAAGTCGACCTCGTTCGGCCCCAAGCCGGCCACGGGGCTGGTCCTGCGCAGCCTCGACATCGGCTGACACACCGCGCGGGGGACGCAGCCGGTAGGACCCCCGCGAGCGGGCGCAGGTGCGGGAGCGGGCGCAGGTGCGGGAGCGGGCGCATGCAAGAGGGCAGCACATGAAGAGGGCGGCACCCGGAGTGGGTGCCGCCCTCTTCATCTGCCGTGATCCGGCGGAGCTCAGGCCTTCGCGGACCCGTTCAGGTCGCCGTGCTCGCCGTCGACCGCTTCCTCGTCGTCGTCGTCCTCGTCAGCCTCGTCGGCCTCGTCGGCCTCGTGAACGTCGTCGTTCCCGATGTCGTCGCGGTCGCGCGCGTCCGTGGCGCGGAGGCCGACGTCCGGAGCGTCGCCGTCGGAGGTCACGGAGGCGTCGGAGGCCTCGGTGTGCTCGTCGTCACCGAGCGCGTCGACGAACTCCACGCCGTCGAGTTCGGCCAGCCGGTCGGACGCGTCGGTCGCACCGTCCTTGTCGGCCTCCAGGGCCTTGCCGAACCATTCACGGGCCTCGTCCTCGCGGCCCGCTTCGAGGAGCGCGTCGGCGTAGGCGTACCGCAGGCGCGGGGTCCACGGGTGCACGGCGTTGGACGCCAGCTCGGAGCTCTGCAGCGTGACGATCGCGGCGTCGATCTGCCCCATGTCCCTGCGGGCGCCGGCGGCGACCAGCCGCATCTCGACCTGGCCGGCCTTGTCCAGCTTCTGCACCTCGGGCTCACCGGCCATGGCCATGGCACGCTCGGGGCGGCCGAGGCCACGCTCGCAGTCGGCCATGACGGGCCACAGCTCCACGGAGCCGGTCATCCGACGCGACGCCCGGAACTCGGCGAGCGCCTCGGAGTACCGCTGGGTGGCGTACGCGGCGAAGCCGGCGGCCTCACGCACGGCGGCAACCCTCGACGCCAGCCGGAGGGCGATACGGGAGTAGGCGTAGGCCTGCTCCGGGTCCTCGTCGAGCAGCCGGGCGACCATGACGAGGTTCCGTGCGACATCCTCGGCCAGGGTCTTCGGCAGGCTCATCAGCTCCTGCCGTACGTCCTTGTCGATCTCGTCGCCGGTGACGTCGTCAGGGAGCGGAAGCCGCTTGACGGGCTCCCGGTCACGGTCGTCGCGCCCCTGGTAGCCGCCCCGGTCGTCCCGGCCGCGGTAGCCACCGCGGTCGTTGCCCCGGTCGTCACGACGGGGTCCGCGGTCACGGTCGTCACGGCGGAAGCCACCGCCGGAGCCGGAACCACCGCGGTCATCGCGGCGGGGGCCGCGGTCGCGGTCGTCACGGCGGTCGAAGCCGCCGCCGGCGGGACGGCCGCCACGGTCGTCGCGCTGGCCACCGCGGTAACCGCCCCGGTCGTCTTCACGACGGGGGGCGCGGTCGTCACGACGGAAGCTGCCGCCCCGGTCGTCATCACGGCGCGGACCACGGTCACGGTCGTCACGGCGGAAGCCACCGCCGGAACCGGAACCACGGCTGTCGTCACGGCGGAAGCCACCGGGACGGTCGTCGTCACGGCGAGGCCCACGCGGCCGGTCGTCACGGCGGTCGAAGCCACCGCCCGAGGGACGGCCACCACGGTCGTCACGGCGGTCGAAGCCGCCGCCGGCGGGACGGCCGCCACGGTCGTCGCGCTGGCCACCGCGGTACCCACCACGGTCGTCTTCACGACGGGGAGCACGGTCGTCACGACGGAAGCTGCCGCCCCGGTCGTCATCACGGCGCGGACCACGGTCACGGTCATCCCGACGGAAGCCACCGCCGGAGCCACCGCCACGGCTGTCGTCACGGCGGAAACCACCGGGACGGTCATCGTCACGACGGGGCCCACGCGGCCGGTCGTCACGACGGTCGAACCCACCACCCGAGGGACGGCCACCACGATCGTCACGACGGTCGAAGCCACCACCCGAGGGACGACGGTCAAAACCGCCGCCGGCCGGACGCCCACCGCGGTCATCGCGCTGACCGCCGCGGTAACCGCCCCGGTCGTCTTCACGACGCGGGGCACGGTCGTCACGACGGAAGCTGCCGCCCCGGTCATCGTCACGGCGCGGACCACGGTCACGGTCATCCCGACGGAAGCCACCGCCGGAACCGGAACCACGGCTGTCGTCGCGACGGAAGCCACCGCCGGAGCCACCGCCACGACTGTCGTCACGGCGGAAACCACCGGGACGGTCATCGTCACGACGGGGCCCACGCGGCCGGTCGTCACGACGGTCGAACCCACCACCCGAGGGACGGCCACCACGATCGTCACGACGGTCGAAGCCACCACCCGAGGGACGACGGTCAAAACCGCCGCCGGCGGGGCGGCCGCCACGGTCGTCGCGCTGACCGCCGCGGTACCCACCACGGTCGTCTTCACGACGCGGGGCACGGTCGTCACGACGGAAGCCTCCGCCACCGGTACCGGAACCACCGCGGTCGTCACGACGGGGACCACGGTCACGGTCGTCGCGGCGGAAACCGCCGCGGTCGCCGTCACGGCGAGGCGCGCCGGACCGGTCGTCACGGCCGCCTCGGTAGCCGCCCCTGTCGTCCCCGTCCCGGCGACGCGGCTCGCGCTCCGAACGGTCGTCGGAAGAGTTGGTGGACATGGGGGTGACTCCTGTCATCGGGTACCACAAGACATTCTCGCGCAGTCGACCATCCGACGCGCTTCGACAAACAAAAAAGGACCCTCGGCCCCAGCATGAACGCTGGGACCAAGGGTCCTGAAAGATTGTTCGGCGGCGTCCTACTCTCCCACAGGGTCCCCCCTGCAGTACCATCGGCGCTGAAAGGCTTAGCTTCCGGGTTCGGAATGTAACCGGGCG
>NZ_JBEXRT010000010.1:0-175217 GCF_040613235.1 Streptomyces sp. NPDC006296 | reverse complement strand
TACGGTTAATCATGGTTGTTGAATGTAGTTCAGACGTTAGCTATTCGGATATGGGCGCGGGCCGGCAGCCCGGCCCGGTCGGCGGGAACGGGCCGGGCCCGGCCGTCCGGTCCGGCCCGGTGCGGGCGCGCCGCTCTCAGAAGACCGACTCGGCCTCGTACATGCGGTCGGTGGGGACCGTCTTCAGCCGGGTCACGGCGTCCGCGAGCGGGGCCATCACGATCTCGGTGCCGCGCAGGGCCGTCATCCGGCCGAAGTCGCCCCGGTGCACGGCCTCCACGGCGTTCCACCCGAAGCGGGTCGCGAGGACGCGGTCGTAGGCGGTCGGGGTGCCGCCGCGCTGGACGTGGCCGAGGATGACCGGCCGCGCCTCCTTGCCGAGGCGCAGCTCCAGCTCGACGGCGAGGCGGTTGCCGATGCCCTGGAACCGCTCGTGGCCGAACTGGTCGATCTCGCCCTTGGCGTAGGGCATGGAGCCCTCGGCCGGGTGCGCCCCCTCGGCGACGCAGACGACGGCGAACTTCTTGCCCCGGGCGAAGCGCTCCTCGACCATCTTGACCAGGTCGTCGACCTGGAAGGGGCGCTCCGGCAGGCAGATCCCGTGGGCGCCGCCGGCCATCCCGGACTCCAGCGCGATCCAGCCCGCGTGCCGGCCCATGACCTCGACGACCATGACGCGCTGGTGCGACTCCGCGGTGGTCTTGAGGCGGTCTATGGCCTCGGTCGCGACGCCCACGGCGGTGTCGAAGCCGAAGGTCCGGTCGGTGGCGGAGATGTCGTTGTCGATGGTCTTCGGGACGCCGACGACCGGCATCCCGGCGTCGGAGAGCATGCGGGCCGCGGTGAGCGTGCCCTCGCCGCCGATCGGGATCAGCGCGTCGATGCCGTAGCGGAGGGACAGTTCGGCGCAGTTCTCGGCGGCCTCGCGCAGCCGGTCGCGCTCCAGCCGGGCGGAGCCGAGGATGGTGCCGCCGCGGGCCAGGATGCCGCTGACGGCGTTCAGGTCGAGCGGCCGGAAGTGGCCGTCGAGCAGCCCCTTGAAGCCGTCCTCGAAGCCGATGACCTCGTCGCCGTGGCCCACCACGGCACGGTGCACGACCGACCGGATCACAGCGTTCAGGCCTGGGCAGTCGCCGCCTGCGGTGAGAATTCCGATGCGCATCCCGCTCTGTCTCCTGCTCGCTTAGGTCGGTCCCGTGGTCCCCGGCGGGCGCACGGCACCCCGCCGCGCCGTCGGAACGCCCGGACACCTCCAGTATGCGGACGTCCCTCCGCCGTGCGACGCACCGCAACGGACGCCGCGCGCTGATCCACCGGGGAGGACGGGACAGCCCTGGGTGCCATGCGTTCCGGGGGCCGTCGGGAGACCCCCGTACCGTGAGCCGTGACGATTGTCCCACGCCCGGCCGGGCACCCGTGCTGCCGGACCGTCCGGCGCGGCTCCTCCGCGGGGCCGGGAGAGGGGGCGGGACGGGGCCGGGAGCGGCCCGCCCCGGCCCCTGCGCCCGGCGGGCGGCCTACCTGCCCGGGTAGGTATCGTCAAGAGGACAAGGCCAGCCAAACAGGACGGGAGACCACGCGTGACGCGCAGCGTGTACGTGACCGGGATCGACCGGGGGGACGGCCGCCAGGTCGTCGATCTGGGAGTCATGGAGCTACTGACGCGTCAGGTCGACCGGGTCGGCGTCTTCCGGCCGCTCGTCCACGACGGCCCGGACCGGCTGTTCGAGCTGCTGCGGGCCCGCTACCGGCTGTCGCAGAGCGCGGAGACCGTCTTCGGGCTGGACTATCAGGAGGCGTCCGCCGTCCAGGCCGAGAAGGGCACCGACGAGCTGGTCTCGCTGCTCGTCGAACGCTTCCACCGGGTGGCGCGCGACTACGAGGTCGTGCTCGTCCTCGGCAGCGACTTCGCCGCCACCCAGATGCCGGACGAGCTGGCCCTGAACGCCCGGCTGGCCAACGAGTTCGGCGCCTCGGTGATCGCGGTGGTCGGGGGCAAGGACCAGGACGCCGGCTCGGTGCGCGCCGAGACGCGCAACGCCTACCGGGCGTACGCCGGGCTCGGCTGCGACGTCCTGGCGATGGTCGTGAACCGGGTGGCGTCCGAGGACCGCGCGGACATCGCCGACCGGCTGCGGTCGCAGCTCCCCGTCCCCTGCTCGGTGCTGCCGGACGATCCGGCGCTCTCCGCACCCACCGTCGCCCAGATCACCACCGCCCTGGGCGGAACGGTTCTGCTCGGTGACGACTCGGGGCTGGCCCGGGACGCGCTGGACTTCGTGTTCGGCGGGGCCATGCTGCCGAACCTCCTGAAGGCCCTGACCCCGGGCTGCATGGTCGTCACCCCCGGCGACCGCGCGGACCTCGTCATCGGCTCGCTCGCCGCGCACAGCGCCGGCACCCCGCCCATCGCGGGCGTCCTGCTGACCCTGAACGAGCGCCCCGGCGAGGAGATACTCCGGCTCGCGGCCCGCCTCGCACCCGGCACCCCGGTCATCGCCGTGGCCGGCGGCTCCTTCCCCACGGCGGGCGAACTCTTCGCCCTCGAAGGGAAACTGAACGCGGCCACCCCCCGCAAGGCGGAGACCGCCCTCGGCCTCTTCGAGCGCCACGTGGACACCGGGGCCCTGCTGGAGCGGATCTCGGTGGCCCGCAGCGGCCGGGTCACCCCCATGATGTTCGAGCACGAACTGCTGGAGCAGGCCCGCTCCGACCGGCGCCGGGTCGTCCTGCCCGAGGGCACCGAGGAGCGTGTGCTGCGCGCCGCGGACGTGCTGCTCCGCCGCGACGTGTGCGACCTGACCCTGCTCGGCGACACCGACGTCATCCGCAAGAAGGCCGCCGACCTGGGCGTCGACCTCGCCGGGACCCGGATCGTCGACCCGCAGACCTCCGAACTGCGCCAGGGCTTCGCCGAGCGGTACGCGGCGCTGCGCGCGCACCGCGGGGTGACGGTGGAGCTGGCGTACGACGTCGTCTCGGACGTCAACTACTTCGGCACCCTGATGGTCCAGGAGGGCCTGGCCGACGGCATGGTCTCCGGCTCGGTGCACTCCACAGCGGCCACGATCCGGCCGGCGTTCGAGATCATCAAGACGAAGCCCGAGGCGTCCATCGTCTCCTCGGTGTTCTTCATGTGCCTCGCCGACAAGGTCCTGGTCTACGGCGACTGCGCGGTCAACCCGGATCCGGACGCGGAGCAGCTCGCGGACATCGCGGTGCAGTCGGCGGTCACCGCGTCCCGCTTCGGCGTGGACCCCCGGATCGCGATGCTCTCGTACTCGACGGGGACCTCGGGCTCGGGCGCCGACGTCGACAAGGTGCGGGAGGCCACCGAGCGGGTACGCGCCTCCCGGCCGGACCTGAGGATCGAGGGCCCGATCCAGTACGACGCGGCGGTCGAGCCGTCCGTCGCCGCGACGAAGCTGCCGGCCTCGGAGGTCGCGGGACGGGCGACCGTGCTGGTCTTCCCCGATCTCAACACCGGCAACAACACGTACAAGGCGGTCCAGCGTTCGGCGGGCGCGGTCGCGGTCGGCCCGGTCCTGCAGGGGCTGCGCAAGCCGGTCAACGACCTGTCCCGCGGCGCGCTGGTCCAGGACATCGTCAACACGGTGGCCATCACGGCGATCCAGGCGCAGAGCGAGGAGTGACCGCCATGACCACCGGCCCGAACAGCGAAGGTTCCCGCTCCATGAACGACGCCCACCGCGTACTCGTGCTCAATTCCGGCTCCTCGTCGGTGAAGTACCAGCTGCTGGACATGCGCGACCGCTCCAGGCTGGCCACCGGGCTGGTCGAGCGGATCGGCGAGTCGTCCTCCCGGCTGGTGCACACCCCGTCGAAGGGCGGCGAGCCCCGCGAGCGCACGGGCAGGATCGCCGACCACGGGGAGGCCCTGGAAGCCGCCGCCGCCGAGCTCGCGGCCGACGGGCTCGGCCTCGACTCCCCCGAGCTGGCGGCGATCGGCCACCGGGTGGTGCACGGCGGACTGAGGTTCAGCGAGCCCACCGTGGTCACGGACGAGGTGCTGGCGGAGATCGAGCGGCTCGTCCCGGTGGCCCCGCTGCACAACCCGGCGAACATCACCGGGATCCGCACGGCGCGGGCGCTGCGCCCGGACCTGCCGCAGGTCGCGGTCTTCGACACGGCGTTCCACACGACGATGCCGGAGCACGCGGCGCGCTACGCGATCGACGTGGAGACGGCCGACGCGCACCGCATCCGCCGCTACGGCTTCCACGGCACCTCGCACGCGTACGTGTCGCGCCGGACCGCCGAGCTGCTGGGCCGGCCGGTGTCCGAGGTGAACGTGATCGTGCTGCACCTGGGCAACGGCGCCTCGGCCTCCGCGGTGACGGGCGGCCGCTGCGTGGAGACGTCCATGGGGCTGACCCCGCTGGAGGGGCTGGTCATGGGCACACGCTCGGGGGACGTCGACCCGGCGGTCACCTTCCACCTGAAGCGGGTGGCGGGGATGTCGACGGACGAGATCGACGTCCTGCTCAACAAGCGGAGCGGGCTGGTCGGCCTCTGCGGCGACAACGACATGCGGGAGATCAGGCGCCGGGTGGACGAGGGCGACGAGCGGGCCACGCTCGCGTTCGACGTCTACATCCACCGGCTGAAGAAGTACATCGGCGCCTATGCGGCGGTCCTCGGCCGGGTGGACGCCGTGGTCTTCACGGCGGGGGTCGGGGAGAACTCGGCCCCGGTGCGGGAGGCTGCGCTCGCGGGGCTGGAGGCGTTCGGCCTGGCGGTGGACGCGGACCGCAACGCCGTGCGGTCCGGCGAGCCGAGGCTGATCTCGCACGACGGCGCACGGGTGGCGGTCGCCGTCGTGCCCACGGACGAGGAGCTGGAGATCGCCGGCCAGACCTTCGACCTGGTCCACAACTGAGCGGGCCCGCGCCCCTTTGTACCTTCCACCAGACGGAATATTCCGCAGTGAAACAAACCGATAGGATCCGCCTCATGCGCCGTTCCAAAATCGTCTGCACCCTCGGTCCCGCCGTCGACTCCCATGAGCAGCTCGTCGCTCTGATCGAGGCCGGCATGAGCGTGGCCCGTTTCAACTTCAGCCACGGCTCCCACGAGGAGCACCAAGGCCGTTACGACCGCGTCCGGAAGGCCGCGGCCGAGAGCGGCCGCGCCGTCGGCGTGCTCGCCGACCTCCAGGGTCCCAAGATCCGGCTCGGGAAGTTCGCCGAGGGGCCGGTCGAGCTGGTCCGCGGCGACGAGTTCGTCATCACCTCCGAGGACGTGGCCGGTGACAGGTCGGTCTGCGGCACCACCTACAAGGGGCTGCCCGGCGACGTCGCCAAGG
Source organism: Streptomyces sp. NPDC006296 (assembly GCF_040613235.1). Classification (NCBI taxonomy): domain Bacteria; kingdom Bacillati; phylum Actinomycetota; class Actinomycetes; order Kitasatosporales; family Streptomycetaceae; genus Streptomyces; species Streptomyces sp. NPDC006296. Next base: position 169,891 of record NZ_JBEXRT010000010.1, on the reverse strand, counting down.
GTGACCCGATCCTGATCAACGACGGCAACGTCGAGCTGAAGGTCGTCTCGGTCGACGGTCCGCGGGTCACCACCATCGTCATCGAGGGCGGTGTCATCTCCGACCACAAGGGGATCAACCTCCCGGGTGCGGCCGTCAACGTCCCCGCGCTGTCCGAGAAGGACGTCGAGGACCTGCGGTTCGCCCTGCGGATGGGCTGCGACCTGGTCGCGCTGTCCTTCGTCCGGGACGCCGAGGACGTCAAGGACGTGCACAAGGTGATGGACGAGGAGGGCCGCCGGGTCCCCGTCATCGCCAAGGTCGAGAAGCCGCAGGCCGTCGAGCACATGGAGGGCGTCGTCGCCGCCTTCGACGGTGTGATGGTCGCCCGCGGTGACCTCGCCGTCGAGTACCCGCTCGAAAAGGTCCCGATGGTGCAGAAGCGCCTCATCGAGCTGTGCCGCCGGAACGCCAAACCGGTGATCGTGGCGACCCAGATGATGGAGTCGATGATCACCAACTCGCGGCCGACCCGCGCCGAGGCGTCCGACGTCGCCAACGCCATCCTGGACGGCGCGGACGCGGTCATGCTGTCGGCGGAGTCCTCGGTCGGCGCGTACCCGATCGAGACGGTCAAGACCATGGCGAAGATCGTCGTCGCCGCCGAGGAGGAGCTGCTCTCCAAGGGCCTCCAGCCGCTGGTCCCGGGCAAGAAGCCCCGCACCCAGGGCGGTTCGGTGGCCCGCGCGGCCTGCGAGATCGCGGACTTCCTGGACGGCAAGGCGCTCGTCGCCTTCACCAAGTCCGGTGACACCGCCCGCCGTCTCTCCCGCTACCGCACGGCGCAGCCCATCCTGGCCTTCACCACGGAGGAGTCGACCCGCAGCCAGCTCGCGCTGAGCTGGGGCGTCGAGTCCTACGTCGTGCCGCACGTGGACAACACGGACGCCATGGTCGACCTGGTCGACGCGGAGCTGCTGAAGCTGAACCGCTACAACGACGGCGACACCATGGTCATCACCGCCGGTTCGCCCCCCGGCGTCCCCGGCACCACCAACATGGTCCGGGTGCACCACCTGAGCGGCGACCGCGCCTGACGCACCGCCCGCACCGCTGTGGCCCGCGCCCCTGAGATGTCCGGCGCGGGCCACAGCGGTCACCTCACCCGCCCGGCAGCGCTACCGGGCCCCCGGCGGCGGCGAGGCCGGCAGCACAGGGCAGGAGACTGCCGGCGAGGCGGTCGACCGGGCCGTGCCGGACCGGATCGAGCCACATGTTCGGAGCAGACATGACGCGTGAGACCGGACTCTCCTGGCTTTCGGAGCAGTGCGGAGAGATGACCGAGCTGCTTCCCGCCGAACTCGACTGCCTCGTCGAGCGGGGACCGGTCTCCGCCATGGTCCTGATCGCGGAGCGGTCGGTGTCGGACCTGGACGGCTCCGCAGCACTGCAACTGGGACGCGACGTGCGGCGTCTGCTGGATTCGACACTGCCCGAAGAGACCGTACGGACGGCATGGGTCGGCTCCACGGACCACGTGTTCGACCCGTGCAAGGAGGACGTCGCTCCGCGGGACTGGCTGGGGAGGATCGAATCCGCATGGCTCGCCGCAGAGGTACGCCGTACACCCGGCTTCGTTCCGCCGGCTGCCGATCCGGTGACGGACGACGCGCGGCGCGCGGCAGTCCTCAGCGTGATGGGCCGGGTCGCCGATGATCTGACCCGGGCGGACGAAGTCGGGCAGCAGTTCAACTCTCTGCCACGGACCGGTCTGGTACCTGCGCTGGAACAGGTGGTGGTCCAGGTCTGTGCCGACCTCGGCTGTCGGTTGTTCCTGCGCGCCATGAAGGCGTACGCCGTCGCGGTCGACACGAGCAGCCGCAAGGAGTTCGTGGCGCTCGGCAGACGCTTCGGGTACCCGGACCTGCTGGTGGAGGAAGGCCTCAACCAGCGATGAGAGGGTCCGGGAGGTGCGGCCTCTGCCTCTCCCGACCTGCCCGGACGTGTGCACGCAGCACCACCGGCACGCCGTGAGCATCGATACGGTGCGTTCCCGTCCGTGTGGGCCTGTCCGCATGAAGCGTGACGGCCGACAGCGCGCCTGCCGGGCTGATCGAGGTGTCCAGCAGCCGCTGACTCGGCCGAGGCCGGTTGCCTCACAGCGGCGCACACGCAAACGACTGCGGGCCGTCCCCCTCGGCGAGGGGGACGGCCCGCAGCGCTGTGCGGCTCCCGGACAGGTACGTGACTAGCTCTTGCCACCGGTGAAGTAGTTCTGCAGGCCGGGGACCTTGAGCGATCCGCCGAACTGGCCGGCCTGCTTCACCGTGGCGTCGGTGAAGAAGGCGAAGGGCACGTTCAGCGGCGGCGGGGTCTCCGGGCTGAAGGTGACGGGGATGATGCCGAAGAGGTTGCCCTTCAGCTCCTCCGTGTACATCGTCACCGTGCCGTTGCGGATGGTGGAGGTGGATCCGCTCTCCGCCTTGACGTGACCGGTGGTGCCGGCCGGGCCCTTCGTCAGCTGGTGCAGGTCCTTGATGTCGATGCTGTCGGCGGTGAACTTGAGCGCCTTCTTGACGCTGCCGCCGTACGTCTTCACCTCGACGATGCCCTTGTAGTCGAGCCCGGTGAGCGTGAGCTTCGAGGTCTCCAGCGTCCACGGGTCGTCCGGGAGGAGCGGGACGCCCTGCTCCAGGTCGGCCGCGGCGAGCGCGTCGGGGTCGGCGGTCGGGCAGGGGAAGCGCTCCTTGGCGCCGTCCGGGACGTCCTCGTCCTTCACGGGGTCGAGGCCCTTGACGTCGTCGTCGAGCTCCTCGACGCCCTCCCCGGCCTTCTCGGCCGCGTCACGGATGGCGTCGGTGGTCTTCCCGACCGCGTCCTTCGCGGTCTTCCCGGCCTTGGCGGCCTCCTCAGCGGCCTTCTCCGCCGGCTCGGCGGCCGTGGCGCTCCCGGAGGGCTCGGGCGCCTTCGTGGTGGCGTCGGCGGACGGCTCGGCCGTCTCCTTCGCACCCGGTCCGCCGAGCAGGTCCTTGAGCGCGTCGCCGAGGCCCAGCGGGTCGAGGGGGTTCTTCGACGCGGTGGGGGCGGGGGTGGCCGGGGTGTCGGCCTCGTCCCCCGAGGTGTCCTCGTCGGTGCCGCCGCCGGGCGCGCTCGGACTCGCCGAGGGCGCGGGCGAGGCGTCCCCGTCGTCCGTGCCGGAGTCGTCCTTCCCGGAGTCGTCCTTGCCCGTGTCGTCCTTGCCCTCGCCGGCCTCGTCGGACGGCGTGGCGCTCGGGGTCGGCTTCTCCTCGGGCTTCTGCGACTCGGAGGGCTCGTCGGAGCGCGTCACACAGGGCCCGGGCGCGAAGGGGATGTCCGTGCTGTCGTCGGCCATCGCCAGCCGGGGGGTGAGTCCCATGCCCACGAAGACGGCCGTCGGCATCGCGGCGAGCGCGAACGCCTTCTTGCCGGCGGGCATGTGCAGCTTCGTCAGGAACGACTTCCGGGGAGCCGCGTGGCGGGGCCCTCTTCGCTCCTCCGGGCCCTGCGGCCCGGCGTCGTCGGTCCGGCTGTCGTCACCCTGCACGGTGCCTCCCCCCGTCGGCGTCCGCCGCCGCCTTGAACAGCATCGGCCTCCGCGGGGCCTCAGCGGTGTCGTGGGATTCCCGGCCCTGCTCCGGAATCTCGTGGATCTCGCTCCGGGACGCCTGCGCCTGCTGGTCCTCGGGCGCCGGGGCGCCCTTCGCGTCGCCGGGGGCCCAGGAGATGGACAGGGCTCCGCCGAGGAGCGACAGCAGGAAGCCGACGATGAAGCCGCCTATGTTGGCGACGGGTATGGAGATCAGCGCGAGCAGGATCGCGGCGACGCCGGCGAACACCCGCACGATGTGGTGGAACCACATCGTGAGGCCCAGCGTGACGAGCAGCACCCCGATGATCAGCGACCCCGCGCCCGCGGTGGTGGACATCGCGATCGTCATGTTGCCGAGGTGCATGTTGGCGTACGGGAAGTACGCGATGGGTAGACCACCCAAAATGGTGAACAGGCCCGCCCAGAACGGCCGGTTACCCCGCCAGGTGCGGAATCCCCGCCGGTAGACGGTGAGGTAGTGCTCGTTCTGCCCTGTGGACTCGGGGCTCATGGAAAACAGCTCCCTGGAACCGGTACTGCTGTGAGAAGAGAAGGGGTGGGCAGCCGGAGATCCCCACGGGACGCTCCGGCCGCCCGGGCGAGCGCTTAGAAGCACTCCTTGACGCCCTTGTGCAGCTTCAGGCTCAGATTGCTCAGCTTGAAGGTGCCGGCGGTGGTCGCCCACGCCGTCTGCTCCACGTTGGACAGCGTCGCCGTCTTGGCGCGCTGCGCGAAGCCGTTCGGGTTGACGGCCTTCTCCGTACCGGACTGGATGCCGGGCTTGCCGACCGAACCGGCCGCGACGCCGATGTCGATCTGCTCGAAGTACGCGTCGGCGTCGAGCTGGGCGACGTCGAGGTAGAGGTTGGTCGCCTCGACGGGCTTCTTCGGGTCGGTGCCCGCGCTCAGCTGCAGGCTGACGCTGCCGAGCCCGAAGGGCAGGTCCGGCGTCACGACCGACTGGCACATGTTGGTGATCGTGGCCTTGCTGAAGCCCGACACGGCCACCGGGTGCGCCGCGTCGTTGCCCTTGAGGTCCTTGCCGACAGCGACGCTGCCGTACTGGACGAAGTCCTCACCGACGAGCTTGTCGGTGGAGACCTTGAAGCTCTGGCCGGAGACGCTGAACGACGCGGCGAGCGCGCCCTGCGCGAGGCCGACGCCGACAGCGGCGGTGGCCACGACACTCGGCACCATGACCAGAGCGAACCGCTTCCATCTGGTACCACCGCGAACCTGCGAACTCATATGTTTCCTCCTTCTCGGACGTACATCTCCGGTACGGGCATCGTGCCCGCCCTGGGAGGGGAGAAGTGCTACGTCCTCGGGAAGGAGAGCGCCCGGACCGGAGGCGCGTACCGCATCCGAGTCACCGGCGATCACCCCCGAGCGACAACCACTGGCCGCGCGTCTGCACGGCCGGTTCGGACAGGCCCTGCCCAGGGGCAGGAACCCCCCTGTCCGCGATCGGCGCCACTGCCGCCGACCACCCGGTGGGGACCCGACAGTCCGCCTGCGCCGACTGGCCGTCGGGCAGGCGTGCATCGGACCGAGCGTGGCCGATCGTGGTGCATTCGCGGCCGTGACACAAGGGGGGTCGTTACTGGCTAGTAACGCGGAGATAACCGGGACACGACAGGGCGCCGCCGTACGGCCACACAGGGTGGCACCCCAAGGGCGAACAAATACCGCGATTACGACCCTGATCCGGACAGACCGTCGGAGGTGATTTACTGCGAGTAACAGTAGGTACTTTTATCAAGTTTTGGTAAAGCGCAGGGGTTCCTTGTCGTCCGTCCGCGAAAACGGCCGCGGCACCCACGAGGGTGCCGCGGCCGTGTTGTCACATCAGAACAAGACGCGCGCCAGGGCGGTACGGGCCGCGGTGACACGGGGGTCGTCGGGGCCGATCACCTCGAAGAGTTCGAGGAGCCGCACCCGGACGGCGTCGCGGTCGTCACCGGTGGTGCGGCGGACCGTCTCGACGAGCCGCCCGAAGGCGTCCTCCACGTGACCGCCCACCAGGTCCAGATCGGCGGCGGCCATCTGCGCCGCCGGTGCGGCCGGGTTCTCCGCCGCCTCCTTGCGGACCTGCTGCGGGTCCGTGCCCGCGACGCGGCCCAGCAGCTCGGCCTGCGCGAGGCCCAGCTTGGCCTCGGTGTTGACCGGGTCGTCGGCCAGGACGCCGCGGTACGCCCGGACCGCGCCGTCGAAGTCGTTGGCGTCCAGGGCCTGCGCGGCGGCTTCGAGCTTCGCGTCGTACGGCCCCGCGGGCACCTCGGCGGGGGCGCCGTCCGCGTCCCCGGTGCCGGCGTCCGGGTCGACGGCGATGCCGGTCAGGCCGAAGCGCTCCTCGCCGACCTGGATCAGCTGGTCCAGCGTCTCCCGGATCTGGCTCTCGGGGGCCGCGCCCTGGAAGAGCGGCAGCGCCTGTCCGGCCACCACCGCGAAGACCGCGGGGATGCCCTGGATCCCGAACTGCTGCATCAGCATCGGGTTGGCGTCGACATCGACCTTGGCCAGCAGGAAGCGGCCGTTGTACTCGACGGCGAGACGCTCCAGGAGCGGGCCGAGCTGCTTGCACGGCTCGCACCACTCGGCCCAGAAGTCGATGACGACGGGCACCTCGGTGGAGCGCTGGAGGACGTCGGTCTCGAAGCCCGCCTCGTCGACGTCGATCACGAGGGCGGAGGGTGCGACGGCACCTCCACCCCCCTGGCGGGCCGACTCCTCGCGGGCCTGCTCGGCCTTCGCCTTGGCGTCGCCGGCCGCCTTCACAGCGGCGAGGTCGACGACACCGCTCATGGACATGTTCCTAGGCTGCATACGTACATCCTCCCCCCTGCGCGCACCGTTCCGGAAAGCGATCCGTGAACCGCTCCCGTCCTCGGCCACGCCGGTGTGCGTGACGCCCGGCCGGAAGCGGTTCCGAGGCCCTGAAAACCCCGCGCTCGGTGCCGGGTCCCCACCCGGCGCCTGTGGCTGTCGATCGGTCGTGGCGCAACGGCGGCGGACCGCCGGTTCTTACGCTACGGGTCGTAGCGTAACTGCCGGGCCCCCCTGCGGGGCAAGAGCGCGCGGTGATCTGTCTCACGGGTCCCGGGGCCGGTCAGCTCTCCTTACCGGCCGGTATGGTCACCGCATGCCGAGCCGCAGTCCCACCGAACCCGCCCGGTCCGGCCGTCCCCGCAGCGCCGAGGCGGACGCCGCGATCCTGGAGGCGACCCGTGCGTCGCTGGTCGACCTCGGCTGGTCGAAGCTGACGATGGGGGACGTGGCGACGCGCGCGGGGGTCGCCAAGACGACCCTCTACCGCCGCTGGGCCGGCAAGAACGAGCTGGTGGTGGACGCGGTGGCGGTCCTCTTCGACGAGCTGGAGCTGCCCGACCTCGGCAGTCTGCCGGCCGACGTGGAGGCCGTGGTCCTGCGGTTCGCGGCCCTGCTGGAGCGGCCGGAGACCAAGACGGCGCTGATGGCGGTGGTCGCGGAGTCGACGCGGGACGAGGCGCTGCGGGACCGCATACGGGACTCGATCGTCGCCCGGCAGAAGCACCTGGTGCTGCAGGGGCGGGAGCGCGCGCAGCGGCGCGGCGAACTGCCCGCCGAGCCGGACGCGGTGCTGGCCGCCGGGACCGCCGACCTGATCTTCGACGTGATCGCGGGCGCCGTGGTGCACCGGACCCTGGTGAGCGCCGAACCCGTCGACCCCGACTGGGCCCGGCGCTTCACGGTGCTGCTGCTCTCCGGGCTGGGCGCCGCGGGAGCGGGCCGGCCGGGGGCCTGAGGCCCCGTCCGGGGCCCGGAAGCCCAGGCCGTCCGGGCGGCGCGGTCGCCCGGACAGCCGGGCCGAGCGAGCCGACCGGACGGCCGGGACCGGCCGGGCCGGAGAGGTTCAGAAGCCGGGCGGCTCGGTGTAGACGCCCCACTCCTCGCGCAGCACCCCGCAGATCTCCCCGAGGGTCGCCTCCGCCCGGACGGCGTCCAGCATCGGCCCGATCATGTTCGAGCCGTCGCGCGCGGCGGCCAGCATGGCGTCCAGCGCCGCACGGACCCTGGCGTCCTCACGGCCCTCCTTGCGCCCGGCGAGCACCCGCACCTGCTCGCGCTCGACCTCGTGGCTGACCCGCAGGATCTCCAGGTCGCCGGTGACGGATCCGTGGTGGACGTTGACGCCGACGACGCGCTTCTCCCCCTTCTCCAGCGACTGCTGGTAGCGGAAGGCGGATTCGGCGGTCTCGCCGGTGAACCAGCCGTCCTCGATGCCGCGCAGGATGCCGGAGGTCATCGGCCCGACCGGGTGCCTGCCGTCGGGGTGCGCCCGGGTGCCGCGCTCCCTGATCTGCTCGAAGATCTTCTCGGCGTCCGCCTCGATGCGGTCGGTGAGCTGCTCGACGTACCACGAACCGCCCAGCGGGTCGGCGACGTTGGCGACGCCGGTCTCCTCCATCAGCACCTGCTGGGTGCGCAGCGCGATCTCGGCCGCCTGCGCGGACGGGAGGGCGAGCGTCTCGTCCAGGGCGTTGGTGTGCAGGGAGTTGGTGCCGCCCAGGACCGCGGACAGGGCCTCCACCGCGGTGCGTACGACGTTGTTGTACGGCTGCTGGGCGGTGAGCGAGACGCCCGCGGTCTGGGTGTGGAAGCGGAGCCACTGGGCCTTGTCGGTCCGGGCGCCGTAGGTCTCCTTCATCCAGCGGGCCCAGATCCGGCGGGCGGCGCGGAACTTGGCGATCTCTTCGAAGAAGTCGAGGTGCGCGTCGAAGAAGAAGGACAGCCCCGGTGCGAAGACGTCGACGTCGAGGCCGCGGGAGAGGCCGAGCTCGACGTACCCGAAGCCGTCGGCGAGGGTGTAGGCGAGTTCCTGTGCGGCCGTCGCCCCGGCCTCGCGGATGTGGTAGCCGGACACCGAGAGCGGCTTGTAGGCGGGGATGTCGCGGGCACAGTGCTCCATCAGGTCGCCGATGAGGCGCAGGTGGGGCTCGGGCTGGAAGAGCCACTCCTTCTGCGCGATGTACTCCTTGAAGATGTCGGTCTGGAGCGTGCCGTTCAGCACGGCGGGGTCGACGCCCTGGCGCTCCGCGGCGACGAGGTACATGCAGAACACCGGGACGGCCGGCCCGCTGATGGTCATCGAGGTGGTGACGTCGCCGAGCGGGATGTCCCGGAAGAGGACCTCCATGTCGGCGGCGGAGTCGATGGCGACGCCGCAGTGGCCGACCTCGCCGAGCGAGCGCGCGTCGTCGGAGTCCCGGCCCATCAGGGTCGGCATGTCGAAGGCGACGCTGAGCCCGCCGCCGCCGTTGGCCAGGATGGACTTGTACCGCTCGTTGGTCTGCTCGGCGTTGCCGAAGCCGGCGAACTGGCGGATCGTCCAGGTGCGGCCGCGGTAGCCGGTCGCGTGCAGTCCCCGGGTGAAGGGGTACTCCCCGGGCCAGCCGATCCGCTCGAACCCCTCGTACGTGTCGCCGGGGCGGGGGCCGTACACCGGCTCCACGGGGTCCCCGGAGAGCGTGGTGAAGTCCGCGTCGCGCTTGCGGGCCTTGTCGTAACGGGCCTGCCAGCGGCGGCGGCCTTCCTCGATCGCATGAGCGTCCATACCGTCGAATTTACTAGGACGTCCTACTACCTGTCGACGGCAAACCGCCCGGCGCTTTCGCGCGGGGCGGCCGGATGGTGCCGGTCAGGCCTTGACGGCCTGGGCGGACCCGTCGGCGATCAGCGGCTCGACCTCCCGGACCACCGTGCGCTCGACGAAGAACGCGGCGGTCGGGATCGTGCCGGAGATCAGCACCCACAGGAGCTTGCCGAACGGCCACTTCGCCTTGGAGCCGAGGTCGAAGGCGAAGATCAGATAGATGATGTAGAGGACACCGTGGACCTGCGAGACGACGAGCGTCAGACCCTCACCGGTGTCGAAGCCGTACTTGAAGATCATGCAGACGCACAGGATCAACAGCATGACGGCGGTGACGTAGGCCATCACCCGGTAGCGGGTCAGCACACTGCGTTTCATGGCATCGAGCGTAACCGGACGCCCGGGACGGCCCTCCGGCGCCCCGGGACCGCGCCACGGCCCCGGGCCCCGCCCGCGCCGGGAGCGCTCAGGCGCCGTCGAAGTCCTGCGCGGCCACCCGCAGCGGCCGGAGCATCGCGAAGATCTCGGCGCACTCCTCCTCGTCGTAGACGCCGAGGCCGAAGTCCATCGCCATCAGGTCCCGGCTGGCCGCCTCGACCACCTCGCGGCCCTTGTCGGTGATGGAGGCCAGGGTGCCGCGGCCGTCGTTGGGGTTGGGGCGCTTGTCGACCAGCCCCGAGCGCACCAGCCGGTCGACGGTGTTGGTCACCGAGGTCGGGTGCACCATCAGCCGCTCGCCGATCTTGGACATCGGCAGCTCGCCCGCCTGCGAGAAGGTCAGCAGGACCAGGGCCTCGTAGCGCGCGAAGGTCAGTCCGTACGGTTTGACCACCGCGTCCACCTCGGCGAGCAGGATCTGCTGCGCACGCATGATCGAGGTGATCGCCCCCATGGAGGGGACCGGGCCCCAGCGCCGGTGCCAGAGTTCCTCGGCGCGGGCGATGGGGTCGAAGGGGAGGCTGAGCGGCTTCGGCACGGCCACGACCCTACCCACTGGTCACGTGGTGGTCAGCTCCGTCTCGCACTTCGGTACCGGACACGTGTTCTCCGCACCTCCACGACCAGCAGGAGCGTGACGACCGTGCCCACGGCGCCCGAACAGGCGATCACCAGGTGCACCGGGAAGAACTCCGCGGCCAGTCCGGCGAGCGCCATGCCGAGCCCCTGGAGGGTCATCAGGCCGGCGGTGAGCAGGGTCATGGCCCGGCCCCGCAGGGCCTCGGGGACCGCCTCCACGAACCACTGGTCGAGTCCGATGATGTACGCGGCGCCCGCCCCGGCCAGCACGAGGGCCCCCGCGGTGAGGACCGCGCCCGGGCGCAGGACGTACAGCACGAGGGGCAGCAGGCCGAGGGCGGCGACCGGCAGGACGATCCGGGAGCGCGTCCGGGGGCCGAGGGCGGCGCCCACGTACAGCTCGGCACCGATGTGGCCGACGGCCATCGCGCACATCAGCAGCCCGAGGGCGGCGGGTCCGGCGCCGATCGCGTCCACGTAGGGCGCGGCCAGCGCCTCCGGGGCCACCACGAAGGAGGCGGGCACCCAGAAGAGCAGCAGGAGGCCCCGGATCTCGCGGTCGCCGAGCAGCGCCCGGGCCCCCGCGAGCGACTCCGCGAGCAGCGCGCCGCCGGCGCCCTTCCCCGTCCGGGCCGGCCGGTCCAGGGTGCCGAGGCGCAGCAGCGCGGCGGAGCAGAGGAACGTCACGACGGTGACCGTGATCGCCCCGCGCGGGGACAGCACGACGAGCAGCATCCCGCCCGCGCCGTAGCCGACGAGCATGGCGCTCTGCGAGACGAGGCGCAGCAGTGAGCGCCCGAGCACGTAGAGGTCGCCCTCGCCGAGGATGTCGGTGAGGGCGGCCGTCCGCGTCCCGGTGAAGACCGGGGCGACCGCCGCCACGGCGCAGCGCAGGGCGAGGAGCACGCCGACGGGGGTGCCGGGGAGCACCATCACGGCGACGCAGCCCGCGCAGACCAGGTCGCAGGTGACGAGGACACGGCGCGCGGGGTACCGGTCGGCGACCCCGGCGAAGAGCGTGCCGCCGACGACGTACGGGAGGAACCCCAGGGCGAACGTGAGGGCCGACAGCAGGGGTGAGCCGGTGAGGTCGTAGACGAGGACGGTCAGCGCCAGCTCGCTGACGACCACGCCGAGCAGGGAGAGCAGGTGCGCGGCGAAGACCGCCCGGAACTCCCGCACGGCGAACACGGCCCGGTAGCCCCCGGGCCCGGGGACCGCCCCCGGCGCGTGAGGCGGACCCTGCGAGGGGGAGGAGGCCGGGAGCGGCGCCTCGGCGGCGTCGCCTTCACGGGGTGTTCCCGCCGGGGTGGTGCTGTCGTTCGGCATGCGGGCAGCCTGGGGCAGGAACGCGGATCCCCGTAGACTTTCGGGCCAGGCCGAATCTTCGAGAGGGGCCGTCGGTGGCGTTCCATCTGCACTTCGACGAGAACGACCTGCTCCGCTGCCGCTTCGCGCTGTCACCGCTCTGGGAGACGCAGGAGGCCGTGCGGACGCTGAACCGCCGGTCGCGGCACGGCTACCACCTCCCGTGGCTCCGTCTGATCGGCGAGGGGGCCGCGGGCCTGGACCTCACACCGCTGTGGCTGCTGATGCCCGAGGGCGGCTTCAACCCGGACTTCATCTGTCCGCCGCCGCTCGGGCCGCTCGCCACCTTCGCCGAGGAGCTGGCCGCCGTGCGGGCGACGGACCCGGCGGCCGCCCGCGCCGACATGGCGCTCGCGCTCGCCGACACCCCCGGCGGACTCCGGTCCCCCGCGGGGCGGCGGATGCTGGCCGACCCGGCGCGGGCCGTCCAGGAGCTGGCGGACCTGCTGGAGCAGGCGTGGCGGGTGATGGTCGAGCCGCACTGGCCCCGGCTTCGCGCCCTGCTGGAGGCGGACGTCGCCTACCACTCGCGGCGGCAGGCGGAGATCGGCTTCGAGGGGCTGCTGGGCGAGATCAGTCCGCAGCTCCGCTGGTCCGGCTCGACGCTGACCGTGGTCGGCACCCGGGGCGACCACAGCCGCGTCCTGGGCGGGCAGGGGCTCGTCCTGATGCCCAGCGTCTTCGTGTGGCCGGAGGTCGTCGGCGGCCACGAGCCGCCCTGGCAGCCCGCCGTGATCTATCCGGCGCGCGGCATCGGGGGCCTGTGGACGGAGCCCGCCGGGCGGACGCCCGACTCGCTGGCCCGGCTACTGGGACGGGCCCGTGCCGACGTGCTCTGCGCCCTCACCGAGCCGGCAGGCACGAGCGCCCTGGCACACCGGCTCGCTCTCGCCCCGTCCTCCGTGTCGGCGCACCTGTCGGTGCTGCGCGCGGCGGGTCTGCTCACCTCGCGGCGCCACGGGCACCAGGTGCTGTACGCGCGCACCCCGCTGGGCATCACACTGTCGGCGCCGGAGGCCTGAGCGGGCCCGCCGGCCCGGTCGGCCGCGTCCGGCGGGGACGGCGGCCCGGGCGCACGGGTCAGTCCCGTCCCGCCGGGGAGCCCGCGGCGGCCGGTGTGCCGCCCGGCTGCGGGGCGGGGGAGGCGGCGCGGGTCCGGCCGGGCGCGGGACGTGCGGCGCGCCCGCGCAGCAGGGCGGTGGACCGCGGCACGAGCGGGGCGAGGGCGGCCAGCAGGGCGAGGACCGCCCAGATCCGCTGGTGCGCGTGGGTGAGGGCCGCCAGGCAGCCGACGGCGCCGAGGAAGCACATCGCGCCGGTCACCGGGCCCCGGGCGAGCGTCAGCGTGTAGCCGACGAGCCGTCCGGGCGGCACCCGGAACAGCGCCTTGCCGTACTGCCGCAGCAGCGTCCCGTACGCGCGCCGCGACCGGCGGGCGGCGGGGTCCGTCCAGGGGGCCGAGGCCTCTTCGTCGCCCCGGGCGTCCGCGGCGCGTACGGAGCGCCAGTAGCGACCGGTCCGCGGGTTGCGCAGCCGGTGGATCTCGAAGCCGGTGGCCGTGGCGCCGGTGACGGAGTCCCGGAAGCCGCCGGCCTGACGCAGGGCGGCCACCCGTAGGACCGGGTCGCCGTCGTCGAGCAGGGGTGCCCCGTGGCGGTTGCCGGCCCGCTGGACCAGCGGGCCGGACAGCGGCCCCGGCGCCCCGGGGGCCCCGTCCGCGCAGCTCCGCGGGCCCACCACGAAGGCGACGTCCGGGTCACGGAACCAGCCGGTCCTGCGCTCCAGGGCGTCCGGCCCGGGACGCCGGCCGGCCGCGGCGCACGCGACGAGGTCGTAGGCGTCGCCGTGCTTGGCGAGCCAGGCGTTGACGTTCCCGCGCTCGGTCCCCGCCCGGTGCGGCCCGGTCCCGCGGTTCCACTCGGGCACCCCGCGGCGGGTGAAGTGGTGCACGCCGAGCTCCGCGCAGAGCATCCGCGCCTCGGGGTCGTCGCCCTCGTCGAGCAGCCAGACGTCCAGCGGTCCGGGGTGCCGCACCCGCACGGCGGCCGCCAGGGTGGCCCGCACCGCGGGGAGGGCGTCCCGGCCCGGCACGTACGCGACGAGGAGGGCGAGCCCGGTGCCGGGCTCCGGCGCCACCGGGACCGGGTCCCTGGCCACCGCCAGGGCGTACGCCACGGCGACGGCGTGGGCCAGCACGAACAGCTCGACCAGGCCGACGGCGACCAGGGCCGGCGAGTCGGCGAGCACCAGCCATCTGCACCCGCCCCCCTCACGGACCCAGTGCGTCGGCCACAGCACGTGGAGCAGCAGCGCCCCGGCGACCGCGGGGAGGACCGCCGCAAGGAGCACGGCGGCCGTCCGGTACCGCGCGGTGCGCGCCGGGCGGCGGTACCGCAGCCGGTGCCCCCGCGTGGACGGCTCCACGAGCGGGGCCGCGGTACAGCTGTCGCGATCGTGACCCTCCGACGGCATCACGCCTCCCATGGTCGGATGTGCCGGTGTCCCCACCCAAAGGGCAGGCGCGGCGCCCTGTCGACCCGGCAGGTCCGGCCGAGGGGGTTTCTTCGCCCGAACGGAAAGAGCCCCCGGATCCGGGGGCTCTTCGGGCGGGCGGCGGGTGCGGACGGGGCGTCAGCCCGCGAGGTGCCGTTCCACCGTCTCGACCTTGGAGGTCAGGCCGTCGGTGACACCCGGCCGGATGTCGGCCTTGAGCACCAGGGAGACGCGGCCCGCGCGGGCCTCGACGGCGGCGACGGCACGCTTGACCACGTCCATGACCTCGTCCCACTCCCCCTCGATCGAGGTGAACATGGCGTCCGTGCGGTTGGGCAGCCCGGACTCGCGGACGACGCGGACGGCGTCGGCGACGTACGCGCCGACGTCCTCGCCGGCACCCAGCGGGCTGACGGAGAAGGCGACGATCATGCGTTCACCGTGCCCTCGGCGCGGGCGCGGGCGGCGATGACGCCGTCGGCCTCGTACTTCTTGAGCAGCTTCTCGCCGTAGAGGCCGCCGAAGGGCACGACCGCGAGCAGGAAGAACAGGGCGACACGCTTGAGCGGCCACTTCGCCTTGACCCACACGTCCAGCAGGAACACCACGTAGATCGTGAAGAGGATGCCGTGCAGCGCTCCGAGGGGCGGCATCAGGAAGTCGATGTCCGAGACCCGCATGAGCAGCGAGCCGAAGATGAGCAGCGCCGGGAAGGACAGCGCCTCGGGAAGCGAGATGAGGCGCAGCCGGTGCAGGGCGGAAGCGGTCTTGATGTCCACGAGGGCACCTTCGGTGGGAGGGGCGTGTCGGCTTGTGAACGCAGGCACAAGCACAGCCATTGTGGCATCGGTCCCGGCCCGCGGGAGCGGGGGGTCCGGGTCCGGCCGCCGCGGCGCGTACCGGCGCACATCGGGGTGGTCCGGACGCGGGAGGGGCCGCCGGGCCCTGTCCGCCGGACCGTCCGGCGGCTAACGTCGCACCGTGGCGATGTTCCGACTCCAAGGCAGCAAGACGCTCGCCGTCGACCTCACGGGCGACGCCGTCAAGGCGAAGAACGGCTCGATGGTCGCGTACGACGGCAGGATGGCGTTCAAGAAGATGACGGGCGGCGGTGAGGGTCTGCGCGGCATGGTGACCCGCCGGCTGACCGGCGAGCAGATGGACGTGATGGAGGTGAAGGGGCAGGGCACCTGCTATTTCGCCGACCGGGCGAGCGAGATCAACCTCGTCTCGCTGCACGGTGACACCCTGTACGTCGAGGCGAGCAATCTGCTGGTCACGGACGCCGGCCTGCGCACCGGCACCTCGTTCACCGGCCTGCGCGGCGGGGCGAGCGGCAACGGCCTGTTCACCACGACCGTCGAGGGGACGGGGCAGGCGGCGATCATGTCGGACGGCTCCGCCGTGGTGCTGCGGGTGACGCCCCAGTACCCGCTGCACGTCGACCCGGGTGCCTACATCGCCCATCAGGGCAGGCTCCAGCAGCACCTCCAGTCCGGGGTGAACTTCCGGACGCTCATGGGCGAGGGCTCCGGGGAGTCCTTCCAGATCCGCTTCGAGGGCGACGGGCTGGTCTATGTGCAGCCCAGCGAGCGCAACACCGTCGGGGGCGATGTCTGATGCCGTTCCGTGAGATCAACTCGAAGATGGTCGAGGCCGAGGTGGGGCCCGGCCGGACGGTGTACAGCCAGCGCGGCGCGATGCTCGCGTACCGCGGCGACGTGTCGTTCACCCCGGACGTCCGGGGCGGGCGGGGCGGCCTGGGGTCGATGATCGGCCGGCGGGTGGCCGACGAGGCGACCCCCCTGATGACGGTCGAAGGCAGCGGCACGGTGATGTTCGGCCACGGGGGCCACCACGTCCAGGTGATCGACCTGGCGGGCGACACCCTCTACGTGGAGGCGGACCGGCTGCTCGCGTTCGACGGGACGCTCCGACAGGGCACCATGTTCATGGGCTCGCAGGGCGGGGTGATGGGCATGGTCCGCGGCCAGGTGACCGGGCAGGGGCTGTTCACGACGACGCTGGAGGGCCACGGCTCGGTGGCCGTGATGGCGCACGGCGGGGTCGTCGAGCTGCCGATCGCCCCCGGGAGGCCGGTGCACGTGGACCCGCAGGCGTACGTCGCCCACCACGGGAACGTGACCAACAAGCTGTCGACCGCGCTCGGCTGGCGCGACATGGTGGGGCGCGGTTCCGGCGAGGCGTTCCAGCTGGAGCTCAGCGGCGACGGAGCGGTGTACGTCCAGGCGTCGGAGGAGAAGCTGTGAGCACGCCGGTGGTATTCGATCCGACGACGCTGCCGTCGGACGACAACGTCAACGCGTACACCTTCTGTGTGGAGCTCACCGGGAGCCGGTGGTTCCTGCAGAAGGGCAAGATGATCGCCTACTACGGGCAGATCGCCTTCGACGGGATCGGGCACGGCCGCTTCGAGCGGCTGGTCCGCACGAGCTTCCACTCCCCGCTGCACGCGAGCGACTGGGTGGTCGCCGAGGGCAGCGGCAAGATGCTGCTCGCCGACCGGGCCTTCGACGTGAACTCCTTCGACCTGGAGGACGGCAACCTGACGATCCGGTCCGGCAATCTGCTGGCGTACCAGCCCACCCTGGCGCTCAAGCAGTCGATCGTGCCGGGCTTCCTGACCCTGATCGGCACGGGGAAGTTCGTCGCCGCGTCCAACGGCCCGGTGGTCTTCATGGAGCCGCCGCTGCGGGTGGACCCGCAGGCCCTGGTGGGCTGGGCGGACTGCCCCTCACCGTGCCACCACTACGACCACGGCTACCTGACCGGCGTGCTGGGCGGGCTGCGCTCGCTGACCGGGCTCGGCGGCGCCTCCGGCGAGGAGCACCAGTTCGAGTTCGTCGGCGCCGGGACCGTGCTGCTCCAGTCGACCGAGGTGCTGATGGCCGAACAGGCGACCGGCCGCGTTCCGCACGAGCCGGGTGTGCCGGGCGGTGGTCCGGGGGCCGGTCAACACGGCGCCTCACCCCGCACGCCCGGCCAGCTGGGGGACCTCCAGCGTCGCTTCGGTCGGTGAGCGGTACTCTGCGGAGCGTGATGTCCAGGGGGGGCACGTAGGAGGGCTCACGCGTGCCGGGATTCACACGACCATGATTCGTCCGGCTTTCAACATCTTAGGTAGAATCCGTATATGGAGAAGACCGAGACGGCCACGCGCTGGCTGACCGACACGGAGCAGTGCGCCTGGCGCACCCACCTCGACGTCAGCAGGCTGCTGACGCATCAGCTGGAGAGGGACCTCCAGCCGTTCGGCCTGACCATGAACGACTACGAGATCCTGGTCAACCTGTCCGAGTCGGACGAACAGCGGATGCGGATGAGCGATCTCGCCGCCGCCACCCTGCAGTCCAAGAGCAGGCTGTCGCACCAGGTCACCCGGATGGAGAGCGCCGGCCTGGTGCGGCGTGAGCACTGCGAGTCGGACCGGCGCGGACTCTTCGCCGTCCTCACGGAGCTCGGCGGGGAGACGATGCGGAAGGTCGCACCGCACCATGTGGATTCGGTGCGCAGGCACTTCATGGACCTGCTCTCCCCCGACGCGCTCTCCGAGCTGCACGCGGCGCTGACCCCCATCGCGGAGCACCTGCGCGGCCGGCGCGGCAAGCCGTAGCCCGTCCGTTCACCCGCCGTCGTCCGCCGGCGCCCGTCCCGTTCCGGACGGGCCCGGCAGACGCAGGGTGAACCGCGCGCCGCCGCCCGGCGCCGCGCCCACCGTGAGGATGCCTCCGTGCCGGGCGGCCACGTCACGGGCGATGGCCAGGCCGAGCCCGGCCCCGCCGTCGTCGCGGCTGCGGGCGTCGTCCAGCCGGACGAAGCGCTCGAAGATCCGGTCCCGCTCCGCCTCGGGCACGCCCGCGCCGTCGTCGGTGACCTCGATGAGCACCTCGCCCCGGGCGGCCCGTACCGAGACGGCCACCGCGGCCTCCGCGTGACGCTCGGCGTTGTCCAGCAGATTGCCCACGACCCGGGCCAACTGCCCGCGCGATCCGGTCACTTCCAGCCGTCCCTGGTCCGCCACGGACACTTCGGGCGGGATCCGGTCGGCCGCACGCCGGGAGACCTCCGCACGGACCAGCGCGCCCAGGTCGACGACCGCGCGCCCCGGCCGCTCCCCCGCGTCCAGCCGGGCGAGCAGCAGCAGGTCCGCGGCCAGGGCCTGGAGCCGTACGGTGTCGGCGACCGCCCCGGGCACGTCCAGCAGCTCCGGGTGGGCCGCCCCGACCTCAAGCTGGGTGCGGAGCGAGGCGATCGGACTGCGCAGCTCGTGCGAGGCGTCGGCGACGAAGCGCCGCTGCCGGTCGACCGAGGCCTCCAGCACGGTCAGGGTCGCGTTGGTCGTGCGGGCCAGCCGCGCGACCTCGTCCCGGGAGTCCGGCTCGGGGACCCGGCGGGCCAGGTCCTCGGACGCGGTGATCGCGGCCAGCTCCCGGCGGATGCCCTCGACCGGCCGCAGGGCGCGCCGGGTGACCAGCCAGGTCACCCCGGCGACGACGAGCAGCATGACGGGCAGCCCGGTCAGCATGGAGTTGCGCACCGTGTCGACGGCCTCCTGCTCGGCCGCGAGCGGGGCACCCGCGTGGACGGTCAGGGTGACGTCCCGGTCCGTGGTCAACTCGACCGCGGCGAAACGGTAGTCGGCCGTCTCCCCGTCCACGGTGGCGGTGCCGTTGGAGAAGTCCGGCTGGTCCGAGGACAGCTCCCCGCGAGCCGGGACGCTCCCGTCGTCGTCCCCGTCGCCGTCGTCGCCGTGGTCGCCGCCGTGGTCGTCGCCCGGCTCCGCGACGGGCGCGGACGGTGCCGGGTCGACCTGTGCCGTGCGGGTCCCCGAGATCGCCTCCAGGTCCGTGGAGACGGCCACCACCCGCCCCTCCTCGTCGGTCACCTGGACGGGGTGGACCTCCTCGTCGCCCAGCTCCAGCTCCGGGTACGCCGTCCCCAGGGCCAGCTGCCCGGCCACCTCGCGCGCGGCCACCTCGGCCTCCAGACCGGCCCGGTCCGTCAGATTGCCCCGCAGCACCAGGAGGACCGCCAGCCCGGCGACCGTGAGGGCGACGGCCACGACCAGGGTCGCGCCCAGCGCGGCCCTGGCGCGTACGGACCTCACGGTGTCTCCAGCCGGTAGCCCGCGCCCCGTACCGTGCGGATCGACGCGGCGCCGAGCTTGCGGCGCAGGGTGCTGATGTAGACCTCGACGATGTTCGGGTCGCCGTCGTACGCGAAGTCCCAGACGTGCTCCAGGATCTCCGCCTTGCTGACCACCTCGCCGGCCCGCACCACGAGCTGCTCCAGCACGGCGAACTCCTTGGCCGTGAGCACGACTTCGTCCTGACCCCGGTGGACCCGGCGGGCGGCGGTGTCCATCCGCAGCCCTCCGGCGGTCAGCACGGGCGAGGCGGAGCCGCCGCGACGGCGCAGCAGCGCCCTGATCCGGGCGACGAGCACGACGTACGAGAACGGCTTGGTCAGGTAGTCGTCGGCGCCCGTGTCGAGGCCCTCCGCCTCGTCGTACTCCCCGTCCTTCGCGGTCAGCATGAGGATCGGCGTCTCGTGCCCGGCCGCGCGCAGGGCGGCGCAGATCCGGTAGCCGTTCATCCCGGGCAGCATGATGTCGAGGACCACGAGGTCGTGGACGCCCTGGCCGGCCAGGTGCAGGCCCTCCAGGCCGTCGTGCACGACGTCGACGGCGAAGCCCTCGGCGGTGAGTCCCCGGGCGAGGGACGTGGCGAGACGCTTCTCGTCCTCCACGATCAACAGGCGCATGGGGAAAGCTTCGCAAACCCGGCCTGAAGACGGCTTCAGGTGGCTTCAGGCTGGGTTCAGCCTCCCCCGGCCAGGGTGGTTCCCGTCGCAGCACACCACCCATCGGGGAGGAACCACCATGAAGCGCAACATCGCCGTCGCCACCCTCACCGCGGCCGTACTCGTCGGCGGCGGACTCGTCACGACCGCCGCCTTCGCCGACTCCGACGACGCCGCGAAGGGCGCGAAGGACGACCGGACGGCGTCCGCGGACCGCTCCGCCGGGGACGGCGCAGCCGCCGGGAAGCCGGCGACGGCCGGCCGGGCCGGTCTCGACGAGGCCGTCGCCGCCGCGCTGAAGGCCGCCCCGGGCACCGTCACCGAGGCCGAGCGGGACGACGAGGACGGCCGTGCCGTCTGGGAGCTCGACGTGTACGGCTCCGACCGGGTCCGGCACGAGGTGACGGTGGACGCGGCGGACGGGAAGGTGCTGTCCGACCGCAAGGACGACACCACCGACGAGGGCGACGACCACGAGGGGCGCGCGGCCCGCTCCGCCGCGGTCTCCCTGGACGCGGCCGTCCGGGCGGCCCTCGACGCACGGCCGGGCACGGTGACGTCCGTGGACCTGGACGACGACCACGAGGACGACGGCCGCGCCGGGCGGACGCCGCACTGGGAGGTCGAGGTGACGGGCGGGAACGGCGAACGGCACGAGCTGCACGTGGACGCGCGGACCGGCAAGGTCACCGCGGACCGCGCCGAGTCCGACGACTGACCGTCAGCCGGCCGGGCCGGCTCGGGCCGAGCTGTCCGGTCGGCCTGCACGGCTCGGGCCGAGCCGCGGCCGAGCTGTCCGGACGGGCCGTCCGATCGGTCCTGCCGGTCGGTCCTGCCGGTCGGTCCTGCCGGTCGGTCCTGCCGTCCCGTCCAGCCTGTCGGTCCGGCCCGCCCGGTGGGTCAGGCCGGTCGGTCCTGCCGGTGGGTCGGGCCGGACCCGGCCGTCCCCACCGGTGGGCCTGTCCGCCCGCCGCCCGTCCGGACAGGCGGCGGGCAGTGACGGCGTCGCGGGATCTCCCCGCGCCGCCGGAAGCCACGCGCAGGGCGGCACGAGGAACGGGGCGGCACCGAAGAGACGGGAGCGGGCGGCACGGGGAGCGGGCGCAGGTCGTCCGCGGACCCGGGCGGGCCCCCGGACGGCCGCCCCGGGGGCCGTCAGTTTCCGCCGGTGAGCCCCGCGACCAGCTCGTCCGCCGCCGCGTACGGGTCGAGCACCCCGGCCACGATCCGTTCCGCGAGCGCCTCCAGCCGGCGGTCGCCGTGCAGATCGGCGATCCGCTCGCGGAGGGCGGTGACGGCGATCGTCTCGACCTCGCGGGCCGCACGGGCGGTGCGCCGTCCGGCCAGGACGCCGTGCTCCTCCATCCACGCCCGGTGCTTCTCCAGGGCCTCGACCACCTCGTCGAGGCCCTCGCCGCGGGCGGCGACGGTCTTCACGATCGGCGGCCGCCAGTCGCCGGGCGCACGGGTCTCCCCCAGGCCCAGCATGTGGTTGAGCTCGCGGGCGGTGGCGTCCGCCCCGTCCCGGTCGGCCTTGTTGACGACGTACACGTCGCCGATCTCCAGGATCCCGGCCTTGGCCGCCTGGATCCCGTCGCCCATGCCGGGCGCGAGGAGGACGACGGAGGTGTCGGCCTGGGAGGCGATCTCCACCTCCGACTGGCCGACCCCCACGGTCTCCACGAGGATCACGTCGCAGCCCGCCGCGTCCAGCACCCGGATCGCCTGCGGCGCCGACCACGCGAGGCCCCCCAGATGGCCCCGGGTGGCCATGGAGCGGATGTAGACGCCCGGGTCGGACGCGTGCTCCGACATCCGGACCCGGTCGCCGAGCAGCGCCCCGCCGGAGAACGGTGACGAGGGGTCGACGGCGAGGACCCCGACCCGTCTGCCCGCCTTGCGGTAGGCGGAGACCAGCGCCGAGGTCGAGGTGGACTTCCCGACACCCGGCGATCCGGTCAGGCCGACGACGTAGGCGTGGCCCGCGAGCGGTGCCATCGCCGCCATCACCTCCCGCAGCTGCGGTGAGGCCCCCTCCACCAGGGAGATGAGCCGGGCCACCGCACGCGGCCTGCCCTCACGTGCCTGCTCGACCAGGGTGGGGACGTCCACCTTCACGCGGCCTCCTCGCTCGCTCGTACGGTGTCTACTTGCCCGGTACGCGGATGATCAACGCGTCGCCCTGGCCGCCGCCGCCGCACAGCGCCGCCGCCCCGGTGCCGCCGCCGCGCCGCTGCAGCTCCAGCGCGAGGTGGAGGACCACCCGGGCGCCGGACATGCCGATGGGGTGGCCGAGCGCGATCGCGCCGCCGTTCACGTTGACCTTGTCGGAGGTGACGCCGAGGTCCTTCATGGACTGGACCGCGACGGCCGCGAAGGCCTCGTTGATCTCGATGAGGTCGAGGTCCTCGACGCCGATGCCCTCCTTCTTCAGGGCGTGCCGGATGGCGTTGGACGGCTGCGACTGGAGCGAGTTGTCCGGGCCGGCGACGTTGCCGTGGGCGCCGATCTCGGCGATCCACTCCAGGCCCAGCTCCTCGGCCTTGGCCCGGCTCATCACCACGACGGCGGCGGCGCCGTCGGAGATCTGCGAGGAGGTGCCCGCCGTGATTGTGCCGTCCCGGGTGAAGGCGGGCCGCAGCTTCCCGAGGGACTCGGCCGTCGTCTCGGGGCGGATGCCCTCGTCCTGCGCGAACAGCACCGGGTCGCCCTTGCGCTGCGGGATCTCGACCGGGGTGATCTCGGCCTCGAAGACACCGTTCTCCCGGGCGGCGGCGGCCCGCTGGTGGGACAGGGCGCCGATCTCGTCCTGCTCGGCGCGGCCCAGGCCCAGGCGGGTGTTGTGCTTCTCGGTGGACTCGCCCATCGGGATGTTCTCGTAGGCGTCCGTCAGCCCGTCGTAGGCCATCGAGTCGAGCACCTCGACCGCGCCGTACTTGTATCCCCCGCGGGACTTCGGCAGCAGGTGCGGGGCGTTGGTCATGGACTCCTGGCCGCCGGCCACCACGACGTCGAACTCGCCGGCGCGGATCAGCTGGTCCGCCAGGGCGATCGCGTCGAGACCCGACAGGCACACCTTGTTCACCGTGAGCGCGGGCACGTCCAGCGGGATCCCGGCCTTGACCGCAGCCTGGCGTGCCGGGATCTGCCCGGCCCCGGCCTGGAGCACCTGGCCCATGATCACGTACTCGACCTGGTCGCCGCCGATCCCGGCACGGTCCAGCGCCGCCTTGATGGCGACGCCTCCGAGGTCGGCCCCGGAGAAGTTCTTCAGGGATCCGAGGAGACGGCCCATGGGCGTACGGGCGCCCGCGACGATCACTGAGGTGGTTCCGGTCGTTCCTGACATGGGCGCGGCCCCTTGGGATCGGTGGTGAACGAGGGTTTACCCGAATGTACTGAGCGGTACGGCGCCCGTCATCCGGCTGTCGGTGTGATCGCGCGCACGTTGCGTAACCATCGCCGGAGCGCTGCACTGGTCCCATGCTGACGCGAATCGACCACATCGGAATCGCCTGTTTCGATCTCGACAGGACGGTGGAGTTCTACCGCGCGACCTACGGCTTCGAGGTGCACCACACCGAGGTCAACGAGGAGCAGGGCGTCCGGGAGGCCATGCTGAGGATCAACGGCACCTCGGACGGCGGGGCGTCCTACCTCCAGCTGCTGGAGCCGACCCGGGAGGACTCGGCCGTCGGCAAGTGGCTGGCGAAGAACGGCGAGGGCGTGCACCACATCGCCTTCGGTACGGCGGACGTCGACGGGGAGGCCGCGGACATCCGCGGGAAGGGCGTCCGGGTGCTGTACGACGAGCCCAGGACCGGGTCCATGGGCTCCCGGATCACCTTCCTCCACCCCAAGGACTGCCACGGCGTCCTGACCGAACTGGTCACCTCGGCCGCGGAGCACTGACCCGACCCATACCCGGCCCGGTAGAGTGGGCGGTTCCGGGCCGGGGCCGGGTCGGGGCCGCGACGCGTCCTCACCGTTGATCTGTCACCATTCCCCGGGGGACCGCTCGCCGGCGGGCGGTCCTCGTACGGAGGATTGCGACCAGGGCCGGGGTCTCCCCCTGCTCAGTGGGGCATCCCCTGCTCGAACCAAGTGGAGAGCTCGGGGAAGAAGTTGAGAGCTCGGGGAAGGATGGGACCGCGCAGTGCGGGGCTACGAGAGCCAGCAGAGCCACCGGGCTGACGACGACCATCTCTCGCGGTTCGAAGCCGAGATGGACCGGCTGAAGACCGACCGGGAGAAGGCCGTCCAGCACGCCGAGGACCTCGGTTACCAGGTCGAGGTCCTGCGCGCCAAGCTGCACGAGGCACGGCGCGCTCTGGCGATCCGTCCCGCGCACGACGGCGCGGACATCGGCTACCAGGCCGAACAGATGCTCCGCAACGCCCAGGCCCAGGCGGACCAGCTGCGCACGGACGCCGAGCGCGAGCTGCGCGAGGCCCGGGCGCAGACGCAGCGGATCCTTCAGGAGCACGCGGAGCACCAGGCCCGCCTCCAGGCCGAGTTGCACACCGAGGCGGTCCAGCGGCGCCAGCGTCTCGACCAGGAGCTGGCGGAACGCCGGCAGACCGTCGAGTCGCACGTCAACGAGAACGTCGCCTGGGCCGAGCAGCTGCGGGCCAGGACCGAGGCCCAGGCCCGCCGTCTGCTGGACGAGTCGCGCACGGAGGCCGAGCAGTCGCTGTCCGCCGCCCGCTCCGAGGCGGCCCGGCTCGCCGACGAGACCCGCCAGCGGCTCGGCTCCGAGGCGGAGTCGGCCCGCGGCGAGGCGGAGGCCACGCTGCTGCGGGCCCGCAGGGACGCCGAGCGGCTGCTGGAGGCCGCCTCCTCGCAGGCGCAGGAGGCCACCGGTCACGCCGAGCGGCTCCGCGCGACGGCCACCGCCGAGACCCAGCAGACGCGGCAGCAGACCGCGGAGCTGAACCGCACCGCCGAACAGCGCGCCCAGGAGGCCGAGACCCGGCTGCGCGAGGCCCGGCTGGAGGCCGAGAAGGTCCTCGCGGAGGCGAAGGAGGCCGCGGCCAAGCGGCTGAGCGCCGCGGAGTCGCAGAACGAGCAGCGCACCCGTACGGCCAAGTCCGAGATCGCCCGGCTGGTGGGCGAGGCCACCAAGCAGTCCGAGACGCTCAAGGAAGAGGCCGAGCAGGCCCTCGTCGACGCCCGCGCGGAGGCCGAGCGGGTGGTCGCCGAGGCCGCCGAGAAGGCCCGCACCGTGGCCGCCGAGGACGCCGCCGCACAGCTCGCGAAGGCGGCCCGGAGCGCCGAGGAGGTCCTGACCAAGGCCTCCGAGGACGCCAGGTCGACCACCAGGGCGGCCGGCGAGGAGGCCGACCGGATCCGCCGTGAGGCCGAGGCCGAGGCCGACCGGCTGCGCGGCGAGGCCGCCGAGCAGGCCGACCAGCTCAAGGGCGCGGCCAAGGACGACACCAAGGAGTACCGGGCCAAGACCGTCGAGCTGCAGGAGGAGGCGCGCCGGCTCCGCGGCGAGGCCGAGCAGCTCCGCTCCGAGGCCGTGGCCGAGGGCGAGCGGATCCGGGGCGAGGCCCGCCGCGAGGCCGTCCAGCAGCTGGAGGAGGGTGCCCGCACCGCCGAGGAGCTGCTCACCGAGGCCAAGTCCGACGCCGAGGAGCTGCGGACCTCCGCGGGCACCGAGAGCGAGCGGGTCAGGGCCGAGGCGGCCGAGCGTGCCGCGACGCTGCGCAAGCAGGCCGAGGAAGGGCTGGAACGCAGCCGCGCCGAGGCGGAGAAGCTGCGCGCCGAGGCGGAGGAGCAGGCCGCCGCCCTGACCGCCGCGGCGGAGAAGGCGGCCGGCGAGCTGCGCGAGGAGACCGAGCGCGGGGTCGAGGCCCGCAAGGCCGAGGCGGCCGAGGAGCTGACCCGGCTGCACACCGAGGCCGAGTCCCGGGTGACCGCCGCCGAGGAGGCGCTCGGCGAGGCGCGCACCGAGGCCGAGCGGATCCGCCGGGAGACGGGCGAGGAGTCCGAGCGGCTCCGCGCCGAGGCGGCCGAACGGCTGCGTACGCTCCAGGAGCAGGCCGCCGCCGAGGTGGAGCGGCTGCGTACCGAGGCGGCCGCCGACGCCGCGCGGTCCCGCGCCGAGGGCGAGACCGTGGCCGTACGGCTGCGCAGCGAGGCCGCCGCCGAGGCGGAGCGGCTGAAGACCGAGGCGCAGGAGAAGGCCGACCGGGTGCGCTCCGAGGCCGCCGCCGCCGCCGAGCGGGTCGGCACGGAGGCCGCCGAGGCACTGGCCGCCGCGCAGGAGGAGGCCAACCGCAGGCGGCGCTCCGCCGAGGAGGCGCTCGACTCCGCCCGCGCGGAGGCGGAGCAGGAGCGCGAGCGGGCCCGCGAGCAGAGCGAGGAGCTCCTCGCCTCGGCCCGCAAGCGCGTCGAGGAGGCGCAGGCCGAGGCCACCCGGCTGGTCGAGGAGGCCGAGAGCCGGGCCGCCGAGCTGGTCTCCGCCGCCGAGCAGAGCGCCCAGCAGGTGCGGGACTCCGTCTCCGGACTGCAGGAGCAGGCCGAGGAGGAGATCACCGGGCTGCGGTCGGCCGCCGAGGAAGCGGCGGAACGGACGCGGACCGAGGCCCAGGAGGAGGCGGACCGGGTCAGGTCCGACGCCTACGCCGAGCGCGAGCGGGCCACCGAGGACGCCAACCGCGTCCGCCGGGTCGCGCACGAGGAGTCGGAGGCCGCGAAGGCCCTGGCCGAGCGGACCGTGTCCGAGGCCATCACCGAGTCGGAGAAGGTGCGCTCGGACAGCTCCGAGTACAGCCAGCGGGTCCGTACGGAGGCCTCCGACGCCCTCGCGTCGGCCGAGCAGGACGCCTCGCGTGCCCGTGCCGAGGCCCGGGAGGACGCCAACCGCATCCGGTCCGAGGCCGCGACCCAGGCCGACCGGCTCATGGCGGAGGCGACGACCGAGAGCGAGCGGGTCCGCACCGAGGCCGCCGAGCAGTCCGAGCGCTTCGTCGGCGAGGCGTCCGACGAGGCGGAGCGGCTGCGGGCGGAGGCGGCGCAGACCGTCGGTTCGGCGCAGGAGCACGCGGCACGCACCCGCGAGGAGTCGGAGCGGCTGCGGGCCGACGCGGAGTCCGCCGCGGAGCAACTGCGCACGGAGGCCCGCGAGGAGGCGGACCGGCTGCTGGACGAGGCGCGGAAGGCCGCGGCGAAGCGTCGTGCGGACGCCGCCGAACAGGCCGACCAGCTCGTCGAGAAGGCCCGGGAGGAAGCGCTGCGCGCCGCCACCGAGGCGGAGGAGCAGGCCGACCGGATGGTCGGCGCCGCGCGCAACGAGGCCGTCCGGATCACCTCCGAGGCCACCGTCGAGGGCAACTCCCTGGTGGAGCGGGCCCGTACGGACGCGGACGAGCTGCTCGTCGGCGCCCGCCGGGACGCCACCGCCAACCGGGAGCGGGCGGAGGAGCTCAGGACCCGTATCGAGGGCGAGATCGAGGCCCTGCACGAGCGCGCCCGGCGCGAGACCTCCGAGCAGATGAAGACGGCGGGCGAGCGCGTCGACAAGCTGATGAAGGCCGCGACGGAACAGCGCGCGGAGGCCGAGGCCAAGGCCAAGGAGCTGCTGGCGGAAGCGAATTCGGAGGCGAGCAAGGTCCGTATCGCCGCCGTGAAGCGCGCCGAGTCGCTCCTCAAGGAGGCCGAGACCAAGAAGGCCGAACTGACCCGGGTCGCCGAGAAGTTGCGCGCCGACGCGGAGGCCGAGGCGAAGCAGACGGTCGACGAGGGACGCAAGGAGCTGGACCTGCTGGTCCGCAGGCGCGAGGACATCAATACGGAGATCTCCCGTGTCCAGGACGTCCTCGAAGCGTTGGAATCTTTCGAGGCTCCGGGCGGGGCGGGCAAGGCGTCGGGCGGCGGTGCCGCGAGCGTCAAGGCCGGTGCGGCGGCCGGTACCAGATCGGGCGGCAAGGCGTCGGACGGGTAGCGCCCCATGAGTTTCGCCATGAACATTCAACCCTTCGGATCACAAGCGCTCCGGGGGTCAGCCACTCAAAAGGGGTGTCATTCTCCATATCAAAGCGGCATCTTCACGTTGACACGCCGCTCCGGCCCCTAGGATTCCCTCTAACACCTCACCGGTCTCATTCGACAGGAACCCCATGAGCGACCCTTCCTCCCCCTTCGGCTTCGAGCTCGTGCGACGTGGATACGACCGCGGTCAGGTGGACGACCGCATCAACAAACTCGTCGCCGACCGTGACAGCGCGCTCGCCCGCATCACCTCTCTGGAAAAGCGCATCGAGGAGCTCCACCTCGAGACGCAGAACGCCCAGGCCCAGGTCAACGACGCCGAGCCGTCGTACGCCGGGCTCGGCGCCCGCGTCGAGAAGATCCTCCGCCTCGCCGAGGAGGAGGCGAAGGACCTCCGCGAGGAGGCCCGCCGCGCCGCCGAGCAGCACCGCGAGCTGGCCGAGTCGGCCGCCCAGCAGGTGCGCAACGACGCGGAGACCTTCGCCGCGGAGCGCAAGGCGAAGGCCGAGGACGAGGGCGTCCGCATCGTCGAGAAGGCCAAGGGCGAAGCGACCACGCTCCGCTCCGACGCCCAGAAGGACGCCCAGCAGAAGCGCGAGGAGGCGGACGCCCTCTTCGAGGAGACCCGCGCCAAGGCCGCCCAGGCCGCCGCGGACTTCGAGACGAACCTCGCCAAGCGCCGCGAGCAGTCGGAGCGCGACCTCGCGTCCCGTCAGGCCAAGGCCGAGAAGCGCCTCGCCGAGATCGAGCACCGCGCCGAGCAGCTCCGCCTGGAGGCCGAGAAGCTCCGCACGGACGCCGAGCGCCGGGCCCGCCAGACGGTGGAGACCGCGCAGCGCCAGGCCGAGGACATCGTGGCCGACGCGAACGCCAAGGCCGACCGGATCCGCAGCGAGTCGGAGCGCGAGCTGGCGGCGCTCACCAACCGCCGCGACTCGATCAACGCCCAGCTCACCAACGTCCGCGAGATGCTGGCGACGCTGACGGGTGCCGCGGTCGCCGCCGCCGGTGCCCCGGTGGAGGACGAGTCCGCCACCCGCGGGGTCCCCGCCCAGCAGACCCGCTGAGCGAGAGCGACAGCGCCTACAGCAGCTGTACCCCTTGCGCGCCCGGTTCCGCCCGTGTGGTGGCGCCGGGCGCGCGGCCGTTCTAGCGTGAGCCCATGATCGAGCTCGACGGCCTCACCAAACGCTTCGGCAACAAGATTGCCGTCGACCACCTGTCATGCCGGGTCAGACCGGGGATGGTCACGGGATTCCTCGGCCCGAACGGGGCGGGCAAGTCCACGACCATGCGGATGATGCTCGACCTCGACAACCCGACCAGCGGCACGGTGCGGATCGACGGCCGGCCCTACCGCCGGCTCCACGAGCCCCTCAAGCACATCGGGGCCCTGCTGGACGCCAAGTCGATGCACGGCGGGCGCAGCGCGTACAACAACCTCCTGTGCCTCGCCCAGAGCAACAACATCCCGGCCGACCGGGTCACACAGGTGCTGGACACGGTCGGCCTGAGCGCCGTGGCGCGGAAGAAGTCCAAGGGCTTCTCCCTCGGCATGGGCCAGCGGCTGGGCATCGCGGCGGCGCTCCTCGGCGACCCCGAGATCCTGATGTTCGACGAGCCCGTCAACGGACTGGATCCGGAGGGGATCCACTGGATCAGGAACCTGATGAAGACCCTCGCGGCGGAAGGCCGGACGATCTTCGTCTCCTCGCACCTGATGAGCGAGATGGCGCTGACCGCGGACCACCTGATCGTGATCGGCCAGGGCAGGCTGCTCGCGGACACCTCGATGGCCGACTTCATCCGGGAGAACTCGCGGAGCTTCGTGCGGCTGCGCTCCCCCGAGCACGAGCGGCTGCGCGACCTGCTGCACGCGGAGGGCGTCGTCGCGGTCGAGGCGGGCAACGGGACCCTGGAGATCGACGGCGAGGCCCCGGAGCGGCTCGGGGAGCTGGCCGGACGGCACGGGATCGTGCTGCACGAGCTCAGCGCCCAGCGGGCCTCCCTGGAGGAGGCCTTCATGCAGATGACGGCGGGATCCGTGGAGTACCACGCCCATTCCGACCGCACCGGCGCCCCGCCGCCCCCGGCGGGCCCGCAGTGGGGCGAGCAGTGGGACCAGCAGCAGCCCGGCGACACGGCCGGCGACCGTACGACGGGGGTGTGACAGCGATGGCATCGGTACCCGCGGTCCTGAATTCCGAGTGGACCAAGATCCGTACGGTCTCCTCGACGACCTGGACGCTGATCAGCGCCTTCCTCGTGACCGTCGCCATGGGTGCGGCTCTGAGCGCGCTGCTGAACAGCCAGTTCGACGACCTCTCCGCCGCCGAGCGGGCCACCTTCGACCCGACGTTCGTGAGCTTCTCCGGGATGGTCCTCGGGCAGCTGGCGATGGTCGTCTTCGGAGTCCTCGTGGTGGGCACCGAGTACAGCTCGGGCATGATCCGCACCTCGCTGGCGGCCGTCCCCGGGCGCGGGACGTTCCTCTTCAGCAAGATCGCGGTCGCCGGGGTCCTGGCCCTGGTCGTCGGCCTGGCCACCAGCTTCGTGACCTTCTTCCTGAGCCAGGCCCTGCTCGGGGACCGCGGCACGGACCTCGGCGCGGACAACGTGCTGCGCGCGGTCGTCGGCGGCGGCATCTACATGGGCCTGATCGCGGTCTTCTCGATGGGCGTGGCCACGATGCTGCGCAGCTCCATGCTGTCCCTGGGCATCCTGATGCCGTTCTTCTTCCTCGTCTCGCAGATCCTGTCCGCGGTCCCGGTGGCCAAGAACGTGGCCCGGTACTTCCCCGACCGGGCGGGCTCCAAGATCATGCAGGTGGTGCCGGACGCGATGAACAGCGACCCGGCGCCGTACGGGCCGTGGGCCGGGCTCGGGATCATGGCGCTGTGGGTGGTGGCGGCACTGATCGGCGGCTACCTCGTGCTGCGGAAGCGGGACGCCTGAGCGGCGCCGGGGGCGCCGGCGCTCCGCGCGACGACTTGGCCGGAACCGCCCGCGGCTGGTTATCCTCCTAACTCTTGACGGGGGCGCGCGGCAGGAGGCCTGGGCCCCGACGACGGACAAGCCGATGGGGCTGCAGAATGATCGAGGCAGTCGGCCTGACCAAGCGCTACGGCGCGAAGACGGCCGTGTACGACCTTTCCTTCCAGGTGCGGCCCGGGGCCGTGACGGGGTTCCTCGGTCCCAACGGGTCGGGCAAGTCCACCACCATGCGCATGATGCTGGGCCTGGACCGGCCGACGTCCGGGCACGTGACGATCGGCGGGCACGCCTTCCGCAGTCTGCCCAACGCCCCGCGCCAGGTGGGCGCGCTGCTCGACGCCAAAGCCGTGCACGGCGGGCGCAGCGCGCGCAACCACCTGCTGAGCCTGGCCCAGCTGGCGGGCATCCCGGCGGCGCGGGTGGACGAGGTCCTCGGCGTCGTCGGCCTGCAGGACGTGGCGAAGAAGCGCTCCCGCGGCTTCTCGCTGGGCATGGGCCAGCGGCTCGGGATCGCGGCGGCGCTGCTGGGCGACCCGCAGGTGCTGCTCTTCGACGAGCCGGTCAACGGGCTGGACCCGGAGGGCATCCTCTGGGTCAGGAACCTGATGAAGCGGCTCGCCTCGGAGGGCCGCACGGTCTTCGTGTCCAGCCATCTGATGAGCGAGATGGCCCTCACCGCCGACCACCTGATCGTGATCGGCCGCGGCCGGCTCCTCTCCGACATGAGCGTCAGCGACTTCATCTCGGCGAACTCCGCCGACTTCGCCCGGGTCCGCGTCCCGGACGGTCCGCCGGAGCACCGGGAGAAGCTGACGGCCTCGCTCACCGAGGCGGGCGGCCGGGTCATGCCGGAGCCGGACGGCGCGCTGCGGGTCACCGGTCTCCCGCTGCCCCGGATCAGCGAGCTGGCCCACGGGGCGGACGTCCGGCTGTGGGAGCTCTCCCCGCACCAGGCCTCGCTGGAGGAGGCGTACATGCGGATGACGCAGGGCGCCGTGGACTACCGCTCGACGGAGGACGCCAAGGAGGGCCTGCAGCCCCCGCCGCCCCCCTACGGCCACCCCGGTCCCGGACAGCCCTACCCGGCGCAGCAGCCCCCGCCGGAGGTCCCGCAGCAGGGCTGGTACGCCCCGCCGCCCCCGGGACAGAACCCGTACGCCGCACCGGCACCCGCACCCGCCGCGGAGCAGCCCGCGCCCACCACCGACGAGGACCCCCGATGACGATGCCTCCGCCGCAGGCGCACCAGGCCCCCGAGCAGCAGCCGGCGGGCCCGGGCGGTACCGCCGGCCTCTACTCCTCGCCGATCCCCGTGCGGACCCCGGGTCTCGGTGACGCGATCGCGTCCGAGTGGACGAAGATCCGCTCGGTGCGCTCCACGATGTGGACCCTCGGCGTGATGATCGTGCTGCTGATCGGCATCGGGCTGCTCACCGCGCTCGTGGTGAGCCTGTCGGACGCCCCCATGGACGACACCCCCGTGCTCACGCTCGGCTTCTTCGGTGTGCTGCTCGGCTCGATCTGTGTGATCACTCTCGGAGTGCTGACCATCGCGTCGGAGTACAGCACCGGCATGATCCGTACGACGCTGACCGCCTGCCCCAGCCGGGCGCGGATCCTGGTCGCGAAGTCGGTCGTCTTCTTCCTGCTCACCTTCACGATCACCACGGTGACCACCGGGATCGTCGGCGTGCTCCAGACGGCCATGCTGGACGGCGCCACCCCCGACACCGGGTTCTGGCTGCGCTCCACGGTGGGGATCGGGCTCTACGTCGCCACCCTCGGGCTGCTGTCGCTCGCCGTCGGAGCGATCGTCCGGCACTCGGCGGGGGCCATCACGATCATGATCGCGGTGGTGCTGCTCCCGCTGGTCCTGGCGATGTTCATGTTCTCGCCGTCCCTGGCCTCGGTGCGGAAGGCGCTGTTCGAGTACTCCATCCCCAACCAGATCGGCGCGATGTACAACGTGTCGGTCGCGGCGTCGGGTCCGTCGGGCTGGGATCCGCTGTGGATCGTCGTCGGCGTGACGGCGGTGGCCATGGCCGGCGCCTTCGCGGCGCTGAACGGCCGGGACGTCTGACGCGACGGCGTCCCGCTCAGTGGCGCGGGGCGTTCCTGGACCGCTGCACCCGGGTGGTGCGGCGGTCCTTCGCGTTCCAGCAGGCCTTGTGCCAGTGCCTGCGGTCGTCGACCCCGCCGTACTCGGACCAGGCGACGAGGTGCGGGACCCCGGACGGGATCTCCTGGTCGCAGCCGGGGCAGCGGTAGCGCTTGCCCGCGGCGCTCGCGCCGCTCACCGGGCGCACCGACCACTCCTCGCCCTGCCAGCTCTCGGTGAGGCCGCCCCCGCCGTACCGTTCACCCGCACCCGCTGCGTTGCCGGTGGGACTCTCGCCGCCTCGGGGGCGGTTGCGGCGCGGGGACACGGGACACCTCACGGGGCCGGAACGGGCATAACGTCCCGTCCAGCCTAGAGGCATCGGCTGTGGACAGAGGGGCGTGCGGGGCCGGTGAGCACTGGAGGGGCGGGTGGGTTACCGGAAAATCGCAACAACTTCGCCGTGGACCGTGCCTTTGGCACGTGTCAGACGTTGTTGCCGGTAGGGGGAAGCCGCGTCAGCCGTAAGGAGGCAGTAGGCGATGCGCGTAGGAACATTCGTACTGGCGGCCCAGTTCCCGGGCCAGGGACAGGGCGAGGCCCTGCACCGGGCCGTCCGGTCCGCCGAGGTCGCGGAGGAGTCGGGACTCGACTCCGTCTGGCTGGCGGAGCACCACTTCGTGCCGTACGGGGTGTGTCCCTCGGCCACGACGCTGGCCGCCCTGCTGCTCGGCCGCACCCGCAGGATCCGGGTGGGCACGGCGGTGAGCGTCCTGCCCAACCAGCACCCGGTGATGCTCGGCGAACAGGCCGCCCTGCTGCACCTGACCAGCGGCGGACGGTTCTCCCTCGGGGTCGGGCGCGGCGGCCCGTGGGTCGATCTGGAGGTGTTCGGCGGCGGTCTCGACGCGTACGAGACGGGCTTCCCCGAGGCGTTGGACCTGCTGCTGGAGTGGCTGGCCTCGCCGCGGGTGGCGGGCGGCGGGGAGCGGTACGGCTTCCGCGAGGTCGCGGTGGTCCCCCGGGCAGACGAGCTCCTCGGGGACGGCCCGCCGGGGCCCGAGGTGGTCGTCGCGTGCACCTCGCCGAAAAGCGTGAAACTCGCCGCCGAGAAGGGTTTGCCGATGCTCCTGGGGATGCATTGCGGCGACGAGGAGAAGGCCGGCATGGTCGCGCTGTGGCGTTCGGCCGCCCGTGAGGCCGGCCAGCCGGCGGAGGTCGTGGAGCGGGTAGCACATGTGTCCGCAGGGGTGGCCGAGATCGCCGACCGTCCCGCCGACGCCGTGGAGACGCTCGTGAAGGCGATGCCGGGGTGGCTGAGGCAGGGGCTCGGCGCCCATGTGACGGTCGACGGCCGCCATCGGGTGATGCGCGACCCCGTCGCGTACACGGAGTTCCTGTGCGGGATGCATCCGGTGGGCCCGCCCCGTTTCGCCGCGGACCGGCTGGCGGCCACGGCGGAGCGCACGGGCATCACCCGCTTCGCCCTCATGGTGGAGGGCTCGGGCGATCTCGCGGCGACGGAGACGAATGTGCAGCGGCTGGGCACGGAAGTGCTGCCGTTGCTGAAGTGACCCGTTCACGCTGGTCGTCCTGGTGGTGCGGTGGTACGGGAGCTGCCGCTCCGGAGCCAGTTGCACCTCCCGCGGCCCGAAGCGGCAGCAGAAGCGTTCAGCAGTCCCGTAGTTCGGGCGACTGGTTGAGCAACTGGCCCCTCACCGAGGTGAATCGGGCAAGGCGCTCGTCGACCGAGGCGTCCAGCGGGAACACCGCGACGCGGTGGCAGTTCTGGAATGCGAGGCGCACTCCGAAGTGCCGCTGCAGTGCGCCGCGTATCGCATCACTCGCGAGCGCGCGCAGCAGCTGACCACGTGCCTGCTCGTCCGGCGGCGGCGTCTGGTTGTCGGCGAACTCTCCGCCGTCGACCTTCAGCTGTGCCACCAGAGAGCTGATCATCTCCCATGCGAAGGGCAGGGAGGTCCGGACGCAGTCGACGAAGTCGGCTTCGTCGACCTCGCCTCGCTCGGCCTGTTCCAACAGCGCCGGTGAGACGTCGAGCGACATGGGTTCTCCTCTCGCGACCCCGACGGGTGACCGGGGTCTTACGGGCAGGGCGGGGCGGCGACGCTGCGTACACAGACGGCGACCTCCTGCTTACACGGTAAGGGCGCAGTCCGGGCCGCACCAGGAGATTGGGACCACAACCGGCCACCAACGAACGGTCGCAAAGAGGGGCAAGCCCGATCGGCGTCCGTCAGGGGGGTGCCGGGGCGGGTGCGGGAATCGCGTGGACCACCGGTCGTCGAGTAGCGTTGCCGACCATGCGTCTCGTCATCGCCCGTTGCTCCGTCGACTACGCGGGCCGGCTCACTGCCCACCTGCCCTCCGCCCCCCGTCTGATCCTGGTGAAGGCGGACGGCAGCGTCTCGATCCACGCCGACGACCGGGCGTACAAACCTCTCAACTGGATGTCCCCTCCGTGCACCCTGAAGGAGGGCGCCGACGAC
This sequence comes from Streptomyces sp. NPDC006296, assembly GCF_040613235.1. Lineage (NCBI taxonomy): Bacteria > Bacillati > Actinomycetota > Actinomycetes > Kitasatosporales > Streptomycetaceae > Streptomyces > Streptomyces sp. NPDC006296. The sequence continues at coordinate 134,372 of NZ_JBEXRT010000010.1, read as the reverse complement.
AGCGAGGGCGTCTGGACCGTGGTGAACAAAGCGGGCGAGAAACTGATCATCACGATGGAGGAGGTCCTCCACGACTCGTCCCACGAGCTGGGTGTCGACCCGGGGCTCATCAAGGACGGGGTGGAGGCGCACCTCCAGGAGCTGCTCGCCGACCGCATCGAGACGATGGGCGAGGGCTACACCCTCATCCGCCGCGAGTACCCGACGGCGATCGGCCCGGTCGACATCCTGTGCCGGGACGCGGACGGCGCGACGGTGGCCGTGGAGCTGAAGCGGCGGGGCGACATCGACGGGGTGGAACAGCTGACCCGTTATCTGGAGCTGCTCAACCGCGATCCGCATCTGGCCCCGGTGCGGGGGGTGTTCGCGGCGCAGGAGATCAAGCCGCAGGCGCGGGTGCTGGCGACGGACCGCGGGATCGGGTGTCTGGTCCTCGACTACGACGCGATGCGCGGCATCGAGGACGACAAGCTGCGGCTGTTCTGACCCGGGGCGGGTGCGGGGGCCTCCCCCGGTGCTCCGCGTACGGCAGCTGCCCCCCGGCGGCCCGGATCTCCGGGCCGCCGGGGGGTTTTCGCTCTCTCAGGCGGTCGGCGTGGTGCCGGAGGTCTCCCCGCCGGGCGCGTCGACGGTCGCCGATGCGGTGGCCGACTCGGCCGGTCCGCTCGCCGAGTTGGAGGTCTCCGGCTCCGTGGTGGGGTCCGGGGAGGTCGGGTCCGGCGGTGTCGGGTCGGTGGTGGGGTCCGTGGGCGTCGGTTCCGTGGGGGGCGGGGTGGTCGTCGGCTTCGGCGGACCGCTCGTCGGCGACGGGTCCTTGGTGGTCGGCCCGCTGCTGGGGCTGTCGCCGGACGGAGACTCCGAGGTCGGGCTCGCCCCGGGCTCGGACGTCCCCGGCGACGGGGACGTGCCGGCGGACGGGGTGGACCGGTCCGATGCGCTGGGAGCGGGCGCGCCGCCGGTCGTGCCGCCCTCGGTGGCCGGGCCGTCGACCGGGTCGTCCGCGGAGGGGCCGGCCTCGCCGTCGTCCTCGTTCACGGACTGCTCGGTCGTGGAGTTCCGTCCTTCGGGGTCCTCGTTCCCGGAGGTGGCCCCCAGGGTCACGACCGTGCCGAGCACGGCCGCCAGCAGCGCTCCCGCGCCGACCGCGACCAGGTTGCGCCGGGCGCCGCCGAGGATTCCGCCGCGCCCGGCGGGCGGGCCGGGCGGCGGTCCGTGCGGGGCGATCACGGTCGCCGAGGTGTCGGTCAGCCGGGGGAAGAGCGGCTTCACCGCCGGGGTGCCGCGGGGCGGTGTGGCCCGCTCGTCGTGGTGCGGCACCATCGGCACCTCGTCGGCCGCGAGGGTGCTGAGCACGGGTTCGCCCGAACGGTCCGCGACGAGGGCGAGCGCCCGGCGCCCGACCACCGCGCCGGGCTTGTCGGCGAGGGCGCCGCGCATGCCGACCGACGTCTCCAGCTCTGCGCGGGCCCGGTCCAGATGGCCGGTGCAGAGGGCGAGGATCCCCAGCTCGTGGTGGAAGTACGCCTCCTCGGCGACCTCGCCGGCGATCCGGGCGGCCTCCTGGCCCGCTCGGAGGGCCTTCTCCCAGGCGCCCCACTGCATCCCCGCGGCGAACGCGGGGGCGGCGCTGCGGGCCAGCAGGACGGCCACACTGGCCTGTCCGGGGGCCTCCCCCGGGACGAGGCGGGCCATCGAGGCGAGGAGGGCGTCCGATTCGGCGATCGCGCGTTCCGGGGTGACCGAGGGGTGTCCCGCCCACCAGGCGTAGTGCTGGGCGGCGCTGCGGGCGTGGCTGTCGGCGTCCTCGCCGTAGCCGCTCGCCTCCAGCTGGTTCAGGACCCCGGCGGCCAGCCGGTAGCGGGATCCCGCCGGGGAGAGCAGGCCGCACAGGGCGAGTTCGCCCAGCGCGGCGTCGGCGTGGGTGTCGCCCACGAGCGCCGGCAGATGGGCCTGGTGCGGCACCTCGCCGCCGAGCGCGACGGCGAAGCCCAGGGTGGCGCGGGCGGCCTCGCTCAGCCGTGAGGCGAGCAGGGCGGCGGGCGCCGCTCCCTCGCCGAGGCTGGGCAGCGGGAGGGTGCGCCCGGTCCGGCCGAAGGGCGCGTCGTCCGGTTCGTCCGCGTCACCGTCGCCGCCGGCGCCGTCGGAGGACGCGTCCCGGCCGGCGCGCAGGTCGTCGCGCTGCCGCAGCAGGGCGCCCGCCTGGACGAAGCGCAGCGGCAGCCCCTCGGACTCGAACCAGAGGTCTCCCGCCCAGTTCGCCTCCTCGTCGGTGAGCGGGCGTTCCACGACGTGTTCCATGAGCTCGATGGAGGCGCTGCGGCCGAGACCGGTGAGGAAGACCTCTTCGAGGTTCGCCTCGGCCGCGGGGGACGGCACGTCGGGGGTCGTGGCGAACAGGAACGCGCATTCGGGGGTGGCGTCCAGCAGCTCCTGGAGCGGGGCGCCGCCCAGCTCCAGGTCGTCGACGACGACGACGGCGCCGACGCCGTGGAGGAGCGCGAGGAGTCGTTCACGGTCGGGGCGGTGCAGCGGGGCGCGGAAGACGGCGTCGAACAGCCCGTACAGCAGGTCCGTGACGGTCCGCCTGTGTCCGGAGAGGCGCACGACGCCGTCGGGGGCCAGGGCCGCGCAGTCGGCGGCCACCGCGTCCAGCAGGGCCGTGCGGCCGGATCCGGCGGGTCCGGTGAGGCACACCGAGCGCCCCCGGGCCAGCAGGCGTTGCAGCCGGTCGCGCTCGTCCCGGCGTTCCAGCAGGGGCGTCTGCGGCGCGGGCGGCCCCGGCGGGACCGGCGGCGCTGCGGCACGCTCGCGCTCCACGCGCCGGGCGGCGGTGTGCCGGACGGGCGCGTCGGGCTGTTCGCCCGGCCTGCACGGCTCGATCTCGCTGCCGTCGACCGGGTTGACGGTGAGCAGGAAGTCGCCCGATATCAGCTGCACCGTCCGCGCCTGCTGCGGCGCGGGGTGCCCGAAGTCGGGTGTCAGCGGGTCACGGGACTGCCGTCGCCGCGCCCCGTCGTCACCGGAGTGGCCGTCGCCGTTCTCTTCCGGTCCACGGTTGGTCGGGTCCATCGTCCAAGTCCCCCAGACGCGCAGCGCGCTGTTGCCCCTTCCGGCCTCACACGCCCCGCTGTCGCTTCCGGTCCGGTGTCCGCCAGTGGGTTCCCGTCGATCGGCAGACGGCCGAACCCTAAACCTTCGCACAGTATCTACGACTCGGCGGGGGGCCGGACCGCCCCGGACATCACGTTCTCGTGAGGATTGTGCGCGTATCACCCCTCGGGAGGGGGACGTCCGCACCGGTGGACCGGGGACCCGGGCGCGGCCACCGGCTCAGGCCGGCCGCGGGTCTCCGCGCCGCGCCTCAGACGCGGGGCAGCGAGTCCACGGCGAGTCCGCCCTCGATGGCAAGGATCCGGTGCAGCCGCGTCGCCACGAGCAGGCGCTGCATCTGCGGCGGGACCCCGCGCAGCACCAGCCGCCGGCCGGCCCGGCCGGCTCTGCGGTGTGCGCCCATGATGACGCCGAGCCCGGTGGCGTCCCAGGAGTCGAGCTCGGTGAGGTTCAGGACGAGATCGCCGGCCCCGTCGTCGACGGCCGAGTGCAGGACCGTACGGGCGTCCGCCGCGCTTCGGACGTCGAGGCGGCCCCCGACGACCAGCTCGGCGTGGTCGCCCCTGATATGCATATGCGCTCCCCGGAAGTGCTCTTCGGCTGGGTCCGTCTGCCTGTCTTGTCGCCTTCTGTCTCTGCCACAACTGACTGCCGCAGCGACAGGTAAGTTGCCGTCTGTAAGCGAACCGGTACCGAATTCACCCCGAAGAGTGAAGCGGGTCCGGCGGCTCCCCGTCGGATCCGGGCGCGTGCGGCACCGGATCCCGGGGCCCCCGGGTCTGACTGACGGCGTATCAGGCCTCCGGAGGCCCCGTTCGTGATCAGTAGGTGTAGAAGCCCTGCCCGCTCTTGCGCCCGATGTCACCTGCGTCGACCATCCGGCGCATCAGCTCCGGGGCGGCGAACTTCTCGTCCTGGGACTCGGTGTAGATGTTGCCGGTGGCGTGCAGCAGGATGTCGACGCCGGTCATGTCGGCCGTGGCCAGCGGCCCCATGGCGTGGCCGAAGCCCAGCTTGCAGGCGGTGTCGATGTCCTCGGCCGAGGCGACGCCCGACTCGTACAGCTTCGCCGCCTCGACGACCAGCGCGGAGATCAGCCGGGTGGTGACGAAGCCTGCGACGTCCCGGTTGACGACGATGCAGGTCTTGCCGACCGACTCGGCGAACTCCCGTGCCGTGGCCAGGGTTTCGTCGCTCGTCTTGTAGCCGCGGACCAGCTCGCAGAGCTGCATCATCGGGACCGGCGAGAAGAAGTGCACGCCGACGACCCGCTCCGGGCGCCCGGTCACCGCGGCGATCTTGGTGATCGGGATGGCGGAGGTGTTGGAGGCGAGGACCGCGTCCTCCCGCACGATGGTGTCGAGCGTGCGGAAGATGTCGTGCTTGACCTCCAGCTTCTCGAAGACGGCCTCGACGACGACGTCCGCGTCGGCCACGGCGTCGAGGTCGGTGGTCGTGGTGATCCGGGCGAGCGAGGCCTCCGCGTCGGCCGCCTCCAGCTTGCCCTTGGCGACGAACTTGCCGTAGCTGGCCTCGATGCCTGCGCGTCCGCGGGCCAGGGCCTCGTCGGTGACATCACGCAGGACGACGTCCCAGCCCGCCTGGGCGGAGACCTGCGCGATACCGGACCCCATGAGTCCGGCGCCGATGACGGCGAGCTTCCTGGCCACGTTCCGCACCCCATTCTTCTCGGTTCTCCACATGCTCTCCGGCGGAGATTAGTACCCGTGAGGGGCCGTGGGGCCCCGAAGAGATGCGCGTCACGTCTCACATGACGGACATCACACCGCTCGGCGCCACCCGGCGGCGTGCCGCCCGCAGTTGAGGACCGGCCGGCCGGGAGGGCCTCTGCGCGGCACCGGACGGGACGGTGCGTCATGTGCGTCCGCGCCCGGGGCGGGGACCCGCACGGCGAGCCCGCGCCGGGTCCTTCCGCGCGGGCGGACCGGCGCCCGGGACCGTCCGCCGGAGCCGGTCCGGCCCTCCGGCCCGTCCGGCCGTCCGGCTGTGACGCCCGGCACGCGCGTCCCCCGCGGGGCCGCGCGATAACTACGCTGGCCCCATGGTCAATCTGACGCGCATCTACACCCGTACCGGCGACCAGGGCACCACCGCCCTCGGCGACATGAGCCGGACCGCCAAGACCGATCTGCGGATCGCGGCCTACGCCGACGCCAACGAGGCCAACGCCGTGATCGGCACGGCCGTCGCGCTCGGCAACCTCGCGGAGGACGTCGTGAAGGTGCTCGTCCGGGTGCAGAACGACCTCTTCGACGTGGGCGCGGACCTGTGCACGCCGGTGGTCGAGAACCCGGAGTACCCGCCGCTGCGGGTCGAGCAGTCGTACGTCGACAAGCTGGAGGCCGACTGCGACACCTTCCTGGAGGAGCTGGAGAAGCTCCGCAGCTTCATCCTTCCGGGCGGCACGCCCGGGGCGGCGCTGCTGCACCAGGCCTGCACGGTCGTCCGGCGGGCCGAGCGGTCCACCTGGGCGGCGCTGGAGGTGCACGGCGAGGTGATGAACGCCCTGACGGCGACCTATCTGAACCGCCTCTCCGACCTCCTGTTCATCCTCGCCAGGACAGCGAACAAGGAGGTCGGGGACGTGCTGTGGGTGCCGGGCGGCGAGCGCTGATCACGGTCCCGCCCCGGTCCGGACCTCGGGCTCCCGCTTGGGGAAGACCGTGTAGCTGCCGGCGATGAGCAGGTTGATCCCGATCACCAGGAGCATCTTCTGCTGCCACATGCGCAGCGAGCCGGTGTCGCCGTCCCCGCCGACGTACCAGGCCGCCGCCTGGAGAAGGACGATGGCCGTCACCGCTGACACGCACCAGCGGGCCGCGATGCGCCACTCGTGGGCGGCGCGTGCCCTGCCGTACTTCGGGGGCTTCGGCGGGGGCGGACCGCCGGCGAAGCGATGCGCGACCCGTGCGTCGACCCAGGTGACGGTGGAGTGGCCGAGTCCGACGGTGAAGCCGATGTAGACGGCGGCGAGGCCGTGCCTCAGGCCCGGCTCGGCGCCGTTCTTCAGGTCGACGGCCGTCACGACGAGCAGGACGACCTCCAGCAGGGGCTCGCACAGCAGCACGGCCGCGCCGAGCCGGGGCTTCCGCGCGACGTACCGCAGCGCGAGTCCGGCTGCCAGCAGCACCCAGAACCCCACCTCGCAGAGCACGATCAGCGTGACGATCACGGTCCTTCTCCTTCCGGTCCTCCCCAGGCTCCCGTTCCCGAGCCCCGCGGTCGTCGTCGGCAGTGAGGAATCGTGACTGCATACTTCGATGCAGCGGGACCTCACCCCGCGTACGGACGTGCCGTGGCGCACCGCCGTGTTGAATGGGAGCGTGCTCCCCGTCGCGCGCCCGCACCGTCACGACGTCCTGCTCGCCATCCTCGGACTGTCGGGCGGTGTCGTCCTGTGGCTGGTCGGCATCCACATCCAGAACGGCCCCCTCTTCGACGCCCCCTGGGTGTCCCTGCTGCCCCTCGTCGCCGTGTCGGCCCTGGAGTTGCTGCGCCGCAGCGTCCCGTGCACCGCGCTGGCGGTGGGCACGCTCGCACTGGTCGCCGACCAGTTCACCGTGGGCAGCCTGGCCACCCTGCTGATGTACACCGACCTCGTGTACGCGGCGGTGCTGTACGGCTCCCCCGCCGCGTCCCGCCGCATTCCGGTGGTCACCCTGCTCGCCACGGTCGCCGCGACGGCGGGCTTCGCGGCCTGGGTCCCCTCGCCGGACGCCCTGCTCATCGGCATCGTCATCGGGATGGTCCTCGTCGGGCCCGCGCTCACCGGCGCCGCGGTGCGCAACCACCGGGACGCCGCCGAGGCGGCCCGGCTGCGCGCCGACCAGACCGCACTGCTCGCCGAGATGGACCGGGTGCAGGCGGTGGCCGCGGAGCGGTCACGGATGGCGCGCGAACTGCACGACATGGTCGCCAACCACCTCTCGGCGATCGCCATCCACTCCACCGCAGCGCTCTCCATCGACGATCCGGGTACGTCCCGGGAGGCTCTCGGGGTGATCCGGCGGAACAGTGTCGACGGGCTGACGGAGATGCGGCGGCTGATCGGGCTCCTGCGGGACGGCGACACGTCCGGTCCGCCGAGCGCCGCACCGACCCTCGGCTCCCTGGACGCCCTCGTGGAGCAGGCCGGCGCCAACTCCGCGTCCAGCGGGCTCACCGTCACCCTGGACGACGGCCGCGAGGAGCCGGAGCCGCTCCCGGCGCCGGTGGAGCTGGCGGCGTACCGCATCGTCCAGGAGTCGCTGACGAACGCGCTGAAGCACGCGGTGCCCGGCCCGGTGACCGTGCGGCTGGGACGGTCCGGCACGGCGCTCACGGTGGAGGTGAGCAGTGTGTTCGGCGACCGCCCGGGGCCGCGCGCGCCCGGTTCGGGAGCAGGCCTGGTGGGGATGCGGGAACGGGTGGCCCTGCTGGGCGGGACGATCGGGGCGGGGCCCGGTCTCCGGGGTGACGGCGAGACGATCTGGCTGGTGCGGGCCGAACTGCCCGTCGAGGAGAGGACACGACGGTCATGACGATCCGGGTGCTGGTCGCGGAGGACCAGTCGGCGGTGCGTGCGGGGCTGGTACTGATCCTGAGGAGCGCGCCGGACATCGAGGTGGCGGGCGAGGCCGCGGACGGGGAGGCGGCCGTGCGCCTGACCCGTGAACTGCGCCCGGATCTGGTCCTGATGGACGTGCAGATGCCACGGCTCGACGGGGTCTCGGCCACCCGGCAGATCGTGGCGGAACGGCTGGCGGACGTGCTGGTGCTGACGACCTTCGACCTGGACGAGTACGTCTTCGGCGCACTGCGCGCGGGAGCGTCGGGCTTCCTGCTGAAGAACACGGAGGCCAGGGACCTCCTCGACGCCGTACGTACGGTGGCACGCGGCGAGGGCCTGATCGCCCCGGCCGTGACGCGGCGGCTGATCGAGGAGTTCGCCTCGGCCTCCCCCGCGCACCGGCCGGCCGCACCCGAGGCCCTCGGCACCCTGACGCGGCGGGAGCGCGAGGTGCTGGGATGCCTCGGCCTGGGACTGTCCAACCTGGAGGTCGCCGGGCGGCTCTCGATGGCCGAAGCGACAGTGAAGACACACGTCAGCAGGCTCCTCGGAAAGCTGGGGCTGCGCAGCAGGGCCCAAGCCGCGGTACTCGCGCAGCAGTGGGGTGTGCGGCCCGGAGCGTGAATCTTTGGTCTGGACCTCTTGACGATTGGTCCAGACCTTCCTAATCTCACCGGACACGCTGCGGTGAGTGAGCCATGACAAGGCAAGCTCAGGGCGACGCAGGGTTCGCAGGTTACGGATCATCCCCCGTTTGCCGGACCTCACCCGAGGAGCACCGTTGAGCACTGACACCCCCGTACGCCTCAGCCGACTCAGATGGAGACGCGGCGCAGGCACAGCCACCCGGTCCAAGGCGGTAGCGGGCCTCACCGCGCTGCTGCTCCCCCTCGCCGCGATGGTCGGCCTGGCCTCCCCCGCCGAGGCCGCCACCTCCGCCACCGCCTCCTACGTCAAGAAGTCCGACTGGGGCACCGGCTTCGAGGGCCAGTGGACCGTCAAGAACACCGGCACCACCGCTCTCTCCTCCTGGACCATCGAGTGGGACTTCCCCTCCGGCACCGCGGTCGGCTCCGCCTGGGACGCCGCCGTCACGAGCTCCGGAACCCACTGGACCGCCAAGAACCTCGGCTGGAACGGAACGGTCGCCCCGGGCGCCAGCGTCAGCTTCGGCTTCAACGGCACCGGCTCCGGCTCCCCCTCCGGCTGCAAGCTGAACGGCGCCTCCTGTGACGGCGGCAGCGTGCCCGGCGACAACCCCCCGTCCAAGCCCGGCACCCCGACCGCGAGCAACGTGACGGACACCTCGGCGAAGATCAGCTGGACCGCCGCCACGGACGACAAGGGCGTCAAGAACTACGACGTCCTGCGCGACGGCGCCAAGGTCGCGACGGTCACCACGACGACGTACACCGACAGCGGGCTCACCAAGGGCACCGACTACTCGTACACCGTGCGGGCCCGTGACACCGCCGACCAGACCGGTCCGGTCAGCGCCGCGGTCGCCGTCCGCACCACCGGGACCACCGACCCGGGCAACCCCGGTACCGGCGACAAGATCAACCTGGGCTACTTCACCGAGTGGGGCGTCTACGGGCGCAACTACCACGTCAAGAACCTCGTGACCTCCGGCTCCGCCGCGAAGATCACGCACATCAACTACGCCTTCGGCAACGTCCAGAACGGCAAGTGCACCATCGGTGACGCCTACGCCGACTACGACAAGGCCTACACCGCCGACCAGTCGGTCGACGGGGTCGCCGACACCTGGGACCAGCCGCTGCGCGGCAGCTTCAACCAGCTGCGCAAGCTGAAGGCCAAGTACCCGCACATCAAGGTCCTCTGGTCGTTCGGCGGCTGGACCTGGTCCGGCGGCTTCCCGCAGGCCGCCCAGAACCCGGCCGCCTTCGCCCAGTCCTGCTACGACCTGGTCGAGGACCCCCGCTGGGCCGACGTCTTCGACGGCATCGACATCGACTGGGAGTACCCGAACGCCTGCGGTCTCACCTGCGACACGAGCGGCCCGGCGGCACTGAAGAACGTCGCCTCCGCCCTGCGGGCGAAGTTCGGCACCGGCAACCTGGTCACCGCCGCGATCACCGCGGACGGCTCGACGGGCGGCAAGATCGACGCGGCCGACTACGCCGGCGCCGCCCAGTCCATGAACTGGTACAACGTGATGACCTACGACTTCTTCGGCGCCTTCGCACCGAAGGGCCCGACGGCCCCGCACTCCCCGCTGACCTCGTACAGCGGCATCCCGCAGGAGGGCTTCAACTCCGCCGCGGCCATCGCCAAGCTGAAGGCCCAGGGCGTCCCGGCCTCCAAGCTGCTCCTCGGCATCGGCTTCTACGGACGCGGCTGGACCGGCGTGACCCAGGCGGCCCCCGGAGGCTCGGCGACCGGGGCGGCCCCGGGGACGTACGAGCCGGGCATCGAGGACTACAAGGTCCTGAAGAACAGCTGCCCCGCCACCGGCACGATCGCCGGCACCGCCTACGCCCACTGCGGCACCAACTGGTGGAGCTACGACACCCCGGCCACCATCGCCTCCAAGATGGCCTGGGCGAACGGCCAGGGGCTGGGCGGGGCCTTCTTCTGGGAGTTCAGCGGTGACACCGCGAACGGCGAGCTCGTGACCGCGATGGACAACGGCCTCAACTGACGGCCGAGAGCAGTCACACCCCCGAAAAGCGCCGGGGAGACGGGTCCGCCCCCCGTCTCCCCGGCTTTCGCACGTCCTGCGGCCCTCAGGCCACTTTCACCCTCCCCCGGACTCCGTCCGGGGGAGAGACGGCTTTGATCAGGCGACGTTGACTCGCTGGCCGGGCGGTGCTGCCTCCAGCCAGGCGAGGAAGCCGGTCAGGGCGTCCTCGCTCATCGCCAGCTCCAGGCGCGTCCCGCGGTGGAGACAGCCGAGCACGACGGAGTCGGAGAGGAGCGCCAGCTCCTCCTCGCCCTCGGGCAGCCGGCGGGCGACGACCTCGATGGCGGCACGCTCCAGCCCGCGACGGGGGCGGGGCGAGTAGGAGAAGACCCGGAACCAGTCGACGCGGTCGCCGCTGTACCGGGCGACGCCGTACACCCAGCCCTTGCCCGAGGAGTCCGGCTCCTCGGAGACGTCCCAGCGCAGGCTGCAGTCGAAGGTCCCGCCCGACCGCTGGATCAGGCGCCTGCGGAGGCCGAAGACGAACAGCCCCACCGCGACCAGTACGACGACCAGACCGCCCACCCACAAAGCGAGGACCATCTCCACCGACCTCCTCGCATCGTCGAGTAAACGGATACCGCACCGAGCCGAACCGCACTGCACCTGCATCGCCTCAGCCGCGACACGGTCTGGATCGCTCCAGTTCGGGCCGCGGCTGAGTCAGAAACTCCTCGTGGGGACGCTCAGCGCGCCGCCACCGCACGCAGTCGCACGTCCGCGCGGCGCTCGGCGCCCGCGTCCGTGTCCGACTTCGCACGCTCCAGCGCACGCTCGGCGCGCTGGACGTCGATCTCGTCGGCAAGCTCGGCGATCTCCGCAAGCAACGAGAGCTTGTTGTCCGCGAACGAGATGAAACCGCCGTGAACAGCGGCGACAACCGTCCCGCCGTCGCTCGTACGGATCGTCACGGGGCCCGATTCCAGCACACCCAGGAGCGGCTGGTGACCGGGCATGACGCCGATGTCGCCGGACGTGGTACGTGCGACAACGAGGGTGGCCTCGCCGGACCAGACACTGCGGTCCGCGGCGACCAGCTCGACATGCAGCTCAGCAGCCAAGGGTGGCTCCTCGGGTCACCACCCGGCGGTCGTGCCGGGTGTCGTTTCAATTCTACGGGGCGTGGTGAGGGGGGCGGGACACACCCACCCCCCTCGGTGAGCCGGAGGCTCAGGAGACGCCGAGCTCCTTGGCGTTGGACTTCAGGTCCTCGATGCCACCGCACATGAAGAACGCCTGCTCGGGGAAGTGGTCGTACTCCCCGTCACAGATCGCGTTGAACGCGGCGATCGACTCGTCGAGCGGGACGTCCGAACCGTCCAGGCCGGTGAACTGCTTGGCGGCGTGGGTGTTCTGCGACAGGAAGCGCTCGACGCGACGGGCACGGTGGACGACGAGCTTGTCCTCCTCGCCCAGCTCGTCGATACCGAGGATCGCGATGATGTCCTGGAGGTCCTTGTACTTCTGCAGGATCCCCTTGACACGGCTGGCCGTGTCGTAGTGGTCCTGCGCGATGTAGCGCGGGTCCAGGATGCGGGACGTGGAGTCCAGCGGGTCCACGGCCGGGTAGATGCCCTTCTCGGAGATCGGACGGGAGAGCACCGTCGTCGCGTCGAGGTGGGCGAACGTGGTGGCCGGGGCCGGGTCGGTCAGGTCGTCCGCGGGGACGTAGATCGCCTGCATCGAGGTGATCGAGTGACCACGCGTCGAGGTGATGCGCTCCTGGAGCACACCCATCTCGTCGGCCAGGGTCGGCTGGTAACCCACCGCGGACGGCATGCGGCCGAGCAGCGTGGAGACCTCGGAGCCGGCCTGCGTGAAGCGGAAGATGTTGTCGATGAAGAGCAGCACGTCCTGCTTCTGCACATCGCGGAAGTACTCCGCCATGGTCAGGGCGGACAGCGCGACCCGCAGACGGGTGCCCGGCGGCTCGTCCATCTGGCCGAAGACCAGCGCGGTCTTGTCCAGGACGCCCGAGTCGGTCATCTCGTCGATGAGGTCGTTGCCCTCACGGGTGCGCTCGCCGACACCGGCGAACACCGACACACCGTCGTGCAGCTTCGCCACACGCATGATCATTTCCTGGATGAGGACCGTCTTGCCGACGCCCGCACCACCGAACAGACCGATCTTGCCGCCCTTGACGTACGGGGTCAGCAGGTCGACGACCTTCAGGCCGGTCTCGAACATCTCGGTCTTGGACTCGAGCTGGTCGAAGGCCGGGGCCTTGCGGTGGATCGGCCAGCGCTCGGTGATCTGCGCCTCGGCCTCCGGCTCGTTCAGGATCTGACCGAGGGTGTTGAACACCTTGCCCTTGGTCACGTCACCGACGGGGACGGTGATGCCCGTGCCCGTGTTGGTCACCGGGGCCTGGCGGACCAGGCCGTCGGTGGGCTGCATCGAGATCGCGCGGACCACGCCGTCACCCAGGTGCTGGGCGACCTCGAGGGTCAGCGTCTTACGAGCACCGGCCTGGGCCGGGTCGTCGACCTCGACGTGCAGGGCGTTGTAGATCTCCGGCATCGCGTCGACGGGGAACTCCACGTCGACGACCGGGCCGATGACCCGGGCGACGCGGCCCGTGGCAGCGGCCGTCTCAACTGTCGTCGTCATTACTTGTCACTCCCCGCGGACGCGTCGGCCAGCGCACCTGCACCGCCGACGATCTCGCTGATTTCCTGGGTGATTTCGGCCTGGCGGGCCGCGTTGGCAAGCCGGGAGAGGCTCTTGATCAGATCCCCGGCGTTGTCGGTCGCCGACTTCATCGCACGACGGCGGGCGGCGTGCTCGGAAGCGGCGGCCTGCAGCAGTGCGTTGTAGATACGGCTCTCGACGTAGCGCGGCAGCAGGGCGTCGAGGACGTCCTCCGCCGACGGCTCGAACTCGAACAGCGGAAGGATCTCGCCCTTCTCGGTGCTCGCCTCCTCCGCCTTGTCGAGCGACAGCGGCAGCATCCGGCCGTCGACCGCGTTCTGCGTCATCATCGACACGAACTCGGTGAAGACGATGTGCAGCTCGTCGACGCCGCCCTCGGCCGTGTCCTTCTGGATGGACGCGATCAGGGGCTCGGCGATCTTCTTGGCATCCGAGTACTCGGGGCTGTCGGTGAAGCCCGTCCAGGCGTCCGAGACCTTGCGCTCGCGGAAGCCGTAGTAGGCGACACCCTTGCGGCCGACGATGTAGGTGTCGACCTCCTTGCCCTCGGCCGCCAGCCGCTCCCTCAGCCGCTCCGCCGCCTTGATGGCGTTGGAGGAGTAGCCGCCGGCCAGACCGCGGTCGCTCGTGAGGAGCAGGACCGCCGCCCGGGCCGGGGACTCGGCCTCGGTGGTGAGCGGATGGTTGGTGTTCGAGCCGGTCGCGACCGCGGTCACCGCGCGGGTGAGCTCGGTCGCGTACGGCATCGACGCCGCCACCTTGCGCTGCGCCTTGACGATGCGCGAGGCGGCGATCATCTCCATCGCCTTGGTGATCTTCTTGGTCGCGGTGACGGCTTGGATGCGGCGCTTGTAAACGCGAAGCTGAGCGCCCATCGATCAGCCCTCGCCCAGGAGCTTGCCGTCCGAGGTCTCGAACTGCTGCTTGAAGGCGGCGATCGCGTCGGCGATCGACTGCAGCGTGTCGTCGGACATCTTGCCGCCCTCGGCGATGCCGGTCAGGAGGTCCTTGCGCTCACGGCGCAGGTACTCCAGCAGCTCGCTCTCGAAGCGGCGGATGTCCTCGACCGGGACGTCGTCCATCTTGCCCGTGGTGCCGGCCCAGACCGAGACGACCTGCTCCTCCATCGGGAACGGGGCGTACTGCGGCTGCTTCAGCAGCTCGACCATGCGCTTGCCGCGCTCCAGCGACGCCTTCGAGGCCGCGTCCAGGTCGGAACCGAAGGCGGCGAACGCCTCCAGCTCGCGGTACTGGGCGAGGTCCACGCGCAGTCGGCCGGAGACCTGCTTCATGGCCTTGTGCTGGGCGGAGCCACCGACGCGGGAGACCGAGATACCGACGTTGAGCGCCGGACGCTGACCCGCGTTGAACAGGTCGGACTCCAGGAAGCACTGGCCGTCGGTGATGGAGATGACGTTGGTCGGGATGAACGCCGACACGTCGTTCGCCTTGGTCTCGACGATCGGGAGGCCCGTCATCGAACCGGCGCCCATGTCGTCGGAGAGCTTGGCGCAGCGCTCCAGCAGACGCGAGTGCAGGTAGAAGACGTCGCCCGGGTAGGCCTCGCGGCCCGGCGGACGGCGCAGCAGAAGCGACACGGCGCGGTAGGCGTCGGCCTGCTTCGAGAGGTCGTCGAAGATGATGAGGACGTGCTTGCCGTCGTACATCCAGTGCTGGCCGATGGCCGAACCGGTGTACGGCGCCAGGTACTTGAAGCCGGCCGGGTCGGACGCCGGGGCGGCGACGATGGTCGTGTACTCCAGCGCGCCGGCCTCTTCGAGGGCACCGCGCACGGAGGCGATGGTGGAGCCCTTCTGACCGATGGCGACGTAGATGCAGCGCACCTGCTTGTTCACGTCGCCCGAGCGCCAGTTGTCGCGCTGGTTGATGATCGTGTCGACGGCCAGAGCGGTCTTGCCGGTCTGGCGGTCGCCGATGATCAGCTGACGCTGGCCGCGGCCGATCGGCACCATCGCGTCGACGGCCTTGTAGCCGGTCTGCATCGGCTCGTGGACCGACTTGCGGACCATGACGCCGGGGGCCTGCAGCTCGAGGGCGCGACGGCCTTCGGTCGCGATCTCGCCGAGACCGTCGATCGGGTTGCCGAGCGGGTCGACGACACGGCCGAGGTAGCCCTCGCCGACGCCGACGGAGAGCACCTCACCGGTGCGCTGCACCGGCTGGCCCTCCTCGATTCCGCTGAACTCGCCGAGGACGATCGCACCGATCTCGCGCTCCTCGAGGTTGAGGGCGAGACCGAGGGTGCCGTCCTCGAACTTCAGCAGCTCGTTCGCCTGGGCCGAAGGAAGACCCTCGACCTTCGCGATGCCGTCACCGGCAACGCTGACCGTTCCGACCTCCTCGCGCGAGGCCGCGTCCGGCTGGTACGACTGGACAAAGTTATCCAGTGCGTCCCGGATCTCCTCCGGCCGGATCGTGAGCTCCGCCATCTGGGTTCCCTGCTCTCCTTGTTGGGCCCGAAGTTCTCAAAGGGGTCTGGGGGCGACCCCCAGGAATCTTCTGCAATTTCTGCACGGCCCAACCGGGCCGCTGTTCTTGCTCGTTCAGTTGGTGCGGTGGGGCGCTGCGCGCTGTCAGCCGGCCATCCTGCGGGTGACCTCTTCAAGGCGCTCCGCGATCGTGCCGTTGATGACCTCGTCACCGACGCGCACCGAGATCCCGCCGAGGACCTCGGGGTCCACGTCCAGGTTCAGGTGCATCTGCCGGCCGTAGATCTTCGCCAGGGCGGCGCCGAGGCGCTGCTTCTGGCGATCGGACAGCGGCACCGCCGAGGTGACGACGGCGACCGTGCGGTCCCGGCGCTCCGCGGCGAGCCCGGACAGGGAGTCGAGTCCCGCTTCCAGGCTACGTCCTCGGGGCTGCGTCACGAGGCGCGTGATCACGCGCTCGGTGACGGGCTGCGCCTTGCCGCCGAGCAGGCTGCGGAGCAGCTCGCCCTTGGCGGCGGCGGTGGCCCTCCGGTCGGTCAGCGCGGAGCGCAGCGCGACGTCGGAGCCGACGATCCGGCCGAACCGGAACAGCTCGTCCTCGACGTCGTCGAGCACACCGGCGCGCTGGGCCGCGGTGAGGTCGGCGGTGCTCGCCAGCTCCTCGACCGAGTCCACCAGGTCGCGCGACTGCGACCAGCGCGAACGGACCATGCCCGAGACCAGGTCCACGGCTTCGCCGCCCACCTGGCCGCGCAGCAGCCGTCCGGCCAGCTCGGCCTTGGCCTCGCCGCCCTGCGACGGGTCGGTGAGGACCCGGCGCAGCGATACCTCGCGGTGGAGCAGCGCGGTGACGGCTGCCAGCTCCTCGGCGAGCTTCGCCGCGTCGACCGACGTGGAGTCGGTCAGTGCGTCGAGGCGCTCGCGTGCGGCGGCCAGCGCCTCACGGCTCGCTCCGTTCATCGGACGGCCTCGGCCTTCGCCTCGAGCTCGTCGAGGAACCGGTCGACGGTGCCGCTCTGCCGGGCGTGGTCCTCGAGGGACTCGCCGACGAGCTTGCCGGCCAGGGCGGTGGCGAGGCTGCCCACGTCCTGGCGCAGCGCGGACGCCGCGGCCTTGCGGTCGGCCTCGATCTGGGCGTGGCCGGCCGCGATGATCTCCTCGCGCTGCCGCTGACCTTCCGCCCTCATCTCCTGGATGATGACGGCACCCTGCTCCTGCGCCTCCTGGCGCAGACGGGCGGCCTCGTGGCGGGCCTCGGCGAGCTGAGCCTTGTACTGCTCAAGAACGCTCTGGGCCTCGGTCTGGGCCGCATCGGCCTTCTCGATACCGCCTTCGATGGCCTCGCGGCGCTCTTCCAGAACCTTGTTGATGTTCGGGAGGAGCTTCTTGGCGAGGAAACCGAAGACGATGGCGAAGGCGATGAGGCCGATGACGATCTCGGGAACCGCCGGGAGCAGCGGGTTCTGGATCTCTCCCTCGGACGCCAGCTGTAGGGCGTTCACATCAATGCCTTTCGTCGCTTCGGGCTGGAAATGCCGCGACTAGAACGGGTAGACGAAGGGCATGACGAGACCGATCAGGGCGAGCGCCTCACAGAGCACGAAGCCGAGGATCTGGTTCGAGCGGATCAGGCCGGCGGCCTCGGGCTGACGGGCCAGCGCCTGGGTGCCGTTACCGAAGATGATGCCGACGCCGACGCCGGGGCCGATCGCGGCGAGGCCGTAGCCGATGGAACCGAGGTTGCCCGAGATGTTGACGGCGGCGAGGGTCTCAAGAGCGGACATGCCGTTTCTTCCTTCTCTTTCAGAACCGGTGGGGGTTGGCCACCGGACGACTATCGGGGGTGGAGCTGGGCTGCGTCAGTGGTGCTCGGCGAGAGCGCCCTGAATGTAGTTGCAGGCCAGGAGGACGAACACGTAGGCCTGCAGCGCCTGGATGAACAGTTCGAAGGCGGTCATCAGGATGACCATCACGAAGGACACACCGGCGTAGGCGATGCCGATGCCGTTCAGCAGGTACCAGCTGGCGATCGTGAAGATCAGCAGCAGCACGTGACCGGCGAACATGTTGGCGAAGAGTCGCACGGCGTGGGTGAACGGCCGGATCAGCAGGTTCGACATGACCTCGATGACCATGACGAAGGGCAGGGCCGGACCGATCGAGGGGTCGTAGCCGGAGATGTTCTTCCAGCCGCCGACGAAGCCGTGCCGCTTGAAGGTCAGGCTGACCCACAGGACGTACACGATCGCGGCCAGCGCCACCGGGAACCCGATGACCGAGACCACCGGGAACTGGGCGAAGGGAATGATCGCCCAGAGGTTCATGATCCAGATGAAGAAGAACAGCGAGACCATGAGGGGCACGTACTTCTTGCCCTCGCGCTTGCCGAGCGACTCGTACACCACACCGGTGCGGATGAAGTCGTATCCCGCCTCGGCGACCATCTGGAGCTTTCCGGGCACCAGCTTCGGCTTGTTGAAAGCCGCCCAGAAGAAGCCGACGACGACGACGGTGCTCAGGACCGCCAGCAGCATCGGCTTGTTGATCTCGATGCCGCCGACGGTGAACATCGGCTCGAAAACAAA
The DNA here is from genome assembly GCF_040613235.1 of Streptomyces sp. NPDC006296. Taxonomy (NCBI): domain Bacteria; kingdom Bacillati; phylum Actinomycetota; class Actinomycetes; order Kitasatosporales; family Streptomycetaceae; genus Streptomyces; species Streptomyces sp. NPDC006296. Next base: position 116,294 of record NZ_JBEXRT010000010.1, on the reverse strand, counting down.
GGAGTGCAGGCCAGGAGCCGGGAAGCCACATCCGTCGAAGATGTGGCAGTCGGTCTCGAAGGCGAGCACCGTCGTCGGGTCAGCACTCACCGCGGGCTCCTTCAGCGTGGCGCATAGGTACGGCAACCTCGTTGTGTCGGCGCGGCAAGCAGCCGCTGGTCGGCACTGGACTGGTGTTACGGATGGGGGGCGGCTCAGGCATTGCGCCTCGCGATGGAACAGGCGCCGATTGTGATGCCCGCGCCCGCAGTGCCGCAGTTGGCACCGGACGATAGCAGGGTCTCGAACGAGCGCTTATCCCGGCCCTACCCCTCACGTCGAGGACCCCGTGTTCTCGGGCTTCCTGCCCGCGGACGGTTCCGGCTCGACGTAGAGGATCTTGGTCTTCATGTGCACGCGGATCTGCGCCGCGACCCAGACGAGGGTGGCGACCATCACCGCGGCGGCGAAGGCCCGGGGGTTGAACAGCGTCGTGTTCTTGAACGCGGCCACGAAGACGAACAGCAGCAGCAGTTCGGTCGTGTAGAGCAGCAGCCCCATGGACTGGAACAGGTGCGGCAGCGACCTGGCCGTCCGCTGCAGGACGCCGAGTCCGATCCCCATGAAGAGGATCACCACCAGCGTCCCGGCCGCCGCCCCGATCGCTCCCTTGCCGCCGGCGAGCGCAGCGCTGACGGCGACGGTGACGACACCGGCGGCGGCAGTGGGCACGGCGGTGTGGAGGAGGGTCCGGGCGTCGTTGGACGGCATGGCGGTGGCTCCGCGTTGCAGGGGTGGTCAGTGGTCGTCAGGGACGAGCGTAGGCCCGGTCCGAGTCGATGGTTCGGGCCAAAGGACCGTGCTACTCAGGTCCTTCGGCTTCCTCGCCGGGCTTCGTGAACGGTATCACAAACTATTTGATGAGGTCTTTACTCAGAAAGTGTGCCAGCTGTCACACATGAGGGTTAACCCGCGCGTGTGTGCAGAACATCACGACGCATTGTCTGGTATGGGGATTTCTGTACGGCGTCTTCAGCGCGGGGAATCGGCGCGGTCCCGATCCGTGAAGCGCGAACGGGGGCCGATCGCGGTCGCCCCGTTGACGCCGGAGACTCCCACGGCCACGGAGGCCGGTTCCGGCGCCGGAGAGGCCATGTGCGCGTCCTCGGAGCGCTGTTGGCCCCGGGAGGCGACGGCGTCGGCCTCCGCCGGCTCGGCGTGGGCGGCCCGCCGCCGCCGGTAGCGCGGCGGCACGAACGCCTCGGCCCAGCGCGGGGCGCGCGGGGTGAAGCGCGGCATCAGCAGCAGGACCAGGCCCAGGGCGCTGAGCCCCACGATCACCAGCACGATCCACAGCGACGCCGAGTGCACGGAGTAGCCGACGGCCCCGAAGGCGATCAGGGCGGACCAGAAGTACATGATCAGCACGGACCTGCTGTGCGAGTGCCCGATCTCCAGCAGCCGGTGGTGCAGGTGGCCGCGGTCGGCGGCGAACGGCGACTGGCCGTTCCACGTACGGCGCACGATGGCCAGCACCAGGTCGGCGGCGGGGATCGCGATGATCGTCAGCGGCAGCAGCAGCGGGATGAAGACCGGGAGCATCGCGTGGGTCGCCCCGCGCTCGCCGCCCTCGAAGAGCTTCATCGTGTCGGGGTCGACCTGGCCGGTGACCGAGATCGCTCCGGCGGCCAGGACGAGGCCGATCAGCATCGATCCGGAGTCGCCCATGAAGATGCGGGCGGGGTGCATGTTGTGCGGCAGGAAGCCCAGGCACATGCCCATCAGGATCGCGGCGAAGAGCGTCGCGGGGGCCGCCGCCTCGATCCCGTACCCGTACCAGAGCCGGTAGGTGTAGAGGAAGAACGCCGCGGACGCGATGCAGACCATGCCCGCCGCGAGGCCGTCCAGGCCGTCGACGAAGTTCACCGCGTTGATGGTGATCACCACCAGCGCGACGGTGAGCAGTGTGCCCTGCCACTGGGTGAGCGCCACGGTGCCGAGACCGGGGATGGGCAGCCACAGGATCGTCAGACCCTGGATGACCATGACCGCGGCGGCGATCATCTGTCCGCCGAGCTTGATCAGCGCGTCGATCTCGAACTTGTCGTCCAGGACCCCGATGAGCCAGATCAGGGCGGCGCCGGAGAGCAGCGCCCTGGGCTCGTTGGAGAGGTCGAACACGCCGTTCAGGTTGAACAGGTGGTCCGCGACGATCAGCCCCGCGCACAGTCCGCCGAACATGGCGATGCCACCGAGCCGAGGTGTCGGTTCCCGGTGTACGTCACGCGCACGGATCGCGGGCATGGCCCCGATCGCGATGGCGAACTTCCGCACCGGTCCGGTCAGCAGATAGGTCACTGCGGCCGTGACACAGAGCGTCAGCAGGTAATCACGCACGGGCTGCCCCACAGAATTCGCCGGCCATCTCAGCCCCACACCCTAGTCTCCTGTGCAAGGACAACGATCCACGGGTGATGGTTCCACACGGCTCGGCTACCCCGGATACGGCGGATTGCGCTCGGCCAGCGCACGCGCCTCGGCGCGCAGCCGGCCCGCGTCGCCCTCCTCCCGCACCGCCGCGCCGAACAGCGAGGCGATCCGCGCCATGTCGTCCTCGTCCATGCCCTGCGTGGTGACGGCGGCGGTACCGAGCCGGAGGCCGCGGGCGTCCCCGTACGGCAGGGCGCACGTGTCCAGGACCATACCGGCGGCCGTCAGCCGGGCGCGGGCGGTACGGCCGTCCACACCCAGCGGGGCGGGGTCCGCCACGACGATGTGGGTGTCGGTGCCGCCCGTGGTGATCTCGAAGCCCTCGGACTCCAGCGCGGCGGCCAGGACCCTGGCGTGCGCGACGACCCGGTGGGCGTAGACCGCGAAGGCCGGGGCGGCGGCCTCGCCGAAGGCGACGGCCTTCGCCGCGACGGTGTGCATCTGGGCGCCGCCCTGGGTGAAGGGGAACACCGCACGGTCGATCCGCTCCGCCAGCTCGACGCCGCAGAGCAGCATGCCGCCGCGCGGGCCGCGCAGGACCTTGTGCGTCGTCGCGCACACCACGTCGGCGTACGGGACCGGGCTGGGCGCCGCTCCCCCGGCGATCAGCCCCATCGGGTGGGCGGCGTCCACGATCAGGTACGCGCCGGTCTCGTCGGCGATCGCCCGGAACTGCTCGTAGTCCGGGTGCCGCGGGTACGAGATCGAGCCGCAGACGATCGCCTTGGGCCGCCTGGCCCTCGCCAGGGCCCGCACCTGCGCGTAGTCGATCAGCCCGCTGTCGGGGTCGACGCCGTACCCGGCGAACTCGAACCAGCGCCCGGAGAAGTTCCCCGGGGCGCCGTGGGTGAGGTGGCCGCCGTACGGGAGCCCCATGGCCAGCACCGTGTCGCCCGGGCGCAGCAGCGCGGCGTAGGCGGCGAGGACGGCCGAGGAGCCGGAGTGCGGCTGGACGTTGGCGTGCTCGGCGCCGAACAGCGACACGGCCCGCCGGACCGCGGCGCGTTCCGCGGCGTCGGCCTGCTCGCAGCCGCCGTGGTGCCGGGCCCCGGGGTAGCCCTCGGCGTACTTGTTGGCGAGCGGGGAGCCGAGGGCGGCGAGGACCGCGGGCGAGGTGAAGTTCTCGGCGGCGATGAGCTGGAGGGTGCTCGCCTGGCGCCCGGCCTCGGCCAGCAGGATCCCGCTGATCTCCGGGTCCTGGCGGGCCAGGGCGTCGAAGTCCCGGTGCAGGGCGGAGGAGGGTGGCGCGGCTTCGCGTGCGGCGGGCGTGGTGACCGGCATCTGACGGCTCCGGGCCTGGAGGAGGGGTGCGTGGCGTCAGATCCAATGTAGGTCCGCCCCGGGCCGCCTGCCCGCTGCCGGAGGCCCCTCTACGCCGGTCGGCGCACCCTCGTGCGCACGCGGGGGGGGACGGCGGCGGGTTCAGCGCGGGGCGTGCACCCCGGTCAGCGCCGTCATGACGGGATCGAGCGCCTGGCTGATCTCGTCACCGACGGAGCGGAAGAAGGTGATCGGCGCGCCGTACGGGTCGTAGACCTCGTCCGCCTCCGCGGTGGGGGCCAGCAGCCAGCCGCGCAGGGCGGCCGCGGCGCGCACCAGCGCGCGGGCGCGCTCGACGACGCCCTCCTCGCGGGCGTCGGGCAGGGTGGCCGGGTCTATGGCCCGCACCAGCCGGGTGAACTCCTTGAGGGTGAAGGTCCGCAGTCCCGCCGAGTGCCCCATGGAGATCACCTGGGCGCGGTGGTCCCGGGTGGCGGTGAGCACCAGGTCGGCGCGGATCACGTGCTCGTCGAGGAGCTCACGGCCGACGAACCCGGTGGCGTCGGCGCCGAAGTCGGCGAGGACGACCTCGGCGTTCGCCTCCATGGGGGCGCCCTCGTGCCCCCAGGTGCCCGCGCTCTCCACGATGAGGCCGCCACTGAGCGGATCGCCGAGGCGGTCCACGAGGGCGTGGCGGGTCAGCCGCTCGGTGATGGGCGAGCGGCAGACGTTGCCGGTGCTGACGTGGAGGATGCGGAAAGTGTCGGGCCGCCCCGCTATGCCACGCCCCTCAGGGGCGGTCAATTGGCCACCTCGAGGTCCGGTACCACCTTGCGGAGCTCCTCGACCGAGAGGGCGCCGGCCCGCAGCAGCAGGGGGATCCGGCCGGTGACGTCGACGATCGAGGACGGGACGATCCCGGGCGTCGGGCCGCCGTCGAGGTAGACGGAGACGCTGTCGCCGAGCATCTCCTGGGCGGCGTCGCAGGTCTCGGGCGAGGGGTGTCCGGTGAGGTTGGCGCTGGAGACGGCCATCGGGCCGACCTCCGAGAGGAGCTCGATGGCGACCGGGTGCAGCGGCATCCGGACCGCGACGGTGCCGCGGGTGTCGCCGAGGTCCCACTGGAGCGACGGCTGGTGCTTGGCGACGAGGGTGAGGGCGCCGGGCCAGAACGCGTCCACCAGCTCCCAGGCCTGCTCGGAGAAGTCGGTGACCAGGCCGTGCAGGGTGTTCGGGGAGCCGATCAGGACGGGGGTCGGCATGTTGCGGCCGCGGCCCTTGGCGTCGAGGAGGTCGGCCACGCCCTCCGAGCTGAAGGCGTCCGCACCGATCCCGTACACGGTGTCGGTGGGCAGCACGACCAGTTCGCCGCGGCGGACGGCGGACGCGGCTTCACGCAGGCCGGTCGTACGGTCGGTCGCGTCGTTGCAGTCGTATCGCCGTGCCATCAGCCGGCCTCCTCGGACAGGTGCGGGTAGGGGTGGTGCGGTGCCGGTCGCCCGGTGGTCACGGCATGGCCTTGCGGGCCGTCGCGAACCGGGGCCGCTTGTTCAGGTCGGGGTGGTCGGCCGCATCGGCCCAGCCGCGTTCCTCGGTGAAGATCCACGGCACCTGGCCGCCCTGGGTGTCGGCGTGCTCGATGACGACGAGCCCGCCGGGGCGCAGCAGGCGGTGTGCGGTGCGCTCGATGCCGCGGATGGTGTCGAGGCCGTCCTCGCCGGAGAAGAGCGCCATCTGCGGGTCGTGGTCCCGGGCCTCCGGCGCGACGTACTCCCACTCGGTCAGCGGGATGTAGGGCGGGTTGGAGATCACCAGGTCGACCTGGCCGTCGAGCTCGGGAAGGGCGCTCAGGGCGTCTCCCCGGTGGACGGTGACCCTGGACCCCTCGGCGTTCTTCCGGGTCCACCTCAGGGCGTCCTCGGACAGCTCCACGGCGTGCACGCGCGAGCGCGGCACCTCCTGCGCCATGGCGAGCGCGATCGCGCCCGATCCGGTGCAGAGGTCGACGATGAGCGGTTCGACGACGTCCATCGCGCGCACGGCGTCTATCGCCCAGCCGACGACCGACTCGGTCTCCGGGCGGGGGACGAAGACGCCGGGACCGACCTGGAGCTCCAGGTAGCGGAAGAAGGCGCGGCCGGTGATGTGCTGGAGCGGTTCGCGGGCCTCGCGGCGGGCGATCGTCTCCCAGTAGCGCGCGTCGAAGTCGGCGTCCTGCACGTGGTGCAGCTCGCCCCGCTTGACGCCGTGCACGAACGCGGCGAGTTCCTCGGCGTCGAATCGCGGTGAGGGGACACCGGCGTCGGCCAGCCGCTGGGTGGCCTGGGCCACCTCGGCGAGCAGCAGGTTCATCGCGGTTCTCCGTACGGGTTCACGGGCGGGGCGGTGGGGCTCACGGCCTATGCGGCGGCGAGCTTCGCGGCGGAGTCGGCGTCGACACAGGCCTGGATGACGGAGTCGAGGTCACCATCGAGCACCTGGTCCAGGTTGTACGCCTTGAAGCCGACGCGGTGGTCGGAGATCCGGTTCTCCGGGAAGTTGTACGTCCGGATCTTCTCGGAGCGGTCCACGGTGCGCACCTGGCTGCGGCGCACGTCGGAGGCCTCCTGCTCGGCGGCCTCCTGGGCCGCCGCCAGCAGACGGGAGCGCAGGATGCGCATGGCCTGCTCCTTGTTCTGGAGCTGGCTCTTCTCGTTCTGGCAGGAGGCGACGACACCGGTCGGCAGGTGCGTGATGCGGACGGCGGAGTCCGTGGTGTTGACGGACTGGCCGCCGGGGCCCGAGGAGCGGTAGACGTCGATGCGCAGGTCGTTGGCGTGGATCTCGACGTCGACCTCCTCCGCCTCGGGCGTGACGAGCACGCCGGCGGCGGAGGTGTGGATGCGGCCCTGGGACTCGGTGGAGGGCACACGCTGCACCCGGTGCACGCCGCCCTCGTACTTCATCCGCGCCCAGACGCCCTGGCCGGGCTCGGTGGCGCCGTTGCCGCCCTTGGTCTTCACGGCGACCTGGACGTCCTTGTAACCGCCGAGCTCGGACTCGGTGGAGTCGATGATCTCGGTCTTCCAGCCCACCCGCTCCGCGTAGCGCAGGTACATGCGCAGCAGGTCGCCGGCGAACAGGGCGGACTCGTCGCCGCCCGCGCCCGCCTTGATCTCCAGGAGCACGTCCTTGTCGTCACTGGGGTCGCGCGGGACCAGGAGGAGCCGGAGCTTCTCGGTGGTCTCCTCGCGCTGCTTCTCCAGGACCTTGACCTCGGCGGCGAAGTCCGGGTCGTCGGCGGCGAACTCGCGGGCCGTCTCGATGTCGTCGCCGGTCTGCTTCCAGGACCGGTAGGTGGAGACGATCGGGGTCAGCTCCGCGTAGCGCTTGTTGAGCCTGCGCGCGTTGGCCTGGTCGGCGTGGACCGACGGATCGGCGAGCTTCTTCTCGAGATCGGCGTGCTCGCCGATCAGTTCCTCGACCGCCTCGAACATCTTCGGGCTCCTGGTTTCTGCGTCATACGTCTGCGGGCCTGCTGGAGGTGTGCCGCCGGTGCGCGCCGCTCGGGCGCGTCCGGCCGCACAGCCGGAAAAAACGCCGGTCCCGGCGCCCCGTCGGAGGGCGTCGGGAACCGGCGCAGTGGCTCGCTACTTGCTGGCGGAGCCGGCAGCCTTGCCGAAGCGGGCCTCGAAGCGGGCCACGCGGCCGCCGGTGTCGAGGATCTTCTGCTTGCCCGTGTAGAACGGGTGGCACTCGGAGCAGACGTCGGCGCGGATGGCGCCGCCGTCAAGGGTGCTCCGGGTGGTGAACGAGGCACCGCAGGTGCAGCTGACCTGCGTCTCGACGTACTCGGGGTGGATGTCGCGCTTCAAGGTGTCTCCTAGATTCGGGAGGGTTCCGGGTCGTTCGCGCGGATTGCGCGTCCGTGAACCGGGACCGACGTACCAGTCTGCCAGGACCGGCCGTATCTCCCAAAACGAGGACGCGGCCGGGTGTATTCCCGTGCGTACGGGGCACGTTCCGCGACCGCGGGGTGACGGAACGTCGCGCTACCGCACGACCGAGCCCGCGGTGCCCTTGTCGCCGGCCGACTGCGCGGTGGCGGACGCCGGGACGGGCTTGTCCTGCTTGAGCGCAGCCCACACCAGGCGGTCGGCCTTCTCCTGGGGCAGGACGCGGTTGGGGTCCTGGGGGTCGTACTGCACCGGCATCGTGATCATGTCGACGTTCCGGGAACCGAGCCCCTTGAGCCCGTTCGCGAAGCCGGCGAGCTTCTTGACGGAGGCCAGTTCGGAGTCGGTGGTGACCGCCTTGGTGGCGGTGTCGGCGAGGCCGAAGAGGGTCTTCGGGTCCGAGAACACCCCGACGCTCTTCGCCTGGTCCATCAGGGCCTTCACGAAGGCCTGCTGGAGCTGGATGCGCCCCAGGTCGCTGCCGTCGCCGACGCTGTGGCGGGTGCGCACGAGACCGAGCGACTGCTCCCCGCTCAGGGTGTGGGTGCCGGGCTTCAGCGCGAGGTGGCTGCCGGGGTCGTCGATCGCCTGCGAGGTGGTGATCCGCACGCCGCCGAGCTCGTCGACGAGCTTCTTGAACCCGGTGAAGTCGACCTCGACGTAGTGGTCCATGCGGATGCCGGACATGGCCTCGACGGTCTTCACCGCGCAGGCGGGTCCGCCCACCTGGTAGGCGGAGTTGAACATCGTCTGGTGCTCGGCGGCGACCTGCTCGCCGGTCGTGTCGCTCGTGCAGGCCGGGCGGTCGACGAGGGTGTCGCGCGGGACCGAGACCACACTGGCGGAGGTGTGCCCCTCGTTGACGTGGACGATCATCGCGGTGTCCGCCCGGGCGGTGCCCTCGTCCGCGCCGTACGCGCCGTTGGCGCCGGAGCGGGAGTCCGATCCGAGGACGAGGATGTCCTCGGACCCGTTGTCCACGTCGTCGGGGCGGGCGGTGCCCAGGGCCGCGTTGATGTCGACGCCCTTCAGGTTCCCGTTGAGCGTGACGTAGGCGTAACCGAGTCCGGATCCCCCGACGACCACCAGGGCGGCGGCGCCCCACAGAGCGATCTTCTTGGCGCGGCGGGTACGCGACGGCTTCCTCCGGCGGCTGCCGGTGCCGCGTATTCGGCCGGCACTCCTGCTCTGCTCGGTCATACGGCTCCCTCGTTCGGCGGTGCTCCCTGGTCCCCTGCCAGGAGATTCAGTCGTGGCCGGCCGGCGCTGCGCCGGAGCCCGAAGCAGGGGAAAGCGTTGCACAGCGCACCGGCCGCCCGGGAGGAGCGGCGGCGCGTGCGGGACGGCCCGCGCCGCCGCGCGAACGGGCCGGTACCACCCGTCCCACCTGCGGATTCTCCGGACCGGGCACGGTCCCGTCACCGCGTCCGGCCGCCCGCGCCGCTGTGGGCAAGGTCTCCTCGCACCGGGCCGGGCCCGCGCGGCGGGCGGGGGCGGGCGGCGAGCGGGAGCGCGGTCCTCCCTCCGGGACGCCGCAGGACTGAGCCGTGGCCCTTCCGCAGGGGCGCCGCACGTGTCCCACCGGAGGCCCGGCTCCTCGGCAGGGCAGGGGCCGGCGCGCGTGTCCGGCCGGGCGCCGAGGTCCGCCGGCGCCTGTGCGCGCGGCGCGCGGGCGGTCGGTCGGTGCGCACGCGCGGCGACCGACGTGCTCCTGCGGCGGTCTGCCCGCGGCCACTGCGACGCGCGCGTGCCGTCTGCGGCGCCCACGTCACCGGGGCGGGCGATCGCGGGGACGGCCGCGGGAGGCAGGGCGCGGGCGCGCCGCCGGGCCGCACCCCGTCCAGAAGGGACAACTGCCGCCGGGTGTACGGCGGTACGGGCCGCTCAGTCCGCTCGGAAGCGTCTGCGTCACGGCATGGAACTGCCCCCGTCACCGGGGTGACGGGGGCAGTTCCACGGGGCTGGTGACACGGCGTCAGTCGTTGCCGCCGCCGTTGCCCGGCGTGGTCTTCTGGATCTGGAGCAGGAACTCCGCGTTGGACTGCGTCTTCTTCATGCGGTCCAGGAGGAGCTCGATGGCCTGCTGCTGGTCGAGCGCGTGGAGCACCCGGCGCAGCTTCCAGGTGACGGCCAGCTCGTCGGTGCCGAGCAGGATCTCCTCCTTGCGGGTGCTGGACGCGTCGACGTCCACCGCGGGGAAGATGCGCTTGTCCGAGAGCTTCCGGTCGAGCTTGAGCTCCATGTTGCCGGTGCCCTTGAACTCCTCGAAGATCACCTCGTCCATGCGCGAGCCGGTCTCGACGAGCGCGGTGGCCAGGATGGTCAGCGAGCCGCCGTCCTCGATGTTGCGCGCCGCACCGAAGAAGCGCTTCGGCGGGTAGAGGGCGGTCGAGTCGACACCACCGGACAGGATGCGGCCGGACGCCGGTGCCGCCAGGTTGTAGGCGCGGCCCAGACGGGTGATCGAGTCCAGCAGGACCACGACGTCGTGGCCCAGCTCCACGAGGCGCTTCGCGCGCTCGATGGCGAGCTCGGCGACCGTGGTGTGGTCCTCGGCGGGACGGTCGAAGGTCGAGGAGATGACCTCGCCCTTCACCGACCGCTGCATGTCGGTGACCTCTTCCGGACGCTCGTCGACCAGGACGACCATCAGGTGGCACTCGGGGCTGTTGACCGTGATCGCGTTGGCGATGGCCTGGAGGATCATGGTCTTACCGGTCTTCGGCGGGGCCACGATCAGGCCTCGCTGGCCCTTGCCGATCGGGGCGACCAGGTCGATGATCCGGGTGGTCAGGACGTTGGAGTCGGTCTCCAGGCGAAGCCGGTCCTGCGGGTACAGCGGGGTCAGCTTCTGGAACTCGGGCCGGCCGCGGCCGTTCTCCGGCGCCATGCCGTTGACGGAGTCGAGGCGGACCAGCGCGTTGAACTTCTCGCGGCGCTCGCCGTCCTTGGGCTGGCGCACCGCACCCGTGACGTGGTCGCCCTTGCGCAGGCCGTTCTTGCGGACCTGGGCCAGCGAGACGTACACGTCGTTCGGGCCCGGCAGGTAGCCGGAGGTCCGGATGAACGCGTAGTTGTCGAGGATGTCGAGGATGCCCGCGACGGGGATCAGGACGTCGTCGTCGGCCACCTGGACGTCGGTCGCGAAGTCGTCGCGGCCCCGGCGTCCCCGGCGGTCGCGGTAACGGCCCCGGCGGCCGCGGCGGCCGCCCTCGTCGTCGTAACCGTCGTCCTGCTGGTTGCCGCCGCCCTGCTGGCCCTGGTTCTGGCCGCCGCCCTGCTGGCCCTGGCGGCGTCCGCCGCCCTGCTGGCCACCCTGGTCGTCGCCCTTGCCGCGGCGGTCGCGCTGGCGGTCGCGGCGGTCGCCGCGGTCCTGCCGGTCACCGCGGTCGCCGCGGCGGCCGTCCTGGCGGTCGCCCCGACGGCCCTCGGCGGTGTCCGCCGAGGCCTCCGCCTTGGTGTCGCCGCGGTCGTCCGCGCGGTCCTGGCGGCTCTCGTGCTTCGCCTCGGACTTCTGCTCGGCGGGGGCCTCCGCCTTGGTGTCCGGGCTGCCCGCCTGCGCGGTCGCCCGGCGGCGGCGGCGCTCGCCGGCCGGCTGCTCGTCGTTGGCCGGCTGGCCCGGGATGTCGATCTGCTGCTGCGCGGCGGCCTGGTCGGCGGCGGGCGCGGCGGCGGTCTCCTCACCGGTGCGCGACTTGGACGTGGCGCGCCGCTTGGGCTTGCTCCCGGCGTCCGTGCCGGCGGACGCGGCGGCCTTGGAGGCGGGCGCGGAGGATCCTCCCGCCTGCGCCTCCTTGATGACCTCGATCAGCTGGCTCTTGCGCATCCGCGCGGTACCCCTGATGCCGAGGCCGGACGCGACCTGCTGCAGCTCGGCCAGGACCATGCCCTCGAGGCCGGTGCCGGAGCGGCGGCGCCGTGCGGTGGTGCCAGAGGCAGCACCTTCGGCGGGCGCGGGACTGTCGACGTTCTTGTCGGCAGTCACGCCCATCAGATCGGTGGTGTCGCTCACGAAGGGTCCTTCCCTGGAGCGGACGTCGGCCTTCTGGCTCGGCGACCGGTTGTGCTGTCCGGCTGCGGTCTTCGATCGTGTCGATCGCGGACCTTGCCGGGGCGGTGGTCCGCCGGGTACGGCGGAGAGACGAAAGTGCGGGGTTCCGGCGCGAGATCCCCCTGCTCGGCCCACTCCTGGACGAGCAAGAGGGTGTCGTGCCGGTTCCGGAGCGTGCTCGAAAGCTCAGGCAGGCTGCTCAGGCAGTCGGGGAGGCTCACGGAGGAGTGGTGGTCCCGGAAGGGGACACGAAGCAACGCGCCACGAAGACGTCGATTGCTGACTTGAGGTTAACACTACCGGCTCCAACAAACATTCCCCCTCTCATGCACCGGCAATCACGTGGGATCACGCGGCGAGCGGCAGCACGCTCGCCCCGCCGGCGTCGAGGGCGAGCCGGTTCGCGGCCCATCCCTCCCCCGCCAGCCGGGACACCTTGTCGGCCGACCCCTCGTCCGTCAGCGCGAGCACGGTCGGCCCGGCGCCGGAGATGACGGCGGGCACGCCGTCGGCGCGCAGCCGGTTCACCAGCTCGACGCTCCGCGGCATCGCGGGGCCCCGGTACTCCTGGTGGATGCGGTCCTCGGTGGCGGCGAGCAGCAGCTCGGGGCGCCTGGTCAGAGCCTCGACGAGCAGGGCCGCGCGACCGGCGTTGGCGGCGGCGTCCACATGGGGGACGGTGCGCGGCAGCAGGCCGCGGGCGGTCTCGGTGAGCACCGCGGTGGCCGGGACGAAGACGACCGGGACGACGGTGTCCGCGGGGTCCATCCGGATCGCGCGGGCGGCTCCCGCGTCCGTCCAGGCGAGGGTGAATCCGCCGAGCAGGCAGGCCGCGACGTTGTCGGGGTGTCCCTCGATCTCGGTGGCCAGCTCCAGCAGCGCGGCGTCGTCGAGGCGGGCCTCGCCGCCGGTCGTCACGGCACGCGCGGCGACGATCCCGGCGCAGATGGCGGCGGACGAGGAGCCGAGGCCGCGGCCGTGCGGGATGCGGTTGGCGCAGACGATCTCCAGGCCGCGCGGCTGTCCGCCGAGCAGGTCGAAGGCCGTGCGCAGGGAGCGTACGAGCAGGTGGTTCTCGTCGCGGGGGAGCGTCTCGGCGCCCTCACCGGCGATGTCGATGTGCAGCCCGGAGTCGGCGACCCGGACGACGACGTCGTCGTAGAGCCCCAGCGAGAGGCCGAGGGCGTCGAAACCCGGGCCCAGATTGGCACTGGTGGCGGGGACGCGCACCCGGACGGCGGCGGCTCGGAATGCGGGACCGGCCATCGGTTGGACGACTCTTCCTGTACGGCGGCGGGGATGTCGTGCGAGGTACTGCGACGTGCGTGGGGGTGCCGTTGCGCGGGGACGGGGGGATGCCCGGCAGTCACACGGCTGCTGCACCGCGGCGGATCCGGCGGGGCGGGCCGGTACAGCTTATCGAAGGAAGGTTCTGTGGCGACATAGGGCGCACAGGAGGCGCACGATGCGTGTCGCGCACCTCCTGTGCGCTCTTCGGCCGGGGGCGCGGCCGGGCCGGGGCGGACCGCCGGGGCGTGTCGCGACAGGAACGCCGTCCGCCCCGGAGGGCGGACGGCGGGATCCTCGGAGGACGCGTTACGCGAGGCCCAGCTTCTCGGCCGCGGCCGCCGCGTCGACGGGGACGGTGACCGGCTGCGGGGCGCCCGCGACGGCCCAGTCGGGGTCCTTCAGCCCGTTCCCGGTGACGGTGCAGACGATCCGCTGCCCGGGGTCGACCTTGCCCTCACCGGCCGCCTTGAGCAGGCCGGCCACGGACGCCGCCGACGCGGGCTCGACGAAGACGCCCTCCTGGGAGGCCAGGAGGCGGTACGCGGCAAGGATCTGACGGTCCGTCACCTCATCGATGAAGCCGCCCGACTCGTCCCGCGCGTCCAGGGCGAACTGCCAGGACGCCGGGTTGCCGATGCGGATCGCGGTGGCGATGGTCGCCGGGTCCTTGACGATCTCGCCCCGGACGATCGGCGCGGAACCGGACGCCTGGAAGCCCCACATGCGGGGGGTGTGCGTGGAGACCGCGTCGCCCGCGTACTCCTTGTAGCCCTTCCAGTAGGCCGTGATGTTGCCCGCGTTGCCCACCGGCAGGACGTGGATGTCGGGGGCGTCGCCGAGCGCGTCGACGATCTCGAACGCGGCGGTCTTCTGCCCCTCGATGCGGACCGGGTTGACCGAATTGACCAGCGCCACCGGGTAGTTGTCCGAGAGGCTGCGGGCCAGGGTCAGGCAGTCGTCGAAGTTCCCGTCGACCTGGAGGATCTTCGCGCCGTGGACGAGGGCCTGCCCCATCTTGCCGAGCGCGATCTTGCCGCGCGGCACGAGGACGGCGCAGACCATGCCCGCGCGCACCGCGTACGCGGCGGCGGAGGCGGAGGTGTTGCCGGTGGACGCGCAGATGACGGCCTGGGCGCCCTCCTCCTTCGCCCGGGTGATCGCCATGGTCATGCCGCGGTCCTTGAACGAACCCGTCGGGTTGGCGCCCTCGACCTTGAGGTGCACCTCGCAGCCCGTGCGCTCGGAGAGAACCTGCGCCGGGACGAGCGGCGTACCGCCCTCACGGAGTGTGACGACCGGCGTCGTACTCGTGACCGGGAGCCGGTCCCGGTACTCCTCGATGATGCCGCGCCACTGGTGGGTGCCCTTGCTGGTCATGGGTCCTTACTCCCCTTCAACACGCATGATGCTGGCGACACCGCGCACGGTGTCCAGCTTGCGAAGCGCCTCGACGGTCCCGGAGAGGGCCGCGTCGTGCGCCCGGTGGGTGACGACGACGAGGGACGCCTCGCCGTCTCCGCCCGCGCGTCGCCCACCGCCCTGCTCGGTGGCGCCTTCGTCGCCGCCGCCCGAATATCGGCTCTGCTGTCGGACCGTATCGATGGATACGCCCTGTTCGGCGAAGACCGTCGCGACCTGGGCGAGCACGCCAGGCTTGTCGGCCACGTCGAGACTGATGTGGTAGCGCGTGACCACGTCGCCCATGGGGCTGACCGGCAGGCGCGTGTACGCGGACTCACCGGGGCCGGTGGTCGCCCCGATGATGTTGCGGCAGACGGCGACCAGGTCGCCCAGGACCGCGGACGCGGTCGGCGAGCCGCCCGCTCCCGGGCCGTAGAACATCAGCTGCCCGGCGGCCTCCGCCTCGACGAAGACCGCGTTGTACGCCTCGCGGACGGAGGCCAGCGGGTGGCTGAGGGGGATCATCGCGGGGTGCACGCGGGCGGTGACGGACCGGCCGTCGGCGGCGCGCTCGCAGATGGCGAGGAGCTTGACGGTGCAGCCCATGCGGCGCGCGGAGGCGATGTCGGCCGCGGTCACCTCGGTGATGCCCTCGCGGTGCACCTCGCCGATCCGCACCCGGGTGTGGAAGGCGATACCGGCGAGGATCGCGGCCTTCGCGGCGGCGTCGAAGCCCTCCACGTCGGCGGTCGGGTCGGCCTCGGCGTACCCGAGGGCGGTGGCCTCGTCGAGGGCCTCGGAGTACCCGGCGCCGCTGGTGTCCATCTTGTCGAGGATGAAGTTGGTGGTGCCGTTGACGATGCCGAGCACCCGGTTGACCTTGTCCCCCGCGAGGGATTCGCGCAGCGGGCGGACGAGCGGGATGGCGCCGGCCACGGCCGCCTCGTAGTAGAGGTCCCGGCCGTGTTTCTCGGCGGCGGCGTGCAGCGCGGAGCCGTCCTCGGCGAGCAGCGCCTTGTTGGCCGAGACGACGCCCGCGCCGTTCGCGAAGGCGGTCGTGATGAGGGTCCGGGCGGGCTCGATGCCCCCGATGACCTCGATGACGACGTCGATGTCGCCCCGCTCGACCAGGGCGGTCGCGTCGGTGGTGATCAGTGCCGGGTCGATGCCCTCGCGCACCTTGGAGGGCCGGCGGACGGCGACACCGGCGAGCTCGACGGGCGCGCCGATGCGCGCGGCGAGGTCGTCGGCGTGCGTCGTCATGATGCGCGCCACCTCTGAGCCGACCACTCCACAGCCCAGCAGCGCCACCTTCAGCGGACGCGTACGCATCATCCGACCTCGTTTCTCATACTTCTGATGTGTGGACCAGTCTCACTCACCGGACGGGGGATTCTGCCACCCGTCCGGATTTTGAGATGCGAATTTCATCAGCCGACATCGAGACGCAGGAGATCTTCCTCCGTCTCCCGCCGGACGATGACCCGGGCCTGTCCGTCCCGCACGGCGACGACGGGCGGGCGCAGGGCGTGGTTGTAGTTGCTCGCCATGGAGCGGCAGTACGCGCCGGTGGCGGGCACCGCGATCAGGTCGCCGGGGGCGAGGTCGGCCGGCAGGAACGCGTCCTTGACCACGATGTCCCCGCTCTCGCAGTGCTTGCCGACGACGCGTACGAGCATGGGCTCGGCATCGGAGCTGCGCGAGACCAGCGCGACGCTGTACTCGGCGTCGTACAGCGCGGTGCGGATGTTGTCCGACATCCCGCCGTCGACGCTCACGTACGTCCGCAGGCCGTCGAGCGGCTTGATGGTGCCGACCTCGTACAGCGTGAAGGCGGTGGGGCCGACGATCGCGCGCCCCGGTTCGACGGAGATGCGCGGGGTCCGCAGACCGGCGGACTCGCACTCGCGGGTCACGATGTCGCCGAGCGCCTTGGCGATCTCGTGCGGCTCGCGGGGGTCGTCCTCGGAGGTGTACGCGATCCCGAGACCGCCGCCGAGGTCGATCTCGGGGAGTTCGACGCCGTGCTCGTCGCGGACCTCGGCGAGGAGCTGCACGACCCGCCGGGCGGACACCTCGAAGCCGGCCATGTCGAAGATCTGCGAGCCGATGTGCGAGTGGATGCCGATGAGCTCCAGGCCGTCCAGGGTGAGCGCCCGGCGGACCGCCTCGGCGGCCTGCCCGTCGGCCAGCGCGATGCCGAACTTCTGGTCCTCGTGGGCGGTGGCGATGAACTCGTGGGTGTGGGCCTCGACACCGACCGTGACGCGGATCTGCACGCGCTGGCGGGTGCCGAGCCGCTGGGCGATGTGCGAGACCCGGGCGATCTCCTGGAAGGAGTCGAGGACGATCCGTCCGACCCCCGCCTCGACGGCCCGCTCGATCTCGGCGACGGTCTTGTTGTTGCCGTGGAAGGCGATGCGCTCGGCGGGCATCCCGGCGTCCAGCGCGGTGACCAGCTCGCCGCCGGAGCAGACGTCGAGGTTGAGCCCCTCCTCCGTGAGCCAGCGCACCACGGCGCGCGACAGGAAGGCCTTCCCGGCGTAGAACACGTCGGCCTCCGTGCCGAAGGCGTCCGCCCAGGCGCGGCAGCGCGCCCGGAAGTCCGACTCGTCCAGGAAGTAGGCGGGCGTCCCGAACTCCTCGGCCAGCCGGGCGACTCCGATCCCGCCGACGGTCATCGCGCCCTCGGCGTCCCGGCCGACGGTGCGGGACCAGACCTTGGGGTCCAGCTCGTTGAGGTCGGTGGCCGGGGCGGTGTAGTGCCCCTCGGGAAGGACGTCGGCGTGACGGGGCCCGGCGGGGTGTGCGGATCGGCTCATCGTTCTGCTCTGCTCTCTCGAATCGCTCGTCAGAGGTGGGGGGGCGCGCTGATGCCGAGCACGAACAGGCCGCCTGCCAGCACCGTCCCGGCGGCTTCGGCAAGGGCCAGCCGGGAGCGGTGGGCGGCCGAGGGTTTCTCGTCGCCGGCGGGGAGCGGCGGGGTCGCGTCGTGGAAGTCGAAGAAGGCGTCCGCCACGGCCTCCAGGTGCCGGGCGACGCGGTCGGGCGCCTGCCGGCGCGCCGCCGCGGCGAGCACACCGGGGTGGTCCGCGAGCGCGGTGTGCAGCGCGGGCGCGGGGACGTCGGCGGACGGCTCGTACGCGCCGGTGACGCCGAGCCGCGCCCCCTCACGCACGAGCGCGCGGGCGCGGGCGTGGGCGTAGCGGACCAGGAAGAGCGGGTTGGACTCCCCCTGCACGAGCAGGTCGTCCCCGAGGGGCGCGTGATCGTGGGCGGCGGGCCGCAGCAGCCCCCACAGCGCGGCGTCCCGTCCGAGGCGGTCGAGCAGTCCGGCGGCGGTGGCACCGGCCGGGACGGGGCGGATCGCGGCGCTCTCGCCGGGCGCGTGCCGCGGACCGGTCCGGACGCGCAGCTCCTGCCAGCGGGGGTCGGGGGCGCCGGTGCAGCCGACGCTCACCCGGCCGCCCTGTGTCCGCAGCAGCCGCGCCACGCTCTGCGCGACGACCGCGGCACGGACCTCGCGCGGGTGGTGGAGGCGGTGCAGCCGGCCGGCCTCCGTGGTGACCCGGCCGTAGCGGAGGCCCAGCTCGCGGATCTCGCGGACCCGGGCGGCGCGCGCACCGGCGCCGGCGGAGGCGTCGAGGGTGAAGCTCAGGAAGCCGGGCCCGGTGATCTCGACCCGTCCGATCCCGGGCGCGCCGGCGACCCGGTCCCGCAGCAGTGCGGCGACCTCCCGTGCGGGGAGCGCGGCGGGGCCGGCCAGCTGGAGGGCGATCGCGCAGGCGTAGTCACCGCTGCCGCCCGGCCGGGTCCGCTCGACCCGCGCGTGCGCGGGCACCGGCGCGCGCAGGGCGCCCTCGTCGACCGCGCGGCGCACAGCGTGCAGCACGGTCCTGGAGAGATCTGCGGGGGTCACGGCACCAGCGTATGGGAGGAAGGGGGGCACTTCGCCAACCGGTTTCGCCATGCGGGCAGCGACCCGTCCGGCCGCGGTGTCAGCCGGCCGCGCTCCCGGCGCCCCGCCTGCGGCCGAGCGGCACGGAGTCCTCCCGCCGGGCCAACCGGCGCACCATGCGCACCAGCTCGCTGGGCTCGAAGGGCTTCGCCAGGAACGCGTCGACCCCGGAGAGCTCCCGGGGGCCGGTCTCGCCCGGGGTGCACGCACTGATGACGGCGACCGGCAGATGCCCGGTCCTCGGGTCGGCGCGCAGCCGGGCGGCGGTCTGCATCCCGTCGAGCCGGGGCATCATCACGTCGAGGGTGATCACGTCCGGGCAGACCTCGTGCACCAGGTCCAGGCACTCGACGCCATCGGCCGCGGTCACGACCTCGAAGCCCTCAAGCTCCAGGTTGACCCTGATCAGCTGCCGGATGACCTTGTTGTCGTCCACAACAAGCACGCGGCCGTACATGCCTGACACCCTTCGAGAGTAGGTCGACCGGAGGGGCTGCGTCCGGGTTTTGCCCACTTCCGCCCCCGGAGGGGGGCCGGGCGGCCCTCGTGTGTTCCGCCCGGAGGGGCTCCGCGTCCGGGCCGCCGGACGCGCCCCGGAGCGGCCGGGCGGCGCGGGTATATCCGTTCCCGGGCACCTGCCCGGAGCTGGTAGGGTTTCACTCGTCGCCGCCGAGCGCAGCGACAACGCCCCCGTAGCTCAGGGGATAGAGCATCGGCCTCCGGAGCCGGGTGCGCAGGTTCGAATCCTGCCGGGGGCACTTCTCAGGAAGTGCCGAAAAGACCCTCTCGCCAGTGGAGACACTGGAGTGGGGGTCTTTTCCATGTGCCGGGAAGCCGAGGTGGTCCGGCGCCGGGGAGCGGGACCACCCGGGGCGCTCGTATCGACGCACCACCCGGCAGTACAAGCACTTCTGACCGTCGAGGACATGCGTGCCTGGCGCCCCCTCCCTCCCACGTCGCGGGAGGCGCCCGGCACCTGATGCCCCTGCCCCGAGGTGCGCGGTACAGATCAGGCCCGCATGGTCTGTACGTCGTAGTGAGGGATCCAGGCGTTCCGGGTGATCAGGACCATCCTTTCGGCCTGCGCCTGCGCGACGAGCATCCGGTCGAAGGGGTCGGTGTGCAGCATCGGAAGACGGCCTGCCCGCACCCCGTGGGCGGCCGTGACCGGCACGCTGGTGAACAACAGGTCACGCACCTGCTCGGCCAGGTCCCCCGGCCCTTCGAACTGGCCGAGAAACTGCTTGATGGTGATCTCCCACGGGGACACCGCACTGACATGGACGGCGGGCTCGGTGTCGATCAGGTCCTTGATCCGGTCGGACAGTTCCGTGGCGTCGGCCATCCACCACATGACGATGCGGGTATCGAGCAAGAGTTTCATCAGCGCATCCCGAACGCTTCGGCGATGCTGCCACGCGGGTCGTCGAACCCGACGGGGATGCGGACACACCCCCGAAGCGAACCACGGCCCTGGCGGCGTACCGACGCCCGTGCGGGCAGCGCTTTCGGCACCGGTTCACCCGCCTCGCTGATCACGACCGGTCGGCCGTCGATCATCTGCGCCAGCGTGCCGGTGAACCGGGGCCCGGCGCTCGCCCCGCCGCGCCGACGGAACTTCTCCCGCAGCCACCTCACGACGGGCTCACCGGACCAGCCGCGGGACGACGTACGTCCACGGCACCCACTCCCCCGGTCCGTACCGTCACCGCCTCTCCGGCCTGCAGCCGCAGGGCGGGACCCTCGTCAAGGTCGATCACGACGAAGAGCCCTCCCGAGGCGTAGCGCTCGCTCCGTGTACTGCGGACCGTTCGCCAGGCACCTCCGGCCCGTACGCTCTGGCCGGCCCGGACGGTCACCGCCGCGACGTCCTCTTCCCCGGACACGGGCACGACGCCCGGGGCCAACACCTCGGCCCACACCGTCTTCCCGATGCCGGCCTGCCTCTCGTCCACGCCCCAGCGATGGGCCAGCGCCTCCACAAGGAGCAGTCCCCGACCCGCTGTCTCCAGCTCACCGGGCCGTCGCACCACCGGCCGTCCCTCCCCCGCGTCACTCACCTCCAGCCGCAGCAGCCCACCCCGTTCCCGGCACTCGATGCGTACGCCGACCATCCGGTCACCGGGCGCGGGGACCCGCAGCGCATTGGTCACCAGCTCCGAGAGCAGCAACTCCCCGGCCTCGGCGACCACCTGTCCCGCTCTCCACTCGCCGAGCTTGGCGCGCAGAACTGCTCGCGCCCTGGACACGCTGCTGCGGCTGCGCAGCAGCCGGAAGCTGACTTCGTGGCGTGCGGAGGGCTCTGACATGTCGCTCCTTGGAGATCCGCGATGGTGGGGGCGCGAACACCGGACGCCTGCATGACGTTCAGTGACTCACCGATCACAGAGTGCCCGTGCACTTCGTACTCGCGCAACGTTGAATGGGTCCTTGTCTCTCAATTCATCCCATCGTGCGTTTCGAGGACGCCGAACCTCCGCGGCTGGTAGGGAGTGACGTATGCCATCCGTCAAGCCTTCCACCGTCCTGGGGCGCCAACTCGGCGACGAACTGCGTCGCTTCCGCGAGCGAGCAGGGTTGTCCACAGCAGAGGCAGCCGAGGTCCTCGACTGCACCAAGGGCAAGATCAGCCGGATCGAAAATGGTCACGTCCCCGTCCGCACGCCCGATCTCATCGCCCTGATGCACGCCTACGACGTCGCTGAACCGGAGGCCCGCGAGCGCCTGGCATCGCTTGCCCGCACCGCGAACCGGCGCAGGCGCGAGGGCTGGTGGCATCAGTACGGCTCCGTGCTCGCCGACACCTACCGCGACTACATCGAGATGGAGACGATCTGCGACAGCATCAAGACGTTCCAGGTGCAGCTGATTCCTGGGCTGCTCCAGACCCAGGAGTACGGGAGGGCCGTGACGGTCGCCTCCCGGGCGTGGCAGACGCCGGAAGAGATCGAGCAGTTCGTGCAGGTGCGCCTGGCCAGGCAGGAGCGTCTGACCGGTGACGATTCGCTGGAGCTCTGGGCGGTGCTCGCAGAAGGGGTCCTTCACCAGCACGTGGGCGGCCGGACCGTGATGCACGATCAGTTGGAGCACCTGGCCGATCTCGCGGAACAGACCAACGTCACCGTCCAGGTTCTGCCGTTCTCCCGCGGAGCACATCCAGGTATGTTCGGTCCGTACCTACTGTTGAGCTTTCCACGAGTGTCGGCGCTCGATCTCGTACTGACCGAGACTCCGACCGGCAACATCTGGATGGAGCGGGATTCTGATGTCTCGCGGTATCGCCATCTCTTTGACGATGCTCGTACCTCAGCGTTGCCGCCGACGGACTCGCTCGGCCTGATCCGACGCATCGCCAAGGAGTACAGAACATGAGCCAGGAACGCGGTGCACGGTTGCGGATACTCGCCCACGCGACGTGGCGGACCAGCAGCTACAGCGGTGGGCAAGGGGAGTGCGTCGAGGTCGCCCCCGACCTCCCCGACCTCGTCCCCGTCCGCGACAGCAAGCGTCCCGCCGGCCCCGTCATCACCTTCGGCCACGATGCCTGGCACACGTTCGTCAGCGAGTTGCTCTGACCTCGGACATGTGCACCGCCCTGCACGGGCGGTTCCGGGACCTTGCCGGATCTCCCGGCGGCACCACGGTCCGCTGCCGGCCGACACCGAGAATCCGGACGACGGCCGCCAAGCGCGTTGTCCGGGTGGCGCGTTGACATCGGCCGGAGTCGGGGGACTTCTGACGTTCGACGACGCGTGGACACAGCTCACGGCCGACGCACAGGCCCGGTGGTCCACGCCGATGAGCCTCGATACGAGATGATCAGGAATTTTCATCCCGAGGAGAAGGACCACCGCCCTGCGGCGGCGTTCGGCCACCTGGGCTGGCTGAGCCGGAGACGTTCGTCCCGGGCCTGCGGAAGATCAGCCGGTGCCCGGACGGCCGCCCTTCCCCGGAGGTCGACGCAGTTCCAAAGCCGCGTCGAGCGGACGATTTCCCACCGGGCACCACACGGATCTGCCTACGGTCGACCATCGAGCCGTCCGTGAAGCCCTCTCCTGCGAGCAAGGTCCCGTAGTGCGCTGCACGGGGAATCTCGACTGGTCGACCTGTGGCTCGCGGCTGTGGCCTGAGGTCACCGTCCTCCATTCGCCGCCGCAGGGGCAGCAGCGCTCAACGCCTCGTCACGCGGCGCCAGCGCGCGGAAGTGACGGCGTACGACCGCTTCGTCGCCGAGCACCAGCCCACCCGGGGTGTAGGCCGGAGTGCCGAGGATGTTCCGTTCCAGAACCGGCAGGTAGTTCCAGCGGACGGCTGGGTGCGCGGAGTGCGCGTAGTGATAGAGGTCGCCGTACGGCAGCCATGTGCCCCGTGCCAGCAGCGCCCAGACCGCGTTGTCCGGGTACAGGCGCAAGCATCGGCCGCCCTCGACCACGGCGGGCGGCCCCGGCACGGTTTCGGCGTCCCACCAGCGGTGTTCGACGAGCAGGGACATCCAGGCGAGTTGCGGATACAACAGCAGACGGGGGACTGCGTACCCGAACAGCACCGCCTGCCAGCCTCCGAACGCCGTGATCGTCGCCGGTACGGCGACGAAGCCGGCCAGGCGCCACCAACGGCCCTTCCCCTTGATGATGTTGCCCGCGATACCCCGCACCGTGGCAGCGAAGCCCATGGCGGTGAACGGGAAGAAGAGGGCACGGAGGAAGCGCGATCCCGTGACCCCGTTCCGCAGGCCGGCGTCGCGCAGCTCCCGCAGGTTGGGGTCGGTGCCTGCGACGGTCGCGTTCGGGTGGTGTTCCCGTACATGCCGTCGGCGCCGGACCGGGACCGGCACGAAGCCCAACGGAACGTGGACGGCCACTTCACACAGCACGTTGCCCGCCCGGCCGCTGCGTGTCAGCACGCCGTGTACGGCGAAGTGGCTGACCTCCTGGAGGTGGCGGAGCTTGACCGCCCCGGCCACCGCCGCCGTGACCCATCCGAGGGGCCCGCCGTGCGCCGCCACGAGGCACCAGCCCGCCATCTCCGTCCAATGCCCGGCCACCAGCAGGGCCGGAGTGAAGTCGTTGGCACGCTCACGTTGCAGGGTGCGGATGTCCCGCAGAGTCGTCGGCGTATGTCCGCCCCGACGAGGACTGAACCACCAGCGGTCCACCTGCCGTAACGCCATGCCCACCGCGATGATGCCCAGCCACGTGACCACCGCTGCCCCCACAGTCTCCCGCCCGGCGGACCGCTGCCATGGCCGGAGGCCGCCGCGTGCGCCGCGATCGTGGAGTTCTCTCAGGTGGCGGCGGGGCTCTGCATGGTCATTGCGATGCCGGACTCATCCAGTACCTTGAGATTGTCGCTGTTCAGAGCCGCGAAGGCATTGACTTCGTCGATAAAGACCTCGCCGTCGTACTCCACGGGACCCGAGCCCAGCAGCACGGCAGGGTCGAGTTCGGCGGCGTACACCTTGGTGCCGTTGCCTTCCAGAACCGGCTGCCACTGTGCACCGCCGGTCTGCATCCAGCTGCGAGCGACTCCGCCCGGGTTGCGGACCACCACGGGCCGGTCGGGTTCCACCCGCCCCATGCGCGAGAGCACCGCGCGGGAGGCCGCGACACCCGAACCGCACGAGGGGGTCAGTCCCGCGCCGCGTTCGAAGGTGCGGATGAAGACCTCGGCCTCGGCGAGCGGCCGGACGAAGGAGACGTTGGCGCCGATCGGAAAGGCATCGGGAGTGTTGGCCACGCGCGTGCCCGTGGCCACGAGCTCGGCCTCGTTGTAGGCATTGTCGAGCACCGTGATCAGATGCGAGTTCGGTACGGCGAGCGCGGACACGTGCCGGGTGGTGTGGTAGGCGGGTAGCACCTCGTCGACCACCGGCCCACGGGCGCCGGAGACGATCGGTTCGGCCGGATCGAAGTCCACGGGAGGGAGTTCGACGGAGACCTGCCGGACACCGTGCGGGGTGGTGTCGGCCGCGCGGACCGTGAAGGAGTACGGCCCGGTGTGCAGGACGACCTGTTCCGCCTGGTAACGGTCCAGGAGCAGCCGCCCCGCACCGCGCATACCGTTGCCGCACAGCAGGGACGGGGAGCCGTCGGGGTTGTAGAAGTAAGCCTGCGCCGTTCCGTCACCGTTGTCGGCGATGAAGTACACGCCGTCACCGCCGAGGCCCCGGCGGCGGTCGCACAGTACCTCCACGGCCCGGGGTACGTCGGCCTCCGCGAAGTGGTCCCCCGGCGCCCCGTCGATGACGAAGATGTCATTCAGGCTGCCGTGCGTCTTGATGATCGAGAGCGCCATTGCGTTCCGTCCGTCGTCCTGCCGGCCCTCTCGGCCGGAACCACCTTGCTCGTGCCAGTCTAAGCGGTTGCCCTGTACGCGTCCGGTCTCCGCGCCCCGGCCCCGGGCGGTGGTCACAGCTGAGCGACGACGGCCCGGACGGCGTCCTCGTCCCAGTTCAGACCGGTGATCATCGGACGTGCCCGGGCTTCGTAGGCAGTCAGGGCAAACGGGGCCGAGGTGGATCCGTGGCCCCAGATCGACTCGAATCGGCCCACCCAACGCTCGACACTCTTGAAGTAGACGGACGAGCGACCGCGCAGGTACTCCGCGTCACCCTGCTCCTCCTCGACCAGGACTGCGGCCTTGGAGACGACGACGAAGTCGATCGCCTGGTCGGCTCGAAGGCGGTCCCGGACCGCGAGCGCGCACTGCACGCCCAGGGAGCGGTGGTGATCGACGAGCTGCAGAAGAGAGCGGCCGAACTCGGCCCGTGCCAGATCGTTCGCCCAGCAGATGAACAGACGCTGCACACTGCCGCCGGACTCGATGAGCTGGCGGTTGGCGGCCAGGTACTCCCTCCGCACGGTGAGGAGGTTCGGGTTCGTGGTCAGATCCGCGGCCAGGACCCGCTGTGGCTGCGCACCGGATTCGACGAGGACCCTGAAGAGCATGACGGACAGGCGCGGGACCTCGGATGCGTACACCTGCAGATGTCCGTCGGCGATCTCGCCGAAATCTGCGATCAGATCGCGCTCGAGGTGAGAACGGATCATGGCGAAGTAGCGGGCGTCGGCCATGTCCCGGTCATTCGCACGGCGTAACTGGATGTAGATACGCCGCAGCCACATGTGGTTGGCGATCATGAGCAGGAGCAGAACCGTCTCGACCGCCAGCACCACGTTGGTCAGGTTCTTCTGCTGCATGGCCCAGGCGATGACGGGGACGACAAGGCCGATGATGCCGATCAGGGCGTTGAGAACCTGTGAGGACAGTGCTTCGGCGACTCTGGTCCCCATGTCCCGGCGCGGCGGAGTCGTCATCCTGGATAAACCTCTCTCGTAGGGCTGTCGGCACGGCCGAAGGGCATGATCCCGGAGCTGCGGCATGCCGAACAAGGGGGCCTGCGGCGTGGGCCTGCGTGTCGGGTATCAGCGCTCCGCGGGAAACGGGACGCCGTTCTGGAGTTCGTTCTCCGCCGCCTGGATCGCCTCCCCGGGGCACTGCCCGGGCTGTGGTCGTCGACCACAGGCTCCCGGGGCGTGACCTGATTGTCGTCGATCCGCCGATACGCGTCGCCGACGGGCATCTCGTACGGCTCGGCCGCCGGCATGGAGCACATCCCGGAGCAAGGAGCTCGGCCTCGGAGTCCGCAGCTCAGGTGCCGGCCGCGGAGGCCTCGCCCGCCCGAAGGGGTGAGCGGTCGGAGGCTCCCTTCGAGGCCCGGTCCGCTGCCTACCGGCGCCTGACGACACGCCATCCACGGCCCGGCTGCGGGATCTTTGCCTGATCCACGGCCGGGGACTGCCCGTCCCGGACGACCTCGCCCACGATGACCTGGCCGGCCGGCTCGGCGAGGTGCAGGCCGGCGAGATGTGCCTTGAGCCTTCGGGACATGGGGCGGAAGGTCGCAAAGGTGAGCCCGCCGGACACGGCGGCACCGACCAGGGGAATGGCCTTCGAGACGGACTTGGCGAAGGTCTGCTTCGTCATCTCGACGCCGAGGTAACCGGCGATCTTCTTCACGACGGGGTAGAGGACCCCCTGGGTCAGTGCCTTCTGAGGCAGCTTCTTGGCGGCCTGCTGGGACATCGCCTCCGCCACCTTCCCCACGGCGGCGTTCGCGGACTGGGTCCCGAGCATCACTCCGAAGAAGAGTGTGAGCACGCTCTTGGTGGCGTCGTCGAGGTCCTCGTTGTCGACGGAGAACAGATCGGGCCAGCTGTAGAGGTAGGCGAGCTTCTGCGCGACCCGCAGCATGTGGCCGACGTACTGGGCCAGGTCGGCCGGCACGGTGGCGGGCAGGGCGATGAATCCGGGGATCCCTGCGGCTGCGGAGAGCGCGCTCACCTTGGCGGTCTCGTAGCGAATGGACTCGTTGGCCACCCTGTCCAGCACGTCAAGCGGGATACCCGCCGCTGCAGGGGTCTCTTCCAGCGCCCTGCGCACATCGTCTTCCGAGCAGTGCCGGGCCAGGGCCGTCCGGAGGTAGGCCTCCCTGTCGATCCGCACCCCCGGAAGCCTTGCTGCGCCGACCAGGAGAGCGGAGAAGCGCGACTCCGGGTTCTCGCTCACTTGTCCCGTGACCATGCCAGGAACGTACAGCAGACGGGTGACCCGTATCCCTCGAATCCGGCAGTGCGCGTGCGGATCAGAACCGCGGGAGCATGAGTCGGCGGATGTATGGGGCCGCGACCGCGCCCCTTCGTGAGGTGGAACCCCGGGCCGCCCCGAAGTGCTCCCGGCCCCCTCCCGGCGCCGCCGGGCTCCGCCCCGGGCGTGGCGGAGCCCGGGAGTCGTATCCAGCTCCCGGGCTCCTGGGGTTGCCACCCAATTGCGCTTGCCAGCACCGTTTAAGAGTGCGGATCAGTCGTCATACCGTCGCGTTCTTCCTTTGAACTACCGCGCCGTGGCAGAGGCGCAGGCCGGATTCGAACCAGCATTCAACGGTGTTCGTCCGTACTCGGTCGATCTGGCAATCGGCGGCGATACTGAAGCTGGAGCGAGAGTCTGAGATTGATCGCGGCTGCCTCTGCCGTGTTGGGCCACCCCGGCGTGTGGTGCCGGGGGGAGGACTCGAACCTCCACCGTTACCGCGTCTTCAGGCTGAACGTCAGTTTCAGCTTGCGCTCGTCGCACGGGGCGGACCTCATTCCGCCTCGTGCGGGGTTGCGCAGCCCCCACGCCATCGGCGCGGGGGCGTTCTCGGGGGTGCCGCCTCGCGTCCGGCGTCAGCCGAACAGGTAGCCGAACACCGCGTCCCCGACCCGCCGGTCGGTGACTTCGGCGCCGTTGGCCTCCTCGCGGGCGAACTTCACCGCGTGCTGGAGCTTCTCGACCCGTTCCAGCAGTTCGTTCACCCGTCGCGCGGGGAGCGCTCCGGAGAACTTCACGGTCGTCCAGTATCCGATCGGCACGTCCTCGTAGTACACGTCGACCTGGGCCGGGTGCTTCTCGGTCGCCTCGGCCTTGACGTGGTTGCGCGGGACCTTCTTCGTGCGGATCGTGCGCACCGGGTCGGTCTTCCACCAGTCGGTCGAGGGGTCGAGCGACCAGGACTCGGAGGCGTCCAGGACCGGGAGCTTCTTGACGAAGGTGTGCAGGTCGGTGAGCTGCTTCTCCAGGAAGAGCAGGTAGCTGACCGGGACTTCGGCCACGACCGTGCGGCCCTCGACGGTGACGTCGGCGCGGGCCGAGCAGTTGGCCCAGTCCTTCGTCGCCGTCACGTCGAACAGCCGGGTCAGCGACGCGGACATCTCACGCAGCGCCTCCTCGGCCTTGATCTGCACCCGCGTGGACTCGGGCGGAAGCTGCTCGCCCTCCTCGTCCTTCGGCTGGTACGTGCGCGAGATGCCGGCCAGCAGAGCCGGCTTCTGCACCTTGTGGTGGGCCGCGGTGATGTCCTGGAGCGACTTGCTCTTGACACCCTTCTCCACGGCGATGATCTGGTTGAGCTTCGTCACTTCGCCCCCTTCGAATACCGGGAACGTATCGCACCCGCTTTCGATCGGTCGCGTGATTTACCGCTGCTCCGCGGGCGGGAGGTTCCGGGCCATCCGGAGGCCGAGGTCGTCGATCCGGAACGTGGGGTGGCTGCGCCGGCGCACGGTGGCGCCGCAGCCGCGCTCCGCCTCGGCCCAGCCGCCGCCACGGAAGGTGCGGTAGGAGCCGTAGACCTCCTCGTCGTAGAGGTCCCAGCACCACTCCCAGACGTTGCCGAGCATGTCGTACAGGCCCCAGGCGTTCGGGCGCCGGCCGCCCACGTCGTGGAGTCTGCCGTCCGCGTTGCCCTCGTACCAGGCGATGGTGTCGATCTCCCCGTAGCGGTAGCCGGCGGTACCCGCCTTGCACGCGTACTGCCATTCCGCCTCCGTGGGCAGGCGGTAGCCGTCGGCGGCCGGGTCGCGGACCACCTCGTCGCTCGCCGCGTCGCGGGAGTAGACCGGGGTCAGCCCGATCCGGTCCGAGAAGCGGTTGCACAGGTCGACGGCGTCGAGCCAGCTGACGTTCGTCACCGGCAGGGCGTGCGACACGGCGGGATCGGGGACCGTGTCCGTGAGGGCCCAGTACTGCCCGAGGGTGACGGGGAGACGGGCCAGCTGGAAGGACTCGACGTCCTCCTGCCACTGCGCTCCACGGCGGTCGTCGCGGAGTTCCACGGTGCCGGCGGGTATCCGGACCATGCCGGCGGCCGTCTCGTCGTCAAGCAGGCTCACGTGATGACCTCCCCCTGTCCAGGGGCCGAAGTGCCCCTGACGGCAGGCTACGTCGATCCGGTGCCGGCCACCGGTGGATCCGGGCTCCTCGTGGGCCGTGTGCGACCGGCGCCCCGCTCAGCCGAGCCTGCGGACCGGCTCGCCGTCGAGGTAGGCGCGGATGTCCTCGACCGCTTCCCCGTAGTACGTGGCGTAGTTGGCCTGCGAGACGTAGCCCAGGTGCGGGGTGGCCAGGAGGCGTGGTGCGCTGCGCATCGGGTGGTCGGCCGGGAGCGGCTCGACGTCGAACACGTCGACGCCCGCGCCCGCGATGGCCCCTCGGTGCAGGGCGTCGAGCAGTGCGTCCTGGTCGACGATCGCGGCCCGCGAGGTGTTGACGAGATAGCTGCCGGGCCGCATCAGCGCGAGCTCCCGCGCGCCGATCAGTCCACGGGTGCGGTCGCCGAGCACCAGGTGGACGGAGACGAAGTCGCTGGTCTCCAGCAGTTCCTCCTTGGACCCCATGAGGGCGGCTCCGGCCTCCCGGGCGCGCTCCGGGGTCAGGTTCCGGCTCCAGGCCACCACGTCCATGCCGAAGGCCCGGCCGACCGCGGCGACCCGGCTGCCGGTCTTCCCGAGCCCGAGGATCCCCAGCCGGCGCCCGTGCAGGTCGGCTCCGACCGTGGACTGCCACGGTCCGCCCTCGCGCAGGGAGTTGGCCTCGGTGACGATTCCGCGGGCGAGTCCGAGCAGCAGGGCCCAGGTGAGCTCGACGGGCGGGGTGGCCGTGCTGGCGGTGCCGCAGACGGTGACCCCGTGCCGCTCGGCCGCGGCGTGGTCGATGGAGGTGTTGCGCATGCCGGAGGCGACGATCAGGCGGAGCCGGGGCAGCCGCCCGATCAGCGGGGCGGGAAACGGCACGCGCTCCCTGAGCGTGACGACGATGTCGAACTCCGCGAGACGAGCGGCCAGTTCGTCCTCGGTGGCGCAGTGGTCGGAGAAGCCGACCACCTCGATGTCGTCGGCGACGGGTGACCAGTCGGCGGCGGTGGTCGCCACGGACTGGTAGTCGTCGAGCACGGCACAGCGGAGTTTCATGGTGTCCTGTCCTTCGGCGGCACGGCGACGGCCTGCGGCAGCGCGGTGGCGGCGCCGCGGCAGCACCGGGAAATCTACCGGCCGGCCCCCGGCCTCACGCGTCCAGCCAGGCCTCCGCGTTCCGGGCGACGTCGTAGACGCGCTCCACCTGGGTGGCGGTGAGCACGCCCGTCAGGGGGGCGAGGGCGGACACCTGGCGCTCCCGGTAGACGCGCACACCGGCGGGGGCGGCGACCACCTCCAGCGCCGTGACCGCGGTGAACACCACCACGGTCTGCACGGGCACGGGGTAGGCGCAGTACGCCTCCAGCGCCTCCCGGGCCCGCCGCGCGCCGGGCAGGCCGTCACAGGCGTACGGCTGCGGGGTCTCCTCGTCGACGCGCAGGGTGCCGTCCTCGATCCGTACCGATGCTCCGGGGCGGTGTTCGGTGCTCACCGCGAACACCCCGCCGGGCCCGATGAGCAGGTGCCCGATCTCCGTGCCATCCGGCAGCGGCACGGAGTGCAGCACCCTCCAGCCGTGCCGGGTCAGGCGCTTGAGCTCCGCGCCGACCCGCCGTTCGCCCGCGAGGGTGCCGCGTCGCGGGTCGGCGTCCTTGTGCCGCCGCAGCGCCCCGGTCGCCACCCGCACGAGCGCCCCGGTCCCGGTCTCGCCGAGCTGCTCCCGGAGCCCGGTGCCGGGCCGGCGGGACGCGAGGTCGGTCGCGGGGGTCAGCGCGGGGAGGGTGGCCGGCCGTCGCCGCCGCGCCCCGGTGGGAGCGGTCGCCGGGGCGGGACCGGGTCCGGCCTGCGGACCGGCCACCGGCTCGGGGGCGGCGGTGCTCTCCGGCACCGTCCCGGACGCGGCGGCGCTCCACGGCGCCGGGCCGTCGGCGGGGGGCTTCCCGGCGGCCCCGGGCAGGGTTCCCTCCGCAGCGGGCTCCGGGAGGCGCTTCCCGGCCGCAACGGGCTCGGGCCGGACGGGCTCGGGCCGGACGGGCTCGGGCCGGACGGGCTCGGGCCGGACGGGCTCGGGCCGGACGGGCTCGGGCCGGACGGGCTCGGGCCGGACGGCCTCGGAGGACGCGGGCTCCGGCCGGACCGTCTCGGTGGGCGCGGGCTCGGGCCGGACGGCCTCGGGGAACGCCGGTTCCGGCAGGGCCTTCTCGGGGGACACGGGTTCGGGTGGGTTCCTCCTCGCGGCGCCGCGCCTCCGTATGCCCCGCATCGGCGGGATCGGCGGGACGGGCGGCGGCGCGGGCGGACCGGGCGGCACGACCGCTTCCACCTCACCGACCAGGGCCGGCAGGTCGGGGACCTGGCGTGCGAGTGCGTCGGTCACCGCGTCGCGGTAGCGCGGGTGCAGGACCGTGATCGTGCCGCTGCCCCGGTCCGCCCAGCCGATGGCGGTGCCGTCCGGCAGGTTCACGTAGAGCCGGTCGTGCCCGAAGAGCTGCCATGACGTGACCTTGAGATCCTGCATCGTGCCCCCTCTGTTGACCCGTCCGGCGTCCTTTCTCCCCCAGCCTGGACGGCGGGGCGGCCCCCGGACAGGGCGCAACGCGGGCGCGCGGGGTCGGGGGCACGGCGTTCGTGTTCCTCGCGGGCCCGGACCGAGGTGCCCAGGACCGCTCGGGCGCCCCGGCCGGGCCGGGAGGAGACCGGGTGCCGGGCGGGCCTCCATCCTGGCCCCCGCCTCCCCCGGGACGCCCGGAAACGGCCGTCCCGTCACCTGTACGAGCGGCATCGGCCGCACGACCGGTCCGCCGCACCACCACACCCCGCCCCGGGGGCGGGACCGTCCCGGGGCCGTCCGGTCCGTGAGACGGCCGGCCGCAGGGCCACCCGGGCCGGCCGCGTCTCAGGCCGAGGTGCGCCTGCGTGCGCCCGAGGCGGCCCGCTTCGCCGGCTTCGCCGCGGTCCCCTTCCCGGCCTTCTTCTCCGGCGTCTTCGCCGTCTTCGCGGTCCTCGCCGCGGACTTCGCCGCCTTCGCCCCGGTCGTGCTCTCCGCCGTCTTCGCGGTCTTCGCCGTCTTCTTCGCCGCGGACTTCTTCGCGCCCTTCGGGGGCTTCGCGGCCGCCGCCCGCTCCCCCGCCGCGTCGCCCCGCGCCGTCTTCCTCGCCGGGGTCCGGGCAGGGGTCCGCGCCGTCGCCGCTCCGCCCCGCTTCCCCGGGCCGGAGCCCCGGCCCGGTCCTGCGGAGCCGATGGGGTGGACGTCCGCGACCCCGCCGTCCTGCCCGTGGGACTCCTTCGCCGCCCGGACGCTGCTCTCCAGCGCCGCCATCAGGTCGATCACCTTGCCCTCGGGCTCCTCGGCCGCCTCCGGCGCGGCGGGTTCTCCGGCCGCCTTCGCCGCGACGAGCTCCTCGACCGCCGCACGGTAGTCGTCGTGGAGCGTCTCCAGGTCGGCGTCGCCGAGGGTGTTCATCAGCGCGTCCGCGAGATCCAGCTCCGCGTCGCGGACGGTGACGCCGGAGTCGGGGGCGACGCCTTCCGGGGCGCGGATCTCGTCCGGCCACAGCAGCCCGTGCATGGCGATGACGTCGTCGACGACCCGCAGCATGCCTAGCCGCTCCCGCCCGCGCAGCGCGAACTTCGCCACGGCGACCTTGCCGCTGCGCCTGAGTGCCTCGCGCAGCAGGGCGTACGGCTTGGCGGCGGGGACGCCGTGGGCCGTGAGGTAGTAGGCCGTGTCCAGCTGGAGGGGGTCGACGGCCGAGGCCGGCACGAAGCCCTCGATCTCGATCGTCCTGGCGGTGGGGAGCGGGAGCGAGGCGAGGTCCTCGTCGGTCACGGGGATCACCGTGCCGTCGGCGTCCTCGTAGGCCTTGACGGTGTCGGAGGCCGGCACCTCCTCCTCGTCCAGCTCGCAGACCTTGCGGTAGCGGATCCGGCCGCCGTCGGCGAGGTGGATCTGCCGGAAGGAGATCGAGTGGTTCTCGGTGGCGTTCATGAGCTTGACCGGGATGCTGACCAGGCCGAACGAGATGGAGCCGTTCCAGATGGATCTCACCGATCTCCCCTTACGCCCGATACGCACTCATTCACGGCATTTCATGTGATTCTTATCGTATGACGCCGATCACGGAGGTGGAGGGGCGGCGCCTGGCGCTCAGCAATCTCGACAAGGTGCTGTATCCGGCCACCGGTACGACCAAGGGCGAGGTGCTGCACTACTACGCGGCCACGGCGGCGGAGGTGATGCTGCCGCACCTCCGGGACCGCCCGCTGTCCTTCCTGCGGTACCCGGACGGCCCGGAGGGGCTGCGCTTCTTCACGAAGAACCCGCCGCCCGGTACACCCGGCTGGGTGCGCACCGCCCCGGTCCCCCGCAGCGACGATCCGGACGCCCGGCAGGTGCTGGTCCAGGACCTGCCGTCGCTGATGTGGGCGGCGAACCTGGTGGTGGAGTTCCACACCCACCAATGGCGGCAGGACTCCCCGGCCGTGGCGGACCGGATGGTGTTCGACCTGGACCCCGGCCCGCCCGCGGGTGTCGTGGAGTGCTGCACGGTCGCCCTCTGGCTGCGGGAGCGGCTGGCGCGGGACGGGCTGTCCGCGTACGGCAAGACCTCGGGCTCCAAGGGGCTCCATCTGCTCGTGCCCCTGGAACCCACCCCCTCCGAGGCGGTGACGGAGTACGCGCGCAAGCTGGCGGTCCAGGCGCAGGACGCGCTGCCCGGGCTGGCGGTGCACCGGATGGCGCGCGCCCTGCGGCCGGGCCGGGTGTTCGTGGATTTCAGCCAGAACGCCGCGGCCAAGACCACCGCGGCGCCGTACACCCTGCGGGCGAGGGGCCGGCCGGCCGTGTCCGCGCCCGTGACCTGGGACGAGATCGAGGCGTGCGGGGCGCCGGACGCTCTCGCCTTCCTCGCCGGCGACATGGCCGCCCGGCTGGAACGGTACGGGGACCTCCTCGGCCCGCTGAACGATCCCGGGCGGGCCGGGGCGCTGCCCGCGGGCTGATCGGGGCCGCCGGCGCCCGGGTGTGCACAGCACCTTCACAGCGGCGGGCGGAAGCGGTGAGAAAGGCCGCAAGGGGAGGGTGGAACGTCCCCGCCGTGGTGCACACTCTGCCCAGACACCGCGTCGTGGGCATCCGCCGCCCCGGGGCGCGGAGGGCGGTCGCGGAAGGGTGTGGCGTGTTCACGGGGATCGAAGAGGTCGACTGGGCCTCGATGAAGCATGCCTACGGTCCGGCCGACGACGTGCCGGGGCTGCTGTACCAGCTCGCCTCCCCGGACCCGGCGGAGCGGGAGAGCGCGCTCGACGGGATGTACGGGGCCGTCCACCACCAGGGCACCGTGTACGCGTGCACGCTCGCCTGCATCCCGTTCCTGTTCGAGCTGGCCGCCGATCCGGGCGTACGCGACCGGGGCGGCATCGTGGAGCTGCTCACCAGCATCGGCGGCATCGACCTGGACGAGGACGAGGAGGTCGACGAGCTGGACGAGGACGAGATCGAGGGTGTGGCGAACTACGCGATGGCGGCGGCCGCCGTGTCGGCGGGATCGCCGGTGTTCTTCGAGCTCGTCGCCGACGAGGACCCGGGGGTGCGGCTCGCCGCACCGCTGGCCCTGGCCACCCTGCACGCCCGGCCGGCCGGCGTCCTCACCCTGCTGCGGGAGCGGCTGCCGGTGGAGTCGGACGACGAGGTGCGGCTGGCGCTCGTCGAGGCGGCCGGCCGGATAGCCCTGCGCCACCACCAGGTGGCGGACCGGGCGGCCGACTGGCTGAGCCGGCTCGCGGCGGAGGCCCATCCGCCCGGCCTGCGGCTCGCCGCGCTGGCGCAGCTGGCCCGGTGCGCCCCCGAGGCGCTGCCCGGCGACGTGGTGGGGGTGGTGGCCGGTCTGCTGCGGGAGCTGCGCTCCGGGCCCGCCCGTCCGGAGCCGGTCGCGGGCCCCGCGGGCGGGGACGGGGCCGCCGCGGACCGGGCCCCGGCTCCGGCCCTGGTGGGGCAGCTGCGCGAGCTGTCCGCCGAGGAGCCGGCCGGGCGCGGCACCCCGTGGGCCACCGACCTGCTGCGCACCCTGCACGTGGGCCTGGACGACCGCGTGGCGGACCGTACGGCGCTGCTGTCCGACCAGTTGCGCAGCCCCGACCCCTGGCAGCGCGTCGACGCCGTACGGATGAGCAGCGGGCTGATGCGGGCCTGGCGGGGGTCGTACGAGGACCTGGTGCGGCTGGTCGGCGTGCAGCTCGCGGACCCGGAGCCCCGGCTGGCCGAGGCCGCCTCGTACGCGCTGGAGGACCTGTTCGGTCTGGCGGCGCCCGCGGGGGACGCCCTCGCCGCGCGGGTGGCGGCCGATCCGGAGGCGTGGGTCAAGGAGTGGGCGAGCGGTCCTCCGGGGCTCGGGTCGCCGGTGAAGGCGCTGGCCGGGCTGGGGGACGCGCGGGTGCTGCCCGCGCTCGCGGCGGCGCTGGAGCGGCCGGAGGTGCCGCACGACGTGGGCGCCGCGATCGGGTGTCTGGGCGGTGCGGCGGCCCCGCTCGCCGGGGCGCTGCGGCGCAGGCTGGGCGAGGTCGGCCTGGACGAGGGCGCGTACGACCGGGCGAGCCCGCTGCTCGCCGGGCTGACGGCGCTGCGCGCGGGCGAGGCCGCCCCCGAGGTGCTGCGGGTGCTGCGGGGGGCGCCCGAGTACCGGGGCGAGTGGCTGCGGACGGCGGCGCTCCGGGCGCTGGGGTCGTTCGGGCCGGCCGCCGGGTGCGCGGTTCCGGAGCTCCGGCGGCTGGTCCGGCGGCCGGGAGCGGCGGCGACCGAGGCGGCGGAGGCCCTGTGGGCGGTCACCGGGGACGCCGGGGCGGTGCTGCCGGTGCTCGCCGAGGGGCTGGGCGCGGACCAGGCGCGCGACTGCCGGGCGGCCGTGAGCGCGCTGGCGGTGCTGGGGCCGCAGGCCTCGGCGGTGACACCGCGGCTGCGGGCGCTGCTGGGCCACGACGAGCTGTGGCTCCGGGTCGAGGCCGCGATCGCCCTGTGGGAGATCGCCGGGCGGACCGCCGAGGTGGTGCCGGTGCTGCTGGCGGCCTGGGAGAGGAACTGCCACGTCAGGGTCCGGGTGGCGGAATGCCTGGCGCGGATGGGCCCGGGCGGTGCAGGCTCTGACGCGACACGGGTGCTGCGCGCCGAGCTCCTGTCCGTGCGCCGCCACCGGGCGATGGACGGCGGGTACGGCAGTCACGACACCCAGCAGGACGAGAAGCTGCTGGCGCTGTGCCGGCGGGCGCTCACGGGCGGTACGGGGAAGGGAACCTCATCATGATCATTTTCGGTACGCGGGGCTATCTCCATCAGTTGGCGATCCTGACGATGGTGTGCGGCTGGTGCGGCAATCCGGCGGCGCACACCCTGCGCAAGCGGGTCACCAAGTTCACGCTGTTCTTCATACCGCTGTTCCCGTTCTCCACGAAGTACGCGACGCAGTGCACCTTCTGCGGCGGGGAGCGGCAGATCCCGAAGGAGGAGGCCGAGCAGCTGTCGGCGCAGGCCCGGGGCGGCCAGGACGGCCGGCCGTACGGCGCCCCGCAGCAGCAGCCCGGGTACACGCCTCCCGGCGGCGGGAACCCGTACCGGAGCTGAGCCGCGCGGGGAGCGCCCGCCCGGGGATGCCACGAAGCTGACATAAGGGAAATACGACCCGCCTCTTGCTACGTTGCGGGGCATGACCGCAACGACGGCGGACGCACGCCCGCCCCAGCTACGCCTTCCCAAGCGGCGCGGGGTCGAGCTGGCGCTCCTCATCGGGGCCGTGCTCATCTCCGTCTACGGCTACGCCGCCGTCGGCCTCGCCCGGAACGACGCCGTGCCCCCCGACGTCGCCGGGTACGGCGCCGGGCTCGGCCTCCTGGCCCTGCTCGCCCATCTCGCGGTCCGCTTCCGCGCCCCGTTCGCCGATCCGCTGCTGCTGCCCATCGCGGTGCTGCTCAACGGGCTGGGCCTGGTGCTGATCTACCGCCTGGACCTGGAGACGCCGAACGACCGGGCGGCGCCGACCCAGCTGGTCTGGTCGACGCTCGGGGTCGCCCTCTTCATCGCCGTCGTGGTGCTGCTGCGCGACCACCGGGTGCTCCAGCGGTACGCGTACCTCTCGGTCACCGCGGCCCTGGTGCTGATGGTCGTGCCGATCTTCTTCCCGGCGGTGAACGGGGCCAAGATCTGGATCCGGATCGGCGGACTCTCCTTCCAGCCGGGCGAGTTCGCCAAGATCCTGCTGGCGGTCTTCTTCGCCGCTTACCTGGCCGCGAACCGCAACGCGCTCGCGTACACCGGCCGCCGGGTCTGGAGGCTCCAGTTCCCCACCGGGCGGGTCCTGGGCCCCATCGTCGCGATCTGGCTGCTCAGCGTCGGCGTCCTGGTCCTGGAGCGGGACCTGGGCACCTCGCTGCTCTTCTTCGGCCTCTTCGTGATCCTGCTCTACGTCGCGACCGGCCGGACCGGGTGGATCGCCGTCGGGCTGCTCCTGGCCGCCGCGGGCGCCTTCGTCGTCGGCTCGTTCGAACCCCATGTGCACAGCAGGGTGGAGGACTGGCTGAACCCGTACGCCACGATCGACGCCGGCCGGGGGCCGAGCCAGCTCGCCCAGTCCCTCTTCGCGTTCGCCGCCGGCGGGATGTTCGGCACCGGGCTCGGGCTCGGCCACTCCGTCCTCATCGGCTTCGCCGCGAAGTCCGACTTCATCCTGGCCACCGCGGGCGAGGAGCTCGGACTGGTCGGGCTCACCGCCGTCTTCCTGCTGTACGCCCTGCTGGTGGCCCGCGGCTTCCGGGCGGGCCTGGCGCTGCGAGACCCGTTCGGACGGCTGCTCTCGGTCGGCCTGGCCTCGATCCTGGCGCTCCAGGTCTTCGTCATCGCGGGCGGGGTGATGGGCCTGATCCCGCTGACCGGGATGGCGATGCCCTTCCTGGCCCAGGGAGGGTCGTCCGTGGTGACCAACTGGATCATCGTGGCGCTGCTCATCCGGGTCAGCGACGTGTCGCGCACGCCCGATCCGGGGCCCTCCGCCGGGGCCGGACCGTCCGCGGAGGAGACGTGATCCCCTACATCCGGCACGCCGCCGGCTTCTGCCTGCTCCTGCTCCTCGCCCTGCTGGCCAACGCGGCCCGCGTCCAGGTGTTCGAGGCCGACGGGCTGAACGCGAACCCCGCCAACCGCCGCACCACCATCGACCGTTACGACCAGCCGCGCGGCAACATCCTGGTCGGCGACGCGTCGGTCACCGGGTCGAAGGACACCGGCCAGCAGCTGGCCTACGAGCGCACCTACCGCCACGGCCCGCTGTACGCGCCGGTGACGGGCTACGCCTCGCAGACCTACGGCACCACCCTGCTGGAGAACGCCGAGGACGGCGTGCTCTCCGGCACCGACCCGCTGCTGGCGCCGTTCCCGCTGTGGGGTGACGTCACCCGCAGCCGGCAGCCGGGCGGCGACGTCGTCACCACCGTCGAGGACGCGGTGCAGCGCGCGGCGTACGAGGGCCTGGCCGGCAGGCGCGGCGCGGTCGCCGCCCTCGACCCGTCCACCGGCCGGGTCCTGGCGCTGGTCTCGTCCCCCTCCTACGACCCCGAGGTGCTCTCCGGCACCGGCTCCGCCGTCACCGACGCGTGGACCCGGCTGAACCGTGCGGCGGACAAGCCGATGCTCAACCGGGCCGTCCGGCAGACGTATCCGCCGGGGTCGACGTTCAAGATCGTGACCGCCGCGGCGGCGCTGGACGCCCGGGTGGTCACCGATCCGGACGCGGCGACGGACACCCCGTCCCCGTACGTCCTGCCGGGCACCTCGACCGTGCTGCCGAACGAGGCGCGGGGGTGCGAGAAGGCGTCTCTGGCGGACGCCGTCCGGGTCTCCTGCAACACGGTGATGGCCCATCTCGGCGTGGAGGTGGGCCTGGACGGGATGCGGGAGGCGGCGGGCCGGTTCGGCTTCAACGACGACGACCTGAGGATCCCGTCCCGGGTGGCCCGCAGCAACTTCGACGCGGAGATGAGCGACGACCAGCTGGCGCAGTCCTCGATCGGGCAGTTCGACACGACCGCCACCCCGCTCCAGATGGCGATGGTGGCCTCGGCGGTCGCGAACGGCGGCGATCTGCGGCGCCCCCACCTGGTGGACCGGGTGACCACCCACGACGGCGACACGGTCCGGCAGCAGGGCTCCGACTCCTACGACCGGGCCATGAGCCCGTCGACCGCCCAGCAGCTCCAGCGGATGATGGTCGACGTGGTGGAGAACGGCACCGGCACGAACGCGGCGATCGACGGGGTGACGGTCGGCGGGAAGACGGGCACCGCCCAGCACGGCGTCGACAACTCCGGCACGCCGTACGCGTGGTTCATCGCCTGGGCGCAGGCGCCGGACTCCGGCCGGCCCGCGGTCGCCGTCGCCGTGGTCGTGGAGGACGCGGAGGCCGACCGGGCCGATGTCAGCGGGGGCGGCAACGCGGCTCCGATCGCCCGGGCCGTGATGGAGGCGGCGCTCGGCGGCTGAGACCGGCCCCCGGGCCGGGGCGGCCGGTGCGTCCCGGCCGCGGTTCCCCGTCCGGCCGGCGGCGCGCCCCGCCCCGGGGGCGTGCGGCTCAGCCGGCGCCGCCGTCCGCTATCGCCTCCGCGACCTCCGCGACCCGGGCCCGCTCCTCCACCGCGAAGCGGTCCCGGTCCAGCTGCTCGGCGATCTCCTCGTCCTGGGCCATCAGCAGATCCAGGTTCGAGTCGCCCAGCTCGAAGACGCCCATGCCGACGTAGGTCTTCTGGAGCCGTTCGCCCCAGAGGCCGATGTCCTTCACGCAGGGGACGATCCGGCTGAACAGCAGCTTCCGGAAGAGCTGGAGGTACTCCGAGTGCTCGGAGAGGTCCTTGGCCTCCTGCCGGCCGATGCCGAAGTTCTCCAGCACCTCGACGCCGCTGAGGCGGTCGCGCATGAGGTGGCAGCCCTCGATGACGAAGTCCTCGCGCTCGCGCAGCTCGGCGTCGGTCAGCTGCCGGTAGTAGTCCCGCAGCGCCATGCGCCCGAAGGCCACGTGCCGGGCCTCGTCCTGCATGACGTAGGCGAGGATCTGCCGAGGCAGCGGCTGGGTCGTGGTGTCGCGGATCATGCCGAACGCGGCGAGCGCGA
Source organism: Streptomyces sp. NPDC006296 (assembly GCF_040613235.1). Classification (NCBI taxonomy): domain Bacteria; kingdom Bacillati; phylum Actinomycetota; class Actinomycetes; order Kitasatosporales; family Streptomycetaceae; genus Streptomyces; species Streptomyces sp. NPDC006296. The sequence goes on along the minus strand of NZ_JBEXRT010000010.1, from coordinate 76,057 downwards.
GCCCCTCGATGAGGACCTGCATGCCGAGGTAGGGCATGTCCCAGCGGGAGTCGCGCAGGGTGTCGCCGAGCAGCCCCTGGAGGCTGTCGTTGACCGGGTAGAGCATCCCGATCTTCTCGTGCAGGAAGCGGCCGTAGATCTCCGCGTGCCGGGCCTCGTCCATCGTCTGGGTCGCGGAGTAGAACTTCGCGTCCAGGTCGGGGACCGACTCCACGATCCGGGCGGCGCAGACCATGGCTCCCTGCTCACCGTGCAGGAACTGGCTGAACTGCCAGGAGGTGTAGTGCCTGCGCAGTTCGCCGCGGTCCCGTGCGGTCATCTTCGCCCAGTGCGGGGTGCCGTGGAGCGTGAGCGCCTCGTCCGGGGTGCCCAGCGGGTCGGCGGGGTCGACCTCCAGGCTCCAGTCGATGCGCTTGTTGCCGTCCCACTGCTTGTCCTTGCCCTTCTGGTAGAGGGCGAGGAGGCGTTCGCGGCCGTCGTCGTAGTCCCAGCTGAACCGGGCGGCCCCGGTGGCGGGCACCTGCCACGTCGGGGCCGGGGGCGCGGTGGTGTAGAGGTCGTGTGTCGACACGGGCAAGCTCCTTCGCCTGGCGAGGATCGTGCGTTCCGCGGTGCTGACGTCCGTGGGCAGGTTCACACGTTGGTAGACAAACAGTCAACAAGTCGCGCACAGGGGATTGACTGCCGTGCCGGCAGGCGGTCTCATCGTTCGGGACCGGAACGTGACCGCCGGTAACCCACGTGCGAGGTGCCTTCAGCCATGACAACCGTGACCGACGAGGACATCCGGGCGCTGCGCGACGCGCTCGGCCCGCTCAAGGACCGCGAACAGGTCGCGGCCCGGCTGCTCGAAGCCTCGGCCAAGCACTCCTTCGATCCGGACACCGAGCTCGACTGGGACGCCGCCGCCGAGGACGGCAAGTGGTTCTGGCCGCCCGAGCTGGTCTCGCTCTACGACACCCCGCTGTGGCGCAGGATGTCCGAGGAGCAGCGGATGGATCTGGCACGTCACGAGGCCGCCTCGCTGGCCTCGCTCGGCATCTGGTTCGAGATCATCCTGATGCAGCTGCTCGTCCGGCACATCTACGACAAGTCCGTGACCAGCAAGCACGTCCGCTACGCCCTCACCGAGATCGCCGACGAGTGCCGGCACTCCATGATGTTCGCCCGCATGATCGAGTGGGGCGGGGCGCCCGCCTACCCGGTCCCCCGGCGCTACCACAACCTCGCGCGGGTGCTGAAGACCGTCTCCACCACCCCCGGTTCGTTCGCCGCGACCCTGCTCGGCGAGGAGATCCTGGACTGGATGCAGCGGCTCACCTTCCCCGACGGACGCGTCCAGTCGCTCGTACGCGGCGTGACCCGGATCCACGTCGTCGAGGAGGCCCGGCACGTGCGCTACGCCCGCGAGGAGCTGCGCCGCCAGATGGTGACCGCACCCGCGTGGGAGCGCCGGCTGACCCGGCTCAACTGCGGGGAGGCGGCCCGGGTCTTCTCCGTCTGCTTCGTCAACCCGCAGGTCTACGACCACGTCGGTCTGGACCGCCGGGAGGCCGTCGCGCAGGTGCGGGCGAGCGGCCACCGGGCGGAGGTCATGCAGACGGGGGCGAAGCGCCTCACCGACTTCTTCGACGACATCGGTGTGCTCAACGGGGTGGGCCGCAGGCTGTGGAAGAGTTCGGGTCTGCTGGCCTGAGGACCCCCGTCACGCGCCGGCCGGCCGTAGGCTTCGGAGTATGACGCCCGCACCCGCAGCACCACCGGCCCGCGCGTACCGACGCCTGGGTGTCGAGGAACGCCGCACCCAGCTGCTGGGCGCGGCCCTCACCCTCTTCGCCCACCGGGCGCCGGACGACGTGTCCATCGACGAGGTGGCGGCGGCCGCCGGAGTCTCCCGCCCGCTGGTCTACCGCTACTTCCCGGGCGGCAGGCAGCAGTTGTACGAGGCCGCCCTCGGTTCCGCGGCCGAGCAGCTGACGCTCTGCTTCTCGGAGCCCGCCGTCGGCCCGCCCACCGAGAGGGTCGCCCGGGTCCTGGACCGCTATCTCGGTTTCGTCGACCAGCACGACGCCGGCTTCAGCGCGTTGCTGCGCGGCGGCAGCGTGGCCGAGACCTCGCGGACCTCGACGATCGTGGACGGCGTGCGCCGGTCGGCGGCCGAGCAGATCCTGCTCCACCTGGGGCGGGGCGGCGGCCCCGGCCAGGAGCCCGCCGGGCCGCGGCTGCGGATGATGGTGCGCACCTGGATCGCCGCCGTGGAGGCCGCGTCCCTGATCTGGCTGGACGAGGCGAAGCAGCCTCCGGCGGCGGACCTGCGGAGCTGGCTGGTCGATCACCTGATGGCCCTGCTGGCGGTCACCGCGGCGTCCGACGAGGAGACGGAGGCCGCGGTGGCGGACCTGCTGAGCCAGGAGACCGCCGACGGTCCGGCCGGCCGGCTCGCGACGGCGATCATCCCGGTGGCGGGCCGCGCGGCGCACCTGTTGCCGCCCGGGTGACACTGGCCGGGTGAAAAGCGAGAACACGCCCTTCCGCGGCGGCCCCCTGGACGGCCGGGTGCTGCCCGTCCTGCTCGGCCCGACCGGTCATCCGCCCGCCTGGTACGAGGTCCCGGTGCCGGACGCGGACGGCGGCCCCGCCACCGTCCACGCCTACCGCCGGGTCGCCGCGGGCTACTCGAAACGCCTGGGCCTGCGCCGCGGCTGGGTGTACGAGTACGCCCCCGGCGGCCGTGAGCGCTTCACCCCCAAGTGGCCCTGGAAGAAACCCCGCAGCGGGTCCTGAGCCCGGCCGCACCGCCGGGGCGCGGCCGGGCCACACTCTCCCGGTGACCGCGTCCGACGGGGCGGGCGGTGCCGGCCACGGAGACCCGGGTGCCGGGACGCGGGTGCCGGGGCGCGGGGGCGCGGGTGCCGGGGCGCGGCCCGGCGCGCTCCCCCGTCGGGTTACCGCCGGGTCCCGGCCGGGGGAGCTCCACCGGGGGGCGGAACCACGGCCGCCGCACGCGCCCCGGGGCACGGCCGGCGCCTCCGGGTGTCCGCCGTCCGGGGGACGCCCCGGGGCGGCACGCCGGGCAGTCCTTGCATCACCCGGGGCCGGGTGACCGGATGGACGCCATCCGAGCATTTGTGGGGTAGTCCGATTAATCAGTGTCCGACTGATCGTCGTCACCCCGGACACCGGAGGTGATCTCGTGTCGGGCAGAGTCGCACGCGCCCTGTGCACGGCGGTGCTGGCCGCGGCCGTCGCCGCCTCCCCCGCCGTCGCCGAGCCGACGGGACCGGACCCCGCACCGGCCGCGGGACCGGCTCCGCAGGGCGTGGCCGGGCTGCTGAAGCAGTTGCAGACCCTCTACCAGGAGGCCGAGGAGGCGGGCGAGCTCCACACCGGCACCGAGGAGGAGCTGAGGAAGCGCACGGCCGAGGCCGGCAGGCTGCGGGGCGAGCTGGCCCGCGCCCGGGCCGCCCTGGCCTCCGGGCGCCGGGACGCGGGGCGGCTGGCGCGCGACCAGTACCAGGGGCGCACCGACTTCTCCGTCTATCTGCGGCTGCTGCTGGCCGACGACCCGGCCCGCGCCCTGGAGCAGAGCCACGTCATCGAGCGGGCGCAGGCCGGCCGGTCGGCGGTCGTCGACCGGCTGGCGGGGGCGGAGCGGCACGCCGAGGTGCTGGCGGCCCGGTCCCGGGCGGCGCAGGACGCGCAGCGGGAGCTCACCGCACGGCAGAAGAAGCAGCGGGACACCGTGCAGTCACGGCTGAAGGCCATCGAGGCGATGCTGGCCTCGCTGTCCGCCGAACAGCTCGCGGCGCTGTCGGCACTGGAGGAGAAGAACGTGGGCGAGGCCCAGAAGGCGCTCACCGCGTCGGGGTCGCTCAGCTCGGTCCGCCCGCCGTCGGAACAGGGCGCGGAAGCCGTCCGCTACGCCGTCGGACAGATCGGCAAGCCCTACGTGTGGGGTGCGGAGGGGCCGGAGGCGTACGACTGCTCCGGTCTCACGTCGCGGGCCTGGTCGGCCGCCGGCCGGAACGTCCCGCGCACCTCGCAGGAGCAGTGGCGCCGACTGCCGAAGGTGCCGGTCGGCTCGCTGCGCCCCGGCGACCTGGTGGTCTACTTCCCGAAGGCGACGCATGTGGCGCTGTACATCGGCGACGGCCTGGTGGTGCAGGCGCCCCGGCCGGGGGCCGCCGTGAAGGTCTCTCCGCTGGCCTCCAACCCGCTGCTGGGGGCCGTGCGCCCCGACCCGGCCGGCGCACCGCTGAGCACGTACACCCGGCCGGAGCTTCCCGAGGACGCCGGCTCCGGACCGGACACCGGCTACGACGCCTCGGACGTGTGAGGGCCGGGCCGCCGCGCCCCGTGTCAGGTGACGGAACGCGGCGACCCGGCCCTCGTGCGGGGTGTCAGCCCCGGGCCCCGGTGAGCGAGGCCAGGTAGGCGTTCGTCTTCTCCGGCTCGAAGAAGCAGTCGCCACACAGCGTTGAGCCCCTGACCTGCCAACTCTCGGCATTTCAGGGGCACAAGTCTTGCTCTGGGCCGTCTGTGGGCCGTCAGGCCCGGTGAAAGCCTCTGTCGTAGGCGGCTGTGATCGCCTTGCGCGTGCGCTCCTGGCTGCTCGGCATGAGATGGGCGTAGACCCGCAGCGTCATGGCGGCGTCGCCGTGTCCCAGGTACTCGCTGACCGCCTTGATGTTCTCCCCGCCGTCGAGAAGGGCTGACGCGTAGAAGTGCCGGAGAGCGTGCATCCCGTGCTCCCGCGCTGCGGCATAGTCGTCGTCCGCCGTCTCCGGCTCGGGGATGACGCCGGCCGCTACGAGAGCAAGCTTCCACGCCCCCTCGTTGAGCGAAGTACGCCACACGTGGTTGCCCCTCGGAGCCGACAGGATCAGGCGCTGAGGCCCCCGAGCAACGTGATTGAGACGTCAGACATCTCGATCAACAGCCCGGGGGCCTCGCTCGTTGCGCTTCACGGCCATCACCCGATCGGTGGCCAACTCGAAGAAGCTCAGTGGGCGGAAGTCAGGCTGGGGTCAGCATCCCTTCCAGGTGCCTTCGACGTTGTCGAAGATGCTCTTGTCGAACTTCTTGCTGCTCTTCACGCCAGCCGGGACCGTCACGCATGAAGAGCTGTGCCTCACCTGGTTCTTGGTGTCAAAGAAGGACACGTGAAAATTGACGCTGTGGTTACAGTGATTGTTGTAGTACACGGTGACGGAATTATTCCCGGGCGTGTACGACGTGTTGAAGCGTTTCACCGTCGGATTGGTGTTGCAGCCCCATGAGGTCTCCACTGCCGCGAGTGGAGTGGCAGAGGCGTCAGCCTGCGGGGCTGCGTAGGCAGTACTCCCGAAGATAGGCAGAGCCAGCACCGCAAGAGCCGTGGCCTTGGCACCCATACGAACGATATTCATTACGAAAGCACTCCTCGGAAGACGCTAGTTACACTCTGCGCACTTGCTGTTTCGGAGAGTACTTTCGCACGTGAGAAGACCGCCGGCAATCCGCTTGAGCGAAATTTGAGGTAGTAATTTTCGGGGCCCGGCTGTCTGCAGAATTCGCGTGATACTGCTCGTCAGTTGTGCTACCCACGGAGCTTCTTCGGTACTAAGGGGGCTTTTTATCCCGTTACTTCATACCCGATTGCATGATTGGGCGCATTTTTCGGGACCCACGGCAGTTCGGAGTCGGGCGCGGGCGCGCGTAAGGGGGTCCAGAAAGTTCAGAAACTCAGGTCACCGCGCGCGGCCGGCGTCGCGACCGATCGCGGGGAGGTGTTCCCGTGGGAACAGTGAGCTTCTTCGAGTTGGCCACCGATCGGGGGATGGCCGTGAAGCGCAACGAGCGAGGCCCCGGGCTGTTGATCGAGATGTCTGACGTCTCAATCACGTTGCTCGGGGGCCTCGTTGGTCACACATCCTGCCGCACTCGACCTGCCGCACGCACTCGTGGAGTGGGTCACCATGCTGATCGTCACCCGTGAGGGCGACCGACGCTGCAAGCTCCGCCCGTCCCAGCGCGCGATGGTGGCACTGGTGTACCTGCGCGAACACACCACTCTCGCGAAGATCGCTGCCGGGTTCGGGATCAGCGAGTCCACCGCCCACGCCCATACCAGCGCGGTCATCGACCTGCTCGCCGAACGTGCACCGGGCCTGCTGAAGACGCTTCGCGAGCACGAACCCGACTTCGTCCTGCTCGACGGCACCCTCGCCGAGTGCGACAGGGTCGGCGACGGCCGGGCCGACTACTCCCACAAACACCGGCGCCATGGTGTGAACGTGCAGGTCGTCACCGACCCCGGCGGCCGGCTGCTGTGGCTCTCGCCCGCCCTGCCGGGCCGCGCCCATGACCTGACCGCGGCCCGCACCCACCGGATCATCCGGATCTGCGAGCGCCAGGGCGTTCCCATCCTGGCCGATCTCGCCTACCAGGGCGCTGGCCCGTGGCTGACCACAGGCATCAAACGCAGGCCCCTGCAGGAACTCACCCCCACCCAAAAGACCCTCAATCAAGCACTGGCCGCAGCGCGAGCGCCTGTCGAACGCGGCGTCGCCCGACTGAAGTCCTGGCGGATCTTCCGCAAGTCCCGATGCAGCCCCAACCGCATGACATCAATCGCCAAGGCCATTCTCACACTGGAGCGGCAACGCTGAAGAGGCTCACTGCTCTGAGGGTCTGCGACCTGCACGTGGTGGGCGTGGGGGTCCTACAGAACGCTCCCCGAAAGTCGGCCCTTAGAGCCACACGTTAAGCCCCCGGCTCGCCCAGCTCGCTCTTGATCACTCGCACAGCCCGGCGGATCGCATCATCATCATCCCTACTGTTCCACTGAATTACACCACCCGGGCGCCCAATGGCCATGACCGGCTTGACGTGCATTTTCTGGTTCGTAATGACCAGAAAGGCGCTCAGCGAGTCCGGGAAAGATGAGTTACGAAACAGGCTTTGAAATCCGTATGCACTCGATACATGTTTAATAATAACCCCAATGAACCCCCCTCTGGTTACGATGACCGCATCAACTTCTGCGTCCACTCCGACGGGTTCAAGTTCGCCAATCACCGTTCGACGAAGTGCCTGCAAAACTCTCTGCTCGTAACGAAAGGCGGACCCGGCCGTCCTTCTATTTGCTAGCGCCTTTGCATTTCTCGCTTCAGCAGCCGTAAGCCGGTTGAGATCGCCCCAATCTTGCTGATCATCTACGCTCACTTCTTCACTAACTTCATTCAGCCGCTCCTCCTCCCGCGCAACGGAAGTTGCAAGAGCGGTTGCCATAATCTCACTCAAACTCTCGGGTTCGATTACAGTCAATCGACCACTCCGCAAGAGCGAGATACCTCCCTCTTCGTCTTTCGGAAACAGAATCGACGTATCCCACGACGCAACGAGAGGATCGGTACTGCCTCTGGGCAGCACGAAGAGCTGCCAGGAAACCTTGCTCCAGTACCAGGTGCTGGAGCCGATGTTTCGACATTCAATTTCACCCGTGAAGGTCGGCTCCATTCGCAGGTGGAGCGTCCGGGGCGTCACTGTATGCTTGGATGCGAAAAGCTTCTTTAGATGCCGCACCCACAGAGCATGCCTCATTCCACCGAGGGCCTCCGGCGCAGCAAGGCGTACAGCGAGAACTTCACCCACGTCCGCAGGAGCTTCGGATGGCTGGGTGAATTTATCGATGACCTCCTCAAAGCTGAGCAGGTGCGTGATCCTCGATGCCTTGTCCCCTAGATCTAGATCCAACGGGAAGGGCCACTCCGCAGGCTCGCCAAAGTCCGAAGTATTGGACGAGACGAAGAAGACGTTCTCCGTTGGATGCTCATCCATGTATTCAAGAATCGAGAACCAGATAGCGACGTCACGACTACCCGACTTCTTAGTCCTGTCAACTTTTGCTGGCTTCATGCTCGCGGCTTCCCGAAGTACGGATTGCTTAAGAGCAGATTCAGAGGTCGGAATAGTGTGAAATATTTCCGAATATCGATCACGCCAATACTCGGCGAAGCGATCTCCTCGAAAAGGCGGCTCAGCCCCTGCGAGATTCGGCTCCAGGGAGGAAAGCTCCCTATGTTGCCGTCGCATCAAATCAAAGGCGCGCTGGTAATCGTAGAGTTTATGAGCGGTCAATTCCTCCAGGACGACCCATGGGGCTGAAATCCTCAGACCCGCTTTGGTCAGCAGGCGTAGCAAGTCCGCCTTGGCACCGTGGGGATCGAGATCGTGTACAGCGTTCGTGTCAAAGATGAGCACGCGCTCCCCCTTAGGGCCGCCGAGGGTTCCGTTCGTCCCCCTGAGAGGGACCGCACACGATCTTCTCTCACGACCTGGCCTTGAGGTGGCAGTTGCACGAAATCAGCCCGGCCCTCGCCTGCTCTAGGGGGCAGTTGAGATGCCAGCCAGGTGTCATGAAAAGCCGGGCCGTCTGTGGGCCGTCAAAGGACGGCCCACAGACACCAACGTTCACCAACGATGACCGCTGTTTCGCAGACCAGGCGCCTACTGGGCCCCGGTGAGCGAGGCCAGGTAGGCGTTCGTCTTCTCCGGCTCGAAGAAGAAGTTGTCGAAGTCCGCCGGGTTGTCGAACCCGTTGGCGAACCGGTCCGCGGCGGGCTGGAGCTGCCCGGACGCGCCGATCAGGTTCAGCACGTGCTCCGGGGGCGGGCCGAGCATCGCGTTCGTCCACTTCACGACGTGCTGGGTGTTCTCCCAGTGCCGCTCGAACGTCGCCCCCATCCACGCCTCGTCGAACGGGCGGTCACCATGTTCGAGTATCGAGTGCAGGTAGGAGTGCGCGCACTTGGACGCGGTGTTGGAACCCTGTCCGGTGATCGGGTCGTTGGCCACGACCACGTCCCCGACACCGAGGACCAGGCCGCCGCCGGGCAGCCTGCCGACGGGCGTGCGCACGGTCGGGGCGTAACGGCCCGCCAGCGTGGCGTTGGCGTCGGTCAGCTCGACCTTGGTGGCGCGCGCGTACTCCCACGGAGTGAACCTCTCCATGAGCTCCAGCGTCGTGGCCAGGTGCTCCGAGGGGTCCTTGACGCCCTGGAAGGCGTCGAGCGGACCGCCGGGAACGCCCTCCCAGAACAGGATGTCCGCACGCCCCGAGGTCGTCAGGGTCGGCATGACGAAGAGCTCGCCGACCCCCGGCACCAGGTTGCAGCGCACCGCGTCGAACTCCGGGTGCTCCGGGCGCGGGCCCAGACCGTGGACGTAGGCGACGGCGAGGGCGCGCTGCGGGGTGTCGTACGGCGAACGGGACGCGTCCCGGCCGAACATGGAGACCAGCTCGCCCTTGCCGGCCGAGACCATCACCAGGTCGTAGGTACGGGAGAAGTAGTCCAGGTCGGAGACCGCCGCACCGTGGATGACGAGCTGACCGCCGCGCTGGGCGAAGGTGTCCATCCAGCCGGCCATCTTCACGCGCTGGTCGACGGACTGGGCGTAGCCGTCCAGTCTGCCCACCCAGTCGATGACCCGCGAGGAGTCCGGACCGGCGACCGAGACGCCGACCCCCTCGATCCGCGGGGCCTGCGACTCCCAGAAGTTGAGCTGGAGGTCGCGCTCGTGCTGGAGAGCCGTGTCGAACATGCACTGCGTGGACATGACCCGGCCGGTCCGGATCTCGTCCGCCGTGCGATTGGACATCAGGGTGACTTCGTACCCGTGGGACTGGAGTCCGAGGGCCAGCTGGAGACCGGACTGGCCGGCTCCGACTATGAGTATCTTCCGCATCGCGGTTCTCCGTTAGGTGGGCTGGGTACGTCTGCCGTCATTCGGGGGAGACGGCGAGCGCGTGCCGGACCAGGGCGAGCAGCGACTCGACGGCGCTGATCCGCTGACGCGCGTCCATGATCACGATCGGGACGTGCGGAGGGACGGTCAGGGCCTCCCTGACGTCGTCCTCCTCGTAACCGGGCGTTCCCTCGAAGTGGTTGACGCCGACGATGTAGGGCAGGCCGCAGCTCTCGAAGTAGTCGAGTGCGGCGAAGCAGTCGGCGAGGCGCCGGGTGTCGGCCAGGACGACCGCGCCGATCGCGCCGCGCACCATGTCGTCCCACATGAACCAGAAGCGCTGCTGCCCGGGGGTACCGAACACGTACAGGACCAGGTCGTCGTCCAGCGTCAGCCGGCCGAAGTCCATCGCGACGGTCGTGGTGACCTTGTCGGGCGTGGCCGAGAGGTCGTCGGTCCCCTCGCTGGCCTGCGTCATCACCGCCTCGGTCTGCAGCGGGGATATCTCGGAGACCGAGCGGACGAAGGTCGTCTTGCCCACCCCGAACCCGCCCGCCACCACGATCTTGGTGGCGATCGGCGCGCGCGTGTGGTCCAGCTGCCAGGCCTGCACCGACTCGTCGGGGCTGGCCTGCGTCCCCCGCTGGCGCGGGGTGAAGAGCGGCGCCTCAGAGACGGCGGAGTCCATCGAGCACCCTTTCGAGCAGCGCGCGGTCGGGCTGGCCGGTGCCGTGACCGGTGCCGTAGACGCGGATCTTTCCCTGGTCGGCCAAGTCGCTGAGCAGCACCCGGACGACTCCGAGCGGCATCTTCAACAGGGCGGAGATCTCCGCGACCGTACGCATACGGCGGCAGAGTTCGACGATGGCGTGGAGCTCCGGCATGACCCGCGAGGCGAGGTTGCCGTTGGTCAGCTCCCGGCGCTCCTCGGGCGGGTCCAGCGCGGCCACGAACGTCTCGACGAGCAGGACGTGGCCGAAGCGGGTACGGCCGCCGGTGAGGGAGTACGGACGGACCCGCGCCACCTTGCGGTCGCCCCCTCTGACGGGGAGCTTCCGCACGGGTTCAGCAGCAGACGTCACTGGGTGCTCTCCATCGATGTGCGCAGCTCGCTGCGGAGTTCGGGGGTGAGTACGTGTCCGGCACGGCCGACGAAGAGCGCCATGTGGTAGGCGACGACGCTCATGTCGCAGTCGGGGTTGGCGTGCACACCGAGCAGGGAGCCGTCGCTGATCGACATGACGAAGACACTGCCCTCCTCCATCGCGACCATGGTCTGCTTCACGCCGCCGCCGTCCATCAGCTTGGCGGCGCCCGTCGTGAGCGACCCGATCCCGGAGACGATGGTGGCGAGGTCGGCGCTGGAGCCTCTGGGGCCCTTCTGCCGGCCCTCGGCCCTGGCCGACGTGAGACCGGGATCGGAGGAGAGCAGCATGAGCCCGTCGGACGAGACGACGGTGACCGAGTGGACTCCTGGCACCTCCTCCACGAGATTGCTCAGCAACCAGTGAAGGTTACGAGCCTCGGTGCTCAGCCCGAACGTGCTGGGCGCAGTCAACTGCGTGCCTCCTCGACTGTGTCCCCCGTCTCATCGATACGACCGTCGGTACGGTCCTGGTCGGTCTGTGGGTCGGTCCCGGCCATCTCGGCCTCGACATCGCGGCGGCCGTCCTTCGCCCCCTGGTGGAAGCCGCCGAGGCGGAGCCGCAGCGCCTCCTTGTCCACGCTGGTCCTGCGCTCGGTGGCGGCGGCCGGCACCGGCTCGGAGATCCTCGGGGTGCGCTTGGGCAGCCCCTTGCCGGTCAGGCGCTCGGGCACGGGTGCCGGGTCGGGCACCTCCTCGCCGAGGCCGGTCAGGGGCTGCCGGGGGCCGGGAAGGGCGTCGGCGACCTGCTCGGGCGCCGGACCGCTCCCGGGGCTCGTGTCGGCGGCGTGCTCGTGGCGGTCGGGCCCGATGGCGTACGGGCTCGGCGCGTCGGCCTGCGCGGGGAGGCGGACCTGCATCGTGGTCTCGGCCTCGGACTCCTCGCCGGCCGCGGGCGCGGCGGGAGAGGCCTCGGGCGCGGGCGCGGGCGCGGCGGGAGCCTGCGGCACGGCGTCCGGTTCCGGGGCGTCCGGCGTCACGGTCTCCGGCCGCACGGCGGTCTCCGGCGCGGGCGCGGCGGGCGTCCGTGCCCCCGCGTCCGGCGCCGCGGGGTCTGCGGCGGGGTCGGGCGCGGCGGGGCCGGTGACGGCGCCTTCCGGCGCGGGCCCGGTCCCGGCCGCCGCGTGGCCCGCCGCCCGGGCGGTGCGCTCGGCGGCCTCGATCAGCGGATCCGCCTCGGGGAGGCCCGGACGGGACGGCAGGGCGTTGGAGTTCGCCTCGGCCACGGAACCCGGGAGGTTCAGCGCGGGGGCGTCCCCGGAGAGCGGCACCGGCGGCGGCCCGGCGGCGGGCGGCGCCTTGGGCAGCAGCGTCTGCGGAAGGACCACGACCGCCGTCACCCCGCTCCCCTTCTGCTCGCGCAGCTGTACCCGTACGCCGTGGCGGGCGGCCAGCAGCGAGATCACCTGAAGACCCAGCCCGGCACCGTCCGCGGCCTGTTCACCGGCCTCGAAGGACGCCGGGTCCGCCAGCCTGGCATTGAGCTCGCCCATCCGGACCGCCGACATGCCGATGCCCGCGTCCTGCACGGAGAGCGTCACCTCTCCGGTCTCCAGCAGCCAGCCGGAGAGCTCGACATGGGAGTCGGGCGGGGAGAAGGAGGTCGCGTTCTCCAGGAGTTCGGCGACCAGGTGGCTCACGTCGTCGGCCGCGAAGCCCGCGATCTGGGCGTGCGGCGGCAGCGACTGGATGGTGACCCGCTCGTACCGCTCGATCTCGCTGACCGCGGCGCGCAGCACGTCCACGAGCGGGATCGGGCCCACGTGCCCCTGGTTGTGGTCGGTCCCCGCGAGGACCAGCAGGTTCTCGCTGTGGCGCCGCATCACGGTGGCCATGTGGTCCAGCTTGAAGAGGGTCGCCAGGCGCTCGGGGTCCTGCTCGCGCTCCTCCATGCCCTCGATCACGCCGAGCTGGCGCTCGACGAGGCCGAGGGTGCGCAGCGACAGGTTCACGAAGGTGTGGTGGACGGTGTTCCGCAGGCGTTCGAGCTGCCCGGTGAGCTCCTTCACCTGGCCCTGGAGCTCGGCCCGCTGGAGGGTGAGTTCCTCACGCCCGGCGATCAGATCACCGCGCTCGCCCTGCAGGGTCTCGACCCGGCCGGAGACGTCGTGCCGGAGTCCGTGCAGCCTGCCGTGCAGGGCGTTGATGGACCGGACGACCTGGGCGAACTCGTCGTTGCGCCCGGTGTAGCGGACCGGTTCGGCGGTCTCCGGCTCGGCTGCGATCCGGCCGGCCCCGATCCGCAGGACGGCGAGCGGCTGGGTGAGGGTGCGAGCGACGGCGGTGGAGACGCCGACGGCGATCAGCAGGCAGCCGCCGAGCAGGGCGAGACTGAGCTCCAGCGCGGTGACGTCGTCGTCGCGGAGTTGTTCCAGCCGCTCGATCTGTGCGGTGGCCAGCGCCGACTCGACCCCGCGCATCCGGTCGATCCGGGCGGACAGCGCGGCCTCGACCTTATCGGGGTCGGCCTTCCGGTCGGTGTCGGAGAGTTCGGGGCGGTCGGTGAACCGGGTGAGGTACTTCTCCGCCCCGGTGACCTCGGGGCCGGTGACCGTGGAGGCCAGCCGGTCGCGCGCGGAGCGCCCGGCCGCCTGGTCGAACTCGGCGAGCGAGGCGAGCTCGCGGACCCGTGCCTGCTGGGCGGCGGCGCTGAGTTCGTCGCGGTCGCCGTCGTCGGTGCCGGTGTCCTGGCTCTGGACGGGCAGACCGGTGAACGGGTCGATCTGCTGCTGCGGCTGGGTGCCGGGCACCGCGAGCGCCGCCAGCAGCAACCCCCGGGTGGCGGAGGCCTGTTCGACGGCACCGCCGAGGGCGAGGGGGGCCCGGGTCGCGTCGGCGGCGCGCGGCGGGGTCTTCTCCGCGAGCTCGGCCGCGACGCCCTGGAGCTTGGCGATGACCTCGGAGTACGCCTGGTAGGCCTCCATCGCGGAGCCCTTGCCGGTGAGGGCGGTCCTGCGGAGCGAGGGGATGGCCGCGAGGTCCCTGCGCAGCGCCGCCGGGGCGGCGTCCAGGATCTCGTCGACCTGCTGGTCCACCCGGGCCGCGGGCCCCGTGGTGGCGTCCTTGCGGTCGTCCTCCTCCGCGCGGCCGCCCGCGATGTGGACGGTCACCTCGTCACGCTCGTCCGCGAGGGAGTGCGCGAGGGTGATCGCCTGCTGGTTCAGCTCGGCGAGCGTGACCAGCCGCTGGGACTCGTTGAGGTCCGAGGACGCGCTCAGGGCCGCCGGGGCGCCCGCGGCGACGACGGTGATCCCCACGACGGCGACGCCGGCGACGAGCCGGCTGCGTACCCGTACGTTCCGCTTGGAGGCACCCGCCGCCTGGGGCGTCGCCCCGGACTCCGCGCGCGTGCTGTCCTTGCTCCGAGGCCGCTTCTTCTGCACCGGTGCTCGCAATCTTGACTCGTCCGCCCTTGAAGCAGAGGTGACGCACGGTCACGTGGGAGAGGCACCCCGCCCTGGATGTGCACCGTACGGCTTCCGACCATTCCAGCGCTTATGGGAGGGGGCCGTGCATCAACCGCTCCGCCACTCGAACGAGTGAACCGCAATCCGGAGTTGGCGAACAAGTCTCCCCACCGGCGCCGCCCGGCATGCACGGTCCGCCGGGTGGAAGTTCGGGCCAGGCTTTGGCAGTATGCCCGCCCGCATATGCAGCGAGCCCGTGCCGTCCCGGCGGAGGGGCGCCTGACCTGCTGGTACGGCTCGGCCGGGGGTTCGTGCAGGGGCCGTGAAGACGTCGTGCAGACTGGCCGGATGCGCATCGAGATCGCCACCGAGCCGGGCAGTGCCGAACGCCCCAACGAGGACTGGGCGTCGGCAGCCGTCCCCGCAGCAGGGCGGGGTGGTGCGCTCGTCGTCCTGGACGGTGTCACCCCGCCGGCGGGCGACGACGGCTGTGTGCACTCGGTCCCCTGGTTCACCGCGCGCCTCGGCGGCGCCCTGGCCGAACTGTGCGCTTCCCGGCGGGACCTGACGCTGCCGGAGATCCTCGCCGAGGCCGTCCGGCGCACCGCCGACGCCCATCGGCCCCTGTGTGACCTTTCTCACCCGCGTACACCTCAGGCGACGGTGGTCCTGGCGCGCTGGGACGCGGAGCGGGTCGAGCACCTGGTGCTCTCCGACTCCGTCCTGCTCGTCGAGGCGCCCGGCGGTTCCGTACGGCCGCTGCTCGACGACCGCCTCGACCGGCTGCCGCCGGGCACGCTGGCCTCGGAGGAGATCGCGGACGCGCGGGCCCGCAACAAGGAGGGCGGCTTCTTCACCGCTGCGGCGGATCCCTCGGTGGCGTCACGCGCGGTGACCGGCGAGACCCCGCGATCGGAGGTGCGGGCCCTGGCGGCGCTGACCGACGGGGCGAGCCGCTGGACGGAGAAGTTCCGGGAGGGCGACTGGGCCGCCGCGCTGGAGGTACTGCGCCGGGAGGGGCCGCAGCGGCTGATCGACCGCG
The DNA here is from genome assembly GCF_040613235.1 of Streptomyces sp. NPDC006296. NCBI lineage: Bacteria > Bacillati > Actinomycetota > Actinomycetes > Kitasatosporales > Streptomycetaceae > Streptomyces > Streptomyces sp. NPDC006296. The sequence goes on along the minus strand of NZ_JBEXRT010000010.1, from coordinate 60,735 downwards.
TCCGGGAGCTGGAGCGGGCCGACACCGACCGCGTGCACCTGGGCCGCGGCAAGCGGCACGACGACGCCACGGCGCTCCTCGTGGAGCTGTAGCCGCCGGGCGCGTCCGGTCCTCCGCTCAGCCCTCCGCGCGCTCGTTCAAGTGGTGGAGCAGGCGGGCCAGTTCGGCGACCTCGGTCCGGTCCCAGCCCGCGAGCTTGCGGGCGTAGCGGCCCCGGCGGGCGTCGCGGACGCTGCGGAAGCGCGTGAGGCCGTCGTCCGTGAGGTGGACGAGCGAGGCGCGGCCGTCCGCGGGGTCGGTCTCCCGCGCCACCAGCCCGAGGCCCTCCAGGGCCCGCAACTGGCGGCTCATGGTCGCCTTGCCCACGCCGAAGTAGGCGGCGAGATCCGTGGCGCGCTGCGGCCCCGCGGACTCCAGCCGTACGAGGAGCCCGTAGGCCGCGGCCTCCAGGTCCGGGTGGACCTCGCGGGCCATCTCCCCCGAGTTGGCCCGCGCCCGGCGCAGGAAGACCGCCAACTCGCGCTCCAGGGCGAGGAACTCGTGGTCCACCCCGGTCCCGGGCGTCGCGCCGGGTCCACCGTCGGTTCCGCTCCCGTGCACGTCCGCACCCCTCATACTCTTTCCCGCCGATGAAACTTTCTTCCCGCCGCGGCCGTCTCCGCAGCTGGGCCAGTATTTCGCAGGCGTAGACCTCCGGCAGTGCCCGGACCCCCTTCCGGAGCGCGGGTCTACGTGCGTAGCTTCAGGAGCGCCCTGGGTGGCATGTCCACACCATGGCGCCCGTACCGCAGGAGTGTCCCGCACCCGCTCCTGGGCCATGAGCTCCCCCACCGAGCCCTCGGAGGCACGCAATGCCCGTGCACGGATCCGGTACCGCAGCCCCCCGCAGCCGCCGCCGCTTCGCGGCCGGCACCCTCCTCGCCGCCCTCGCCCTCGCGCTCGCGGCGCCCGGCCCGGCCTCCGCGGCCGGCTCCGCCGCCTTCCCCGAACGCGGGACGGCGCGGATGGGCCAGGGCGTCATCGCCCACGACGGCCAGGGCGGCACCCCCGCCGGTGCGCGGGCCGTCCAGACCGAGGGCGTCGACGTCAGCGGCCACCAGGGCGACGTCGCCTGGCCGGTGCTCTGGAACAGCGGGGTGAAGTGGGCCTACGTCAAGGCCACCGAGGGCACCTACTACAAGAACACCTCCTTCACCCAGCAGTACAACGGCTCCTACGACGTCGGGATGATCCGGGGCACCTACCACTTCGCCACCCCGGACACGACCGGCGGCGCCGCCCAGGCGAACTACTTCGTGGACAACGGCGGCGGCTGGTCCAGGGACGGCAGGACGCTGCCCGGCGTCCTGGACATCGAGTGGAATCCGTACGGCGCGCAGTGCTACGGCAAGACCCAGGCCGGCATGGTCGCCTGGATCCGCGACTTCGTGAACACCTACCGGGCGCGCACCGGCCGGGACGCGGTGATCTACACCGCGACCAGCTGGTGGAAGGACTGCACCGGCAACGACGCGGGCTTCGGCGCCACCAACCCGCTCTGGGTGGCGCGCTACAACGGCACGGTCGGCGAACTCCCGGCCGGATGGGGCTACTACACGATGTGGCAGTACACGTCCTCCGGTCCGACCGTCGGTGACCACAACCGCTTCAACGGCGACGTCGACCGGGTGGTGGCGCTCGCGAACGGCTGATCCGCGCCGCTCCCGTCCGCGGCGGAGCCCGCACGCGGAACGGCCCGCCCTCCCCGGGGAGGACGGGCCGTCCGTACCGGCCGTCGGCGTGGTGCCGCCCCGTCACGGCACGGCACCTACGCGGCGGCCGGGATCCTGTCCCGCACCCCGGCCGGGGCGAGCGCGATCTCCAGCACCTGGCGGACGTCGGTCACCGGGTGCACCTCCAGGGTGTCCAGGACCTCGGCCGGGACGTCGTCCAGATCGGCCTCGTTCCGCTGGGGGATCACCACGGTGGTGATGCCCGCGCGGTGGGCGGCGAGCAGCTTCTGCTTGAGTCCGCCGATCGGCAGCACCCGTCCGGTCAGCGACACCTCACCGGTCATCGCCACGTCGGTGCGGACCAGCCGGCCGGAGAGCAGCGAGGCCAGCGCGGTCGTCAGCGTGATGCCGGCGCTCGGACCGTCCTTCGGGACCGCGCCCGCCGGGAAGTGGATGTGCACGCCCCGGTCCTTGAGGTCCGCGACCGGAAGCTCCAGCTCCGCGCCGTGCGAGCGCAGGAAGCTCAGGGCGATCTGCGCGGACTCCTTCATGACGTCGCCGAGCTGGCCGGTCAGGGTCAGTCCGGACGCCCCGGTCTCCGGGTCGGCGAGCGAGGCCTCGACGAACAGCACGTCACCGCCCGCCCCGGTCACCGCGAGCCCGGTGGCCACACCCGGCACCGAGGTGCGGCGCTCCGCCGGGTCCTGGGCGGACTCGGGGACGTGGTGCGGCCGTCCGATCAGACCTCGCAGGTCCTGATCGGTCACCGTGAACGGGAGCTCCCGCTCACCCAGTTCGTGCTGGGCGGCGACCTTGCGGAGCAGCCGTGCGACCGACCGCTCCAGGTTCCGCACCCCGGCCTCCCGGGTGTACTCGCCCGCCAGCTTGCGCAGGGCGGACTCGTCCAGGCCGACCTCGTCCTTCTCCAGACCGGCCCGCTCCAGCTGGCGCGGCAGCAGGTGGTCGCGGGCGATGACGACCTTCTCGTCCTCGGTGTAGCCGTCCAGGGTGACCAGCTCCATACGGTCGAGCAGGGCCTCCGGGATGGCGTCGAGGACATTGGCCGTGGCCAGGAACACGACGTCGCTGAGGTCGAGCTCGACCTCCAGGTAGTGGTCGCGGAAGGTGTGGTTCTGCGCCGGGTCGAGCACTTCGAGCAGGGCGGCCGCGGGGTCGCCCCGGAAGTCGGAGCCGACCTTGTCGATCTCGTCGAGCAGGACGACCGGGTTCATCGAGCCGGCCTCCTTGACGGCCCGGACGATGCGGCCGGGGAGCGCGCCGACGTACGTACGCCGGTGGCCGCGGATCTCCGCCTCGTCCCGCACCCCGCCGAGCGCGACCCGGACGAACTTGCGCCCCATGGCGTGCGCCACCGACTCACCGAGCGAGGTCTTGCCCACGCCGGGCGGGCCGACCAGGGCCAGCACGGCGCCGCCGCGCCGGCCGCCGACCACTCCGAGCCCCCGGTCCGCGCGCCGCTTGCGCACCGCGAGGTACTCGGTGATGCGCTCCTTCACGTCGGCCAGGCCCGCGTGTTCGGCGTCGAGGACCTCCCGGGCCCCGCGGATGTCGTACGCGTCCTCGGTCCGCTCGTTCCACGGAAGCTCCAGCACGGTGTCCAGCCAGGTGCGGATCCAGGACCCCTCGGGGCTCTGGTCGGAGGCGCGCTCCAGCTTCTCGACCTCCTTGAGGGCGGCCTCGCGGACGTGCCCGGGGAGGTCGGCGGCCTCGACGCGCGCCCGGTAGTCGTCGGACTCGTCCGCGCCGGTGCCGGACTCGCCGTTGAGCTCGGAGAGCTCCTTGCGCACGGCGTCGAGCTGACGCCGCAGCAGGAACTCGCGCTGCTGCTTGTCCACGCCCTCCTGCACGTCCTTGGCGATGGACTCGGCGACGTCCTGTTCGGCGAGGTGCTCGCCGAGCCACTGGACGGCCAGCTTCAGACGGGCGACCGCGTCGGCGGTCTCCAGCAGCTGGACCTTCTGGGCCGTGGTGAGGAAGGGCGAGTAGCCGGAGTTGTCGGCGAGCGCGGAGATGTCCTCGATCTGCTGGACCCGGTCCACGACCTGCCAGGCGCCGCGCTTCTTCAGCCAGCTGGTCGCGAGGGCCTTGTACTCCTTGGCCAGCTCGGCGGCGGAGCCGGGCAGCGGATCGGGCAGGGACACGTCGACCCGGGTGCCCTCCACCCACAGCGCGTTGCCGGGGCCGCTGGTCCCGGCGCCGATGCGCACCCGGTCGCGGGCCCGGATCAGGGCGCCGGGGTCTCCGTCGGAGAGCCGCCCCACCTGTTCCACGGTGCCGAGGACCCCGGTGCCGGTGTAGCTCCCGTCGACGCGCGGCACGAGCAGCACCTCGGGCTTGCCGCCCCCGGGCCGCGCGACGGCCTGGGCGGCCTCCACGGCGGCGCGCACCTCCGCGTCCGACAGATCGAGCGGCACCACCATTCCGGGCAGTACGACCTCGTCGTCCAGCGGCAGCACGGGCAGGTCGATCGGCGTGGACGCACCGGAGGCGTTGGATCCTGCAGTCATGATCTCCCCTTAGGCAGGCAAGTTGAGCTATGTGGACTCAATGCTTATGAGCCCCCCGATGTTCCCCGGCCTGCGTTCGCTGTGAGCGATCAGTCGCACCGGGCCCTCCGACCTGCGAGGCTCCCGGCATGGCGGGAACAGCGGGACACGCACCGGAGACCACACCCGGCGACAAGGGGCTCGCGGCGGACGGGACCATCCGCCGCGAGGGTGCGCCGGAGCGCGTCCGGGCGGACTTCGCCCCGGTGGTCGAGGCGGCCCGGGTGCGCCTCGCCGGTGCCTTCGGCCCCGGACGCCCGCACAGCGCGTACCTCTACGGCAGCGTCCCGAGGGGCACGGCCATTCCCGGCGTGTCCGATCTGGACCTGCTGGTCGCCCTGGACGACGAGCCCACCGCCCGGGACCGGGCGGTGGCGGAGGAGACCGCCGCGGCGCTCGACTCGGCCTTCCCCGTGGTCGACGGCGTGGGCCTGCTCCTCTCTTCCGTACGGAGCCTGCTGAGCGAGGCGGAGCGCCACGACGGGGGATTCTTCGTCGCCTGCCTCTGCACCCCGCTGTTCGGCGACGATCTGGCGCTCCGCCTGCCGCGCTACCGCCCCACCTCGCTGCTGGCCCGTGAGACCAACGGCGATCTGGCCCTCGCCCTCCCCCGCTGGCGCGCCGCAGCGGCGGGGGCCACGACGGACGAGGCGCGGCTGCGGCTGAACCGGCGGGTCGCACGACGCCTGGTCCGTTCGGCGTTCACGCTGGTCATGCCGCGCTGGGGCGGCTGGACGAGCGATCTGGACCGGTCCGCCGGACTGTTCGCGGACCACTACCCGGACCGCCCCGTTCGCGCCGCGCAGGTCCGGGCCGCCGCCGTCCTCGCGCGCACCCCGTCGCCGGCTCCGTCCGGGTCGGCGATGCTGATCGAGGACCTGGCCCCCTGGCTCGCGGCCGAGTACACCGCGGTCCACGGGACGAAGGCGCCCCGCCCCGCGGGGTGACGCCGGGCGGGGCGGCCCGGGGAGTGACGCCGGGGAAACCGCTGGCGGGCCGGGGGCCCGGCGGGGAAAAATGAGGCGGCCCGAAGGAAGACCGAGACGCGCCCGCCGCCCGCCGGAGACCGGAGACCCGCCCATGCCGCCCGCCGCTGACACTCCCCGCCCCGTCGTCGTCGACCGGCGCGAGGGGCCCTTCGGTGAAGTCGTCCTGCGCGAGCGCGGCGCCGACTTCGAGATCATCGCCAACGGATGCTTCCTGATGGACACGTCCGACGGACGGTCCGAGCGGCTGCTGATCGACGCGGCGCTCGGCGCCCTGCCCGCCGGCCGTCCGGATCTCTCGGTGCTGATCGGCGGGCTGGGCGTCGGTTTCTCGCTGGTCCGGGCGGCCGAGGAGCCGCGCTGGAGCCGGATCGCGGTCGTCGAGCGCGAACAGGCCGTCGTGGACTGGCACTTCGGGGGACCGCTCGGCCGGATCTCGGGAGCGGCACTCACCGATCCGCGGACCGAGATCCTCCGTACGGACCTCGTCGCCCACCTGAGCACGACCACGGAGCGTTACGACGCCCTGTGCCTGGACATCGACAACGGCCCCGACTGGACCGTCACCGAGGACAACGGAAGCCTCTACTCCCCCACCGGTCTCGCGGCCTGCCGGGCCCGCCTGAAGCCCGGCGGAGTGCTCGCCGTATGGTCCGCGCAGCCGTCCGAGCACTTCGCCGAAGCCTTGCGGAATGCCGGATTCCACGCAGTAAGGACCGAAGAAGTAGCCGTTGCCCGAGGTGTGCCGGACGTGGTCCATCTCGCACTCAGGGAGGACTGAACCACTCCCCGGCGCACCCGGCCCGGCTGCCGCACCGACCGTACGCCCCAAGTCCGCCGGTACGTATCCTTTCCGTGGGTAACACCTTCACGACGGACAACACCCTGCGTAGCCGGGAGACCCTCTCTGCCCTTACGCTGCTGACCGTCACAAGGGATCACCCACGACATCCACAAGCGATAACCGTGCCTCCGGGGGAATGGCCTCCGCGAGAACGGGCAGGGGCGGGGCGATGGAACAGACACACACCACCCACAACGGCGTCGCGGCCACCCCGGGGGCACAGCGCCGGGTGCTGGTGGTAGAGGACGACGCCACGATCGTCGACGCCATTTCCGCCCGGCTGCGGGCCGAGGGCTTCCTGGTGCAGACCGCGCTCGACGGTCCGGCGGCCGTGGACGCGGCGGAGGCCTGGCAGCCCGACCTCATGGTGCTCGACATCATGCTTCCCGGCTTCGACGGCCTGGAGGTCTGCCGCCGCGTGCAGGCGCAGCGTCCCGTTCCGGTCCTCATGCTCACCGCGCGCGACGACGAGACGGACATGCTGGTCGGGCTCGGCGTCGGCGCCGACGACTACATGACCAAGCCGTTCTCCATGCGGGAACTGGCGGCGCGGGTGCACGTCCTGCTGCGCCGGGTCGAGCGGGCCGCCCTGGCCGCGGTGACGCCGCGCAGCGGCATCCTGCGCCTCGGCGAGCTGGAGATCGACCACGCGCAGCGCCGCGTCCGGGTGCGCGCGGACGACGTCCACCTCACCCCGACCGAGTTCGACCTGCTGGTCTGCCTGGCCAACACCCCGCGCGCGGTGCTCTCCAGGGAGCAGCTGCTGGCCGAGGTCTGGGACTGGGCCGACGCTTCCGGGACCCGTACGGTCGACAGCCACATCAAGGCGCTGCGCCGGAAGATCGGCGCCGAGCGGATCCGTACCGTGCACGGCGTCGGCTACGCCCTGGAGACCCCCGCGCCATGACGCGGCCCGGCTCCGGACTGCGGCCCTTCTCCATCAAGGCCAAGCTGGGCACGCTCGTGGTGGTCTCCGTGTTCATCACGACCGGGCTCCTCATCGTCGCCCTGCGGACCAGGACCGAGTTCCGGTTCATCACGGTCTTCTCGGTGATCGCCACCCTGCTGATCACCCAGTTCGTGGCGCACGGGCTGACCGCGCCGCTGGACGAAATGCGCGCCGTCGCACGGTCGATCTCGCACGGCGACTACACACGCCGCGTGAGCGGCGCCGGACGGCGTGACGAGCTCGGCGACCTGGCGCAGACGATCAACCGCATGGCGGACGACCTGGAGGCGGAGGACCGGCACCGCAAGGAGCTGGTGGCCAACGTCTCCCATGAGCTGCGCACACCGATCGCGGCGCTCAGAGCCGTCCTGGAGAACGTGGTGGACGGGGTGTCCGCCGCGGATCCGGAGACCATGCGCACCGCGCTCAAGCAGACCGAGCGCCTGGGCCGGCTCGTGGAGACCCTGCTGGACCTCTCCCGGCTGGACAACGGCGTCCTGGCGATCAAGGCGCGGCGCTTCGAGGTCTGGCCGTACCTGTCGGGCGTGCTGAAGGAGGCGAACCTCGCCTCCTCGCAGCGCCGGCTCCCCTCCGGTTCGGGCAACCACTCCCGTACGGACGTCCATCTGCACCTCGACGTGTCGCCGCCGGAGCTGACCGCGCACGCGGACGCGGAACGCCTGCACCAGGTGGTCGCCAACCTCATCGACAACGCGGTGAAGCACAGCCCGCCGCACGGCCGGGTCACGGTGCTGGCACGGCGCGGGGAGCACCCCGAGTCGCTGGAGCTGGAGGTCATCGACGAGGGCCCCGGCATCCCCGAGGCGGAGCGCCACCGCGTCTTCGAGCGCTTCAACCGCGGTCAGGTGCCGTCCCCGCACGGGCCGGGCAGCGACGGCGGCACGGGGCTGGGCCTCGCGATCGCCCGCTGGGCGGTGGATCTGCACGGTGGCCGTATCGGGGTGGCCGAATCCGCCCGCGGATGCCGCATCCAGGTCACCCTTCCGGGGGACGTAAGAACGCGGGCTTGACTCTGCGTTCGAGCCGAGGGGAACGCGTTTCCTCTTCCTCTCGGGGAAGAGATACGGTCCAGGGGGCCGTAGCACCGGTCCCGCGTACCCGAAGGGCAGTGGAACCCTGCTTGTTTCCCGCCATTTCATGCGCCGAAACCCGGCTTCCGATGTGATGTGCACGACGAAGACGGGCCCGGCCTGCACGTTACGGCTCGGGAGGCGTAGCCTTGATTTCCGCTGTCCATCACCTTGTGAAGCGGAAGAGGGCGGTTGCCGCCGTGTCGTCTCAGTCCCCCAGTAACTCGAGCATCTCGACCGATCAAGAAGCGAGCTCCGGGTCCAACCCGGCCGCCGCTTTCGGTCCCAATGAGTGGCTCGTCGACGAGATCTACCAGCAGTACCTCCAGGATCCCAACTCGGTCGACCGTGCCTGGTGGGACTTCTTCGCCGACTACAAGCCGGGTGCGTCCGGCACGGCGGACAAGTCCGTTCCCGCAGCCGCGGGAGCGGTGACCCCGGCCCCGGCCGCCACCGCCGCGAGCACCGTGAACAACAGCGCTCCGGCCCAGGCTCCGGCAGCGCCCCCCGCCGCACCGGCCGCGCCCGCGAAGGCCGCTCCGGCGGCTCCGGCCGCCCCCGCGAAGGCCGCGCCCGCCAAGGCGGCGCCGGCACCCGCGAAGGCGGAGGCACCGGCCGAGGCCCCCGGCGGCCCGGAGTTCGTGACGCTGCGCGGCCCCTCCGCCGCCGTGGCGAAGAACATGAACGCCTCCCTGGAGCTGCCGACGGCCACGTCGGTCCGCGCCGTTCCGGTGAAGCTGCTGTTCGACAACCGCATCGTCATCAACAACCACCTCAAGCGGGCCCGCGGCGGGAAGATCTCCTTCACCCACCTCATCGGGTACGCGATGGTGCAGGCCCTCAAGGCCATGCCGTCGATGAACCACTCCTTCGCGGTGAAGGACGGCAAGCCGACCCTGGTCAAGCCGGAGCACGTCAACCTCGGCCTGGCCATCGACCTGGTGAAGCCGAACGGCGACCGCCAGCTCGTCGTCGCGGCCATCAAGAAGGCCGAGACCCTCAACTTCTTCGAGTTCTGGCAGGCCTACGAGGACATCGTCCGGCGTGCCCGCGTCGGCAAGCTCGGCATGGACGACTTCTCCGGGGTCACCGCCTCGCTGACGAACCCCGGTGGCATCGGCACCGTCCACTCGGTGCCCCGCCTGATGCCCGGACAGGGCCTCATCATGGGTGTCGGCGCGATGGACTACCCGGCGGAGTTCCAGGGCACCTCGCAGGACACCCTGAACAAGCTGGGCATCTCGAAGGTCATGACCCTGACCTCGACCTACGACCACCGGGTCATCCAGGGTGCCGCGTCCGGCGAGTTCCTCCGGGTCCTGGCCCAGCTGCTGCTCGGCGAGAACGACTTCTACGACGAGATCTTCAAGGCGCTGCGCATCCCCTACGAGCCGGTCCGCTGGCTCAAGGACATCGACGCCTCGCACGACGACGACGTCACCAAGGCCGCGCGGGTCTTCGAGCTGATCCACTCCTACCGGGTCCGGGGCCACGTCATGGCCGACACCGACCCGCTGGAGTACCGCCAGCGCAAGCACCCCGACCTGGACATCACCGAGCACGGCCTCACCCTGTGGGACCTGGAGCGCGACTTCGCGGTCGGCGGGTTCGCCGGCAAGACGATGATGAAGCTCCGCGACATCCTCGGCGTCCTGCGTGAGTCGTACTGCCGCACCACCGGCATCGAGTTCATGCACATCCAGGAGCCGAAGGAGCGCAAGTGGCTCCAGGACCGGGTGGAGCGTCCGCGCCCGGCCCCGGAGCGCGAGGAGCAGCTGCGGATCCTGCGCCGCCTCAACGCCGCCGAGGCGTTCGAGACGTTCCTGCAGACCAAGTACGTCGGCCAGAAGCGGTTCTCGCTGGAGGGCGGCGAGTCCGTCATCCCGCTGCTCGACGCGGTCATCGACTCCGCCGCCGAGGCCCGCCTCGACGAGGTCGTCATCGGCATGGCCCACCGCGGCCGGCTGAACGTCCTGGCGAACATCGTGGGCAAGTCCTACGCCCAGATCTTCCGGGAGTTCGAGGGCAACCTCGATCCGCGGTCGATGCACGGCTCCGGCGACGTCAAGTACCACCTGGGCGCCGAGGGCACCTTCACCGGTCTGGACGGCGAGCAGATCAAGGTCTCGCTGGCCGCCAACCCCTCGCACCTGGAGGCGGTCGACCCGGTCCTCGAAGGCATCGCGCGCGCCAAGCAGGACATCATCAACAAGGGCGGCACGGACTTCACGGTGCTGCCCGTCGCCCTCCACGGCGACGCGGCCTTCGCGGGCCAGGGCGTCGTCGCCGAGACGCTCAACATGTCGCAGCTGCGCGGCTACCGCACCGGCGGCACCGTGCATGTGGTGATCAACAACCAGGTCGGCTTCACCGCCGCCCCGGAGTCCTCGCGCTCCTCGATGTACGCCACGGACGTGGCGCGCATGATCGAGGCGCCGATCATCCACGTCAACGGCGACGACCCGGAGGCCGTGGTCCGCGTCGCGCGGCTCGCCTTCGAGTACCGGCAGACGTTCAACAAGGACGTCGTGATCGACCTCATCTGCTACCGCCGCCGCGGTCACAACGAGGGCGACAACCCGGAGTTCACCAACCCGCAGATGTACACCCTGATCGACAAGAAGCGCTCGGTGCGCAAGCTCTACACCGAGTCGCTCATCGGTCGCGGCGACATCACGCTGGAAGAGGCCGAGCAGGCCCTCCAGGACTTCCAGGGCCAGCTGGAGAAGGTCTTCGCGGAGGTCCGTGAGGCCACCTCGGCGCCGTCCCAGCCGCATGTCCCGGACGTCCAGGCGGAGTTCCCGGTCTCGGTGGGCACCGCGGTGTCCTCGGAGGTCGTGAAGCTGATCGCCGAGTCGCAGGTCAACATCCCCGACGGCATCACGGTGCACCCGCGTCTGCTCCCGCAGATGCAGCGCCGCGCGGCCTCCGTGGAGAACGGCACGATCGACTGGGGCATGGGCGAGACCCTGGCCATCGGTTCGCTGCTGATGGAGGGCACCCCGGTCCGGCTCGCCGGCCAGGACACCCGCCGCGGCACGTTCGGCCAGCGCCACGCCGTCCTCGTCGACCAGAAGACCGGCGAGGACTACACCCCGCTGCTCTACCTCTCCGACGACCAGGCCCGTTACAACGTCTACGACTCGCTGCTCAGCGAGTACGCGGCGATGGGCTTCGAGTACGGCTACTCCCTGGCCCGCCCGGAGTCCCTGGTCATCTGGGAGGCGCAGTTCGGCGACTTCGTCAACGGCGCGCAGACCGTCGTGGACGAGTTCATCTCCTCCGCCGAGCAGAAGTGGGGCCAGACGTCCGGCGTCACCCTGCTGCTCCCGCACGGCTACGAGGGCCAGGGTCCGGACCACTCGTCCGCCCGCCCGGAGCGCTTCCTGCAGATGTGCGCGCAGGACAACATGACGGTCGCCATGCCGACCCTCCCGTCGAACTACTTCCACCTTCTGCGCTGGCAGGTGCACAACCCGCACCACAAGCCGCTGATCGTCTTCACCCCGAAGTCGATGCTGCGTCTGAAGGCGGCGGCCTCGAAGGCCGAGGAGTTCACCTCGGGCGGCTTCCGTCCGGTCATCGGCGACGACACGGTGAGCGCCGAGGCGGTCCGCAAGGTCGTCTTCGTGTCCGGGAAGCTCTACTACGACCTGGACGCCGAACGCGAGAAGCGCGGCGACACGGAGACGGCGATCATCCGGCTGGAGCGCCTGTACCCGCTGCCGGGTGCGGAGATCCAGGCCGAGATCGCCAAGTACCCGAACGCCGAGAAGTACCTCTGGGCCCAGGAGGAGCCGGCGAACCAGGGTGCGTGGCCGTTCATCGCGCTCAACCTGATCGACCACCTGGACCTGGCCGTCGGCTCGGACGTGCCGCACGGTGAGCGCCTGCGCCGCATCTCGCGTCCGCACGGCTCGTCCCCGGCGGTCGGCTCGGCCAAGCGTCACCAGGCCGAGCAGACCCAGCTGGTCAACGAGGTGTTCGAGGCCTGATCAGCGGCGGTACGCCACCTCGGGGCCCGGTTCCGCGAGCAACTCGCGGGGCCGGGCTCCGGCGTTCTCCGGCCTCGTTATTCTGGTCGTATGTACTTCACGGACCGTGGCATCGAGGAGCTGGAGAAGCGGCGCGGCGAGGAGGAGGTCACCTTCGAGTGGCTCGCCGAGCAGCTCCGTACGTTCGTCGACCTCAACCCCGACTTCGAGGTCCCCGTCGAGCGCCTCGCGACGTGGCTGGCCCGGCTGGACGACGACGAGGACGAGTAGGACGGATCCCCGTGGGTCACCGTCCCGATCCTCGGAGGACTCACCCGCCGGTCCCCCGGACGCGGTCGTAGGCGAGTCCCCGCAGTCCGTGCACGAGCAGCAGCAGGCCCGCGGTGATCCAGCCGCCGCTGCGCCTGCGGGCGCCCCACAGGGTCAGCGGCAGGCCCGCGGCGACCTGTGCGGTGGCCACCGCGCGGGCCTTCGGTCCGCGCACCCAGGGGCCGAGGCCGCCGCTCTCCGCGGCGTCGAGTCCCCCGCGCACCGTTTCCCGCAGGCCGCCCCGCTCGATCTGCACGGCCTGCGGGAGGGCACCCGCCACCGCGCGGAGCCGGTCGGCGGGTTCGCCGGGGACGAGTCCGGCCGGCAGGACCGCTCCGGTGCGGCGGAGCACGGCGAGCAGGCCGCGCAGCCGGGTGCCCGCGTCGGCCTCCGGGTCCCCTCGGGTGAGTCCTTCGAGGATCTGGACGTCGAGGACCGGGTCGAGGCCCAGCCGGGCGGCGAACGTCCGCAGGGCCTCGTCCTCGCCCGCCGGGGTGCCGTCGGCCAGCCAGACGTATCCGACCGGGCGCCGGAACCCGGCGGCGAGCGAGAAGCCCGCGCGGTCGCCGTCCCACCAGAGGGCGAGGACCGGCCGGCCGGAGCCGACCGCGAGCGCGGTGGCCCAGCCGCCGACGACCCGGTCCACGGGTTCCGCGCCGCCGTCGGACCGGCTGCCCGCGGCCGGGGGTCCGTCCGTGCGCCAGGGCTTCCCCTCGGGCACGAGGACGCTCCAGCCGTCCCCGGCGGGCGCGAGCGTCATGCGCTCCTGAAGGAGGCGGGCCACGGGCCGTACGGTCTCGGGGTCGGCCCGGCACAGCAGCAGGGCGCCCTCGGGTGTCGCGGTCATGGCCTCCACGCTAGGGCAATTCGCCCGTACATGGACGATTCGCAGCACCGAGCCTCCCCCTCGACATGCATCCGCCCGACTCCCCCTTGACTTCCCCCATCCGCGATATATCGTGTTACTCAGAAGACGCGATATGTTGCGTCCTGCCAGCCAGTGGGAGGTCAGAGCCATGCCCCAGTCGACGTGGACCGTCGCCGAGCCGCAGAGGCTCTCGTTCGACGAACCGGTGACGGCGCTCAGCGTGCGCACCGTGGACGGCGCGATCAACGTCGTCGGCACGGACGGACCGGCCGCGCGGCTGGAGGTCTCCGCGATCGAGGGGCCGCCGCTGATCGTGACCCTGGAGGACGGCACCCTCACCGTCGCGTACGAGGACCTGCCGTGGGGCAGCCTGCGCAGCTGGCTGGACCGCAGGAGCGCGCGCAGGAGCGCCACGATCTCGCTCGCCGTGCCGGCCGGTGCGGCGGTGGAGGTCGGCGCGGTCGGCGCGGAGACGGTCGTCTCGGGCATCCGGGGACGCACCGCGCTGCGCGGTGTCACCGGCGACAGCACCCTGGTGGGTCTGACCGGTGCGATCCGGGCCGAGACGGTGTCCGGCGGCCTGGAGGCCCAGAGCGTCACCGGCGAGCTCCGCTTCCAGTCCGTGTCCGGCGATCTGACGGTCGTGGAGGGCGCGGGCACCTCGGTGCGGGCGGAGTCGGTGACCGGCAGCATGGTGCTCGACCTGGGTGCCTCGTCGAAGCCGACGGACATCAGACTGACCTCGGTCTCCGGCGAGATCGCCATCCGCCTGCCGCACCCCGCGGACGCCGAGGTGGAGGCGAACACCACGAGCGGCACGGTCTCCAACGCCTTCGAGGACCTGCGGGTGGGGGGCCAGTGGGGTGCGAAGAAGATCACCGGCACGCTCGGCGCCGGCACCGGCAGGCTGCGGGCGAGCACCGTCTCGGGGTCGATCGCCCTGCTGCGCAGGCCCGCGGCCCAGGACCACGCGCAGGACGCCGAGCCGATCGGAAAGGTGCTCTGACATGGCTCCCGTATTCGCTCACGGCCGTCTGCGCCTGTATCTCCTCAAGCTGCTGGACGAGGCCCCCCGGCACGGCTACGAGGTCATCCGGCTCCTGGAGGAGCGCTTCCAGGGGCTGTACGCCCCCTCGGCGGGCACCGTGTATCCGCGCCTGGCGAAGCTGGAGGCCGAGGGCCTGGTCACCCATGCCACCGAGGGCGGCCGCAAGGTCTACTCCATCACCGGGGCCGGCCGGGCCGAGCTGGCCGGCCGGGGCGGCGAACTGGCCGATCTGGAGCTGGAGATCCGCGAGTCCGTCTCCGAGCTGGCCGCCGAGATCCGCGACGACGTGCGGGGCGCGGCGGGTCAGTTGCGCAGCGAGATGCGCGCGGCGGCCTCCGAGTCCCGGCAGTCCTCCGGCGACGGGGGGAGCGGCTGGGACCCCGGCTTCGGCGAGAAGGAGGCCTGGCGCGCGGCGAAGGAGGAGCTGCGCAAGGCGAAGCAGGAGTGGAAGGAGCAGGCCCGCAGGGCGAAGGACGAGTCCCGCAAGGCCCGCGAGGACGCCGAGCGGGCCCGCCGTCAGGCCCGGGAGGCCCACGAGCGGGCGCAGGAGCAGGTGCAGAACGCCGCGCGCCAGGTCCAGGAGCACTTCGCGCGGGGCGACTGGCCGGCGGGGGTGCGGGACGGGCTGGCCGAGATCACCGGTCAGCTCGGCGGCTTCGCCAGGACGGGCGTCTGGCCCTCGTACAGCCGTCCGGCGCCCGAGGAGCCGGTCGTCGAGTGGGCCGCCGACACCACGGCCACGGGCGACCCGGCCCGCGACCTGGACCGTCTGCTGGACCGCTTCCGCGACGACATCCGTGACGCGGCCCGGGACCGGGGGGTGACCGCGTCCCAGCTCTCCGAGGCCCGCGGCCATCTGGCGGGCGCGGCGACGCGTATCGACGCACTGCTGCGGAGGGCGGCGGACGGGGCGAAGGGCACCGGGGACGCGTCCTGACCGCGGTGGCGGGCCCGCCGCGGTCGGGGCGTCCCTCCCGTCGGGTCCTCAGGAGGTGGTGAGGACGATCTTCCCGAACAGGTCACCGGAGGCCAGACGTTCGAAGCCCTCGCGGGCGCGGTCGAGCGGCAGCGTCTCGTCGATGACGGGCCGCACCCCGGTGGCCGCGCAGAAGGAGAGCAGGTCCTCCAGCTCGTCCCGGGAGCCCATGGTGGAGCCGACGATCTTGAGTTCCAGGAAGAAGATCCGGGTCAGTTCGGCGTGCGAGGGCCGGTCGCCGCTGGTGGCGCCCGAGATGACGAGAGTCCCTCCGGGCCGCAGCGACTTGACGGAGTGGGACCAGGTCGCCGCTCCGACGGTCTCGATGACGGCGTCGACGCGCTTCGGGAGCCGGGCGCCGGGCTCGTAGGCCTCGACGGCTCCCAGTTCGACGGCCCGCTTCCGCTTGGCCTCGTCGCGGCTGGTGGCGAACATCCGGAGTCCGGCGGCCTTGCCGAGGACGATCGCGGCGGTGGCGACACCGCCGCCCGCGCCCTGCACGAGGACGGAGTCGCCCGGCCGGACACCGGCGTTCGTGAACAGCATCCGGTACGCCGTCAGCCAGGCGGTGGGCAGGCAGGCGGCCTGCTCGAAGGTGAGTTCCTTCGGCTTGGGCAGGACGTTCCAGCTCGGGACGGTGACCTGTTCGGCGAAGGTGCCCTGGTAGCGCTCGGTGAGGATGGAGCGCGGCTCGTCCGGGCCGACGCCGTGCCCGGTCTGGCCGATGACGGAGTGCAGGACCACCTCGTTGCCGTCCTGGTCGATGCCTGCGGCGTCGCAGCCGAGGATCATGGGCAGCTTGTCCTCGGCGAGGCCGACCCCCCGCAGGGACCAGAGGTCGTGGTGGTTCAGCGACGCGGCCCGGACCCGGACGGTGGTCCAGCCGGACCGCGTCTCCGGGGCGGGGCGTTCGCCCAGTTCGAGGCCGTCGAGGGGGCGGTCACGGTCGATGCGTGCTGCGTAGGCGGCGAACATGGCCCCGACGATAGGCCGTGACGCGCCGTGAGGTAACCGTCCGCCGGTGTGACGCGCGCCCCAGCCGCCGGCGGTCACCGGCGGCCGGGGCGCGTGGCGGGCCCGTCCGGCGTCAGCGCCGTGCGACGCCCTCGGCACGGGCGGCCGCCGCCACCGCGGCGGTGACCGCGGGGGCGACCCGCTCGTCGAAGGGCGACGGGATCACGTAGTCCGCGGCCAGTTCGTCACCGACGACGTCCGCCAGGGCGTTCGCCGCGGCGATCTTCATGCCCTCGGTGATCCGGGAGGCCCGCACCTGCAGCGCGCCGGCGAAGATCCCGGGGAACGCCAGCACGTTGTTGATCTGGTTCGGGTAGTCCGACCGTCCGGTGGCCACCACGGCGGCGTGCCGGTGCGCGACGTCGGGGTGGACCTCGGGGTTCGGGTTGGCCATGGCGAACACGAAGGCGCCGGGCGCCATCGAGGCGACCGCCGGCTCGGCGACCGTGCCGCCGGAGACGCCGATGAAGACGTCGGCACCGGCCAGGGCCGTCTCCAGCGAACCGGTGATGCCGGCCCGGTTGGTGAGCTCCGCCAGCTCGCGCTTGACCTCCGTGAGGTCGTCGCGGTCGCCGCTGACGATGCCCTTGCGGTCGGCGACGGCGACGTCGCCGATGCCGGCCTCCAGGAGGAACTTCGCGATGGCCACACCCGCCGCGCCCGCGCCGGAGATCACGGCGCGCAGGTCGCCGAGCGTCCGGCCGGACAGCTTCGCCGCGTTGCGCAGGGCCGCGAGGGTCACCACGGCGGTGCCGTGCTGGTCGTCGTGGAAGACCGGGATGTCGAGACGTTCCTGGAGCTTGCGCTCGATCTCGAAGCACCGGGGCGCCGAGATGTCCTCCAGGTTCACCCCGCCGAAGGAGGGCGCGAGACGGACGACGGTCTCGACGATCTCGTCCGCGTCGGTCGTGGCCAGCGCGATCGGCACCGCGTCGACCCCGCCGAACTGCTTGAAGAGGATCGCCTTGCCCTCCATCACGGGGAGGGACGCCTCGGGGCCGATGTCCCCGAGGCCGAGGACGGCGGTGCCGTCCGTGACCACGGCCACGACCTGCGACTTCCAGGTGTAGTCGTGGACGAGCTCGGGCTTCTCGGCGATGGCGCTGCACACCTTGGCCACGCCGGGTGTGTACGCGAGGGACAGGTCGTCCTTGTCGCGGATCGGGACGGTGGCCTGCACGGCCATCTTCCCGCCGCGGTGCAGGGCGAAAGCCGGATCGAAGGGCTCGTCCGCACCGCTGGGTCCTGCCGCACCGGCCGTACCGTGCGTCGTGCTGTCGCTGCGAGGATTGACGATCTCCGCTGCCATTGTGTTGACCCCTTAAGTCTTCATCATGTGAGGGTGGCCACTCCTGGTTGAGGAGGGGTGGGCGGGCACCGCGTACGTTCCCGGCGCCGGGCGGTCGGACCGCCGCGGTCGGGGGACACCCACGCGCGGGCGCGCCGCACACGCGCCCTGAGCCCCGGATGAGGGGTGTAAAGGTCTTTCTTACCGGACGGACCGGGCCTCTTACGAGTCGGTATCGGCAGTCGGTACCGACTCGGTGAGATGACTCATAGCCGAATATCTGGACAAGTCCACTAAGGGCTACGAAGACGGTCCGTAGGGCGAGACGCACCGGAGATTCTCCGGAAGGGTGCGCTCTTTCCAGCAGATGGTCCGGTCTTGCCGTACCGGCCCGTTGAGGTACGGGGGTCTCCCGTTACCCGATTTTGACATGCCCGGCCCCCTGATCGGGTGCGTCCGAATGGCAAGATGCCCTAATCACACAAGGTGGCGTCACTCGAAGGTGCGTGCGCACCCACCTGACACAGCAGCGTTCCCTCACCGCCGGAGGATTTCGATCATGACCGCAAGCACCCTCTGTCGTTCGACCGCGAAGTCCCGGATTGCCGCGGTCTGCGCAGTCGCGGTCGCCGGCACCCTGCTGCTGACCGCCTGCGGCGACCAGACCGAGAGCGGTTCGAAGAAGGCCGGGGACGGCACGTCCGGGAACAGCGCCCCGCTCTTCGACAAGCTCCCGGAGAAGTACCAGAAGTCCGGTGTCATCAAGGTCGGCACGAACGCCGAGTACGCGCCGATGGAGTCCGTCGAGAACGGCACGATCGTCGGTGTCGACCCGGACCTCGCCGCGGCGCTCGGCAAGCAGCTGGGCGTGAAGTTCGAATTCACCTCGGGGTCCTTCGACGGCCTGATCACCGCCCTGAACACCGGCCGCCACGACATCGCCATGTCGTCCATCACGGACAACAAGCAGCGTCAGGAAGGTCTGGACGACAGCGGGAAGAAGCTGGGCAAGGGCGTCGACTTCGTCGACTACTTCCTCGCCGGCACCGCCGTCTACACCAAGAAGGGCAACCCCGAGGGCATCAAGTCCATCGAGGACCTGTGCGGCAAGGGCGCGGCGGTCCAGCGCGGCACCACGTACGAGAAGGCCCTGCAGAAGCAGTCGAAGGCCTGCACCGACGGCGGTAAGAAGGCCGTGGACATCCAGTCCTTCGAGAACGACACCGAGGCCCAGACCCGGGTGAAGTCGGGCGGCGCCGTGGCCGGCGTCAACGACTACCCGGTCGCGCTGGACCTGGCCCGCAAGGCCAACGGCGGCAAGGACTTCGAGGTCGTCGGCGAGCAGGTCGACGCCGGTCCGTTCGGCATCGCCGTGAACAAGGACAACACCGAGCTGCGTGACGCCCTCAAGGAGGCCGTGGACGCGATCATCGCCGACGGCTCCTACCAGAAGGTGCTCGACAAGTGGGGTGCCGGCACCGGCGCGATCGACAAGGCCACCGTCAACGGCGGCAAGTGACCGGCGCGGTTCTGAAGGGCAGTCACCGTGACTGACAAGTTCGACAAGGCGCCCGGCGGCCCATCGGTCGCCGACGCACCCGCCTCCCCGACCACCACCGTGGCACCGGAGATCATCAAGGCCATCCCCGTCCGGCACGTCGGCCGCTGGGTCAGCGGCGTGGTGGTGCTCGGGCTGCTGGCGTCCCTCGTCTACGCCTTCTCCCAGGGCAACATCCAGTGGCAGGCGGTCCAGGACAAGCTGTTCGACGACACCGTGCTGGCGGGGGCCGGCCGGACGCTGATGATCAGCGTGCTCGCCATGGCCCTCGGTGTGGTCCTGGGTGTGGTGCTCGCCGTCATGCGGCTCTCCAGGAACCCGGTGACCAGCTGGGTGGCCTGGCTGTACATCTGGTTCTTCCGGGGCACCCCGGTCTACGTACAGCTGCTGCTCTGGTTCAACCTGGCCCTGATCTTCCCGGTCCTCAACATCCCGCTCATCTACAAGGACGAGATGACCGACGTGATGACGCCGTTCATGTGCGCCCTGCTGGGGCTGGCCCTCAACGAGGCGGCGTACATGGCGGAGATCGTCCGGGCGGGCATCCAGTCGGTGGACGAGGGCCAGACCGAGGCCTCGCACGCCCTCGGCATGACCCAGGCGAAGACGATGCGCCGCGTGGTGCTCCCGCAGGCCCTGCGGGTGATCATCCCGCCGACCGGCAACGAGTTCATCAACATGCTGAAGACCTCGTCGCTGGTCTATGCGGTGACCTACAACGAGCTGCTGCGCTCCACGTCGCAGATCGGCTCGACCAGCTACGCGGTGATGGAGATGCTCTTCGTCGCCTCCATCTGGTACATCGTGATGACCAGCGTGTTCAGCGTGGGTCAGTACTACCTGGAGCGGCGCTACGCCCGGGGCACCCTGCGCAGCCTGCCGCTCACCCCGTTGCAGCGGGTCAGGGTGGCGCTCACCTCCTTCAGCAACCGTCCGTCGGGAGGTGTCTCCGCATGAACGCCATGGTGAAGGCCGAGGGCGTCCACAAGTCCTTCGGCCCCGCGCACATCCTCAAGGGGATCGACCTGGAGGTCGCCCCGCGTGAGGTGTTCTGCCTGATCGGCCCGTCCGGTTCCGGCAAGTCGACGTTCCTGCGGTGCATCAACCACCTGGAGCAGATCAACGCCGGACGGCTGTACGTCGACGGTGACCTGGTCGGCTACCGGCAGAGGGGCGACAAGCTCTACGAGCTGAAGGACAGCGAGGTCGCCCTCCAGCGCCGCGACATCGGCATGGTCTTCCAGCGCTTCAACCTGTTCCCGCACATGACGGCCGTGGAGAACGTCATGGAGGCGCCGGTGCAGGTCAAGGGCGAGGCCAGGGCCGTCGCCCGGGCCCGCGCCGAGCGGCTGCTGGACCGGGTGGGCCTGTCCGACAAGGCGGGCAACTACCCGTCCCAGCTCTCCGGCGGACAGCAGCAGCGGGTGGCCATCGCCCGCGCCCTGGCCATGGAGCCGAAGCTGATGCTCTTCGACGAGCCCACCTCGGCCCTGGACCCCGAGCTGGTCGGCGACGTCCTGGACGTCATGCGCGGCCTCGCCGAGGACGGCATGACGATGATCGTGGTCACCCACGAGATGGGCTTCGCCCGGGAGGTCGGTGACGCGCTGGTCTTCATGGACGACGGCGTCGTGGTCGAGTCGGGCCATCCGCGGGACGTCCTGACGAACCCGCAGCACGACCGGACGAAGTCGTTCCTGTCGAAGGTGCTGTAGGCCACCGGACACGACGAGGAGGGCGGTACGGGCTCGGGCTCCGTACCGCCCTCCTCGCCGTCGCGGCCGGCTCCACGGCCTCGCAGCTCCCGCCGTCGCGCGGGACCCCCTGCCCGGACCTCCGCCTCGTCACCTCTGCGGGTAATGCCCATATGCGCCCTCTACCCATTACACTGGGCGGCGTATCCACCACGCCCGACGCCGTAAGGACTACACGTGGAACTGGCTTATTACTCGGATTACGCGGTGCGGCTGGTCAACACCGAGGAGCCGGTCCGCGGCAAGGACTCCCTGACCACGGTCGAGTCCGTCCGTGACCTGTTCGGCGCCAACGCCCAGGCGGCCCGTCGCGCGACCGACGGGGACGTGACCCGCTTCCGGTCCGTACGGGCCCGGCTGCGCGCGGTCTTCGAGGCGGCGGACGAGGGCGACGAGACCCTCGCGGTCGATCTGCTCAATTCCCTGCTGCTGGAGTTCCCGGTGAGCCCGCAGATCTCCGGCCACGACATCCGGGACGAGGACGGCACACCGGACTGGCACATGCATCTCGCCGACCACCCGTCGAACGCGACCGCGGGCTTTGCCGCGATCGCGGCGATGGGCCTCGCCTTCCACCTCACCTCGCACGGCGTGGAACGGCTCGGCCTGTGCGAGGCCGAACCCTGCCGCAACGCCTATCTCGACACCTCGACCAACCGCTCCCGGCGCTACTGCTCGGACCGCTGCGCGACCCGGGCGAACGTGGCCGCCTACCGGGCCCGCAAACGCCTGGAGGCCGACCGCGCGGGTGAGACCCGGCGCACCGCCGACACCGCCCAGCCCAGCAGCCCCCGCACCGACCGCTGATCCTTCCGCAGCGGCCGGTAGCGGGCCCGCACCCGGGCCAGCACGAGCTCCTCGGGCACCGTGCCGTAGTCCGTGCTGTCCCCGCCCGCGAACGAGTTGTCGCCGAGCACCCACCAGCCGCCGGTACGCCGCTCGGCGGCCCGCTTCACGACCAGCAGGTCCTGCTGGAGCGGGTGACGCAGGATCACCACGTCACCCGGTCGCACCGGCGCACCGCGCTGCACGAGCAGCAGGTCCCCGTGGTAGAGCGTCGGCACCATCGACGGGCCCGTCACCTCCACCAGCTGCAACGGCCTGCGCGCCGTCCGCCCGCTCCACGGCTCCTCTGCCGGTTCCGGCATCTGTGGCACCTCCCGGTCCATCCTCCGGTACACGGCTACGCGCACCGCTCCGTATTTTCGGCCACCGGTCCCGTCCGGACCCCGGACTTTTGACCTAAGCCGCAGGGGGCACCCGCAAAAAGAGGCTTCCCACGGAGTAATGTCCCACCTGAGAAGACGATCACGAGGAAGGACAGCTCCATGCTTTCCCGCCTGTTTGCCCCCAAGGTGAAGGTCAGCGCCCACTGCGACCTGCCCTGCGGCGTGTACGACCCGGCCCAGGCCCGCATCGAGGCGGAGTCCGTCAAGGCCGTCCAGGAGAAGTACCAGGCCAACGAGGACGCGGACTTCCGCACGCGCGCCGTTCTGATCAAGGAACAGCGTGCCGAGCTCGCGAAGCACCACGTCTCGGTGCTCTGGAGCGACTACTTCAAGCCCCCGCACTTCGAGAAGTACCCGGAGCTGCACCAGCTGGTCAACGACACCCTGAAGGCGCTCTCCGCGGCCAAGGGCTCGAACGACCCGGCCACGGGCCAGAAGGCTCTGGACCTGATCGCCCAGATCGACACGATCTTCTGGGAGACCAAGAAGGCCTGATCTCCGGTTAGGCAGTCTGACCTGCGGTTTCGCCGGTCAGACAGCCCACCGTTCCGCACCCGGCCCGTCGGGCGCCGCACCCGGCGCTCACGCACGGACCGGGTGCGGTCCTCTGTCCGGCCGCGGATGCGCGCCGACCGGGACCGTACGCCGGGCTTGCCGGTCCTCGGCGCCTCGCGTCGGTCAGGTCCCGCCGGTGCCTCGGACCTGACCGTGCCGGGTCCGGTCAGGTCTCCGGCAGGAGGTGGCGGTAGCTGTCCGGGTGCTCCCGGAGGTAGTCGGCCAGGTTCGCGGCGGGCCGACCCGTGAGGGTGGGGACGGCGTCCGAGACCACCGCCATCTCACCGGCCGCGATGGCCTCGTACGACGTGACCCAGCCGGTCACCTCCCAGTCCTCCGCCCCGTGGCGGGCGCGGGAGGCGTAGGCCTCCTGCTCGGTCTCGGGGACGTAGCGGATCGTGCGGCCGGTGTGCCGGCTCAGCTCCTCGGCCGCTTCGGCCAGGGTGAACGCCTCCGGGCCCGTGAGGTCGTACGTCGCACCGTCGTGGTCCGTGCCCGCGTCGAGCAGGACGGCGGTCGCCGCGTCCGCGATGTCCTCGTGGGAGACGGCCGAGACCCGCCCCTCCCCGGCGGGGCCGCGCAGCACGCCGTCGGGCCCCGTCATGGCCGGGATGCCCGCGAGGTACCAGCTGTCCCGCAGGAACGTGTGGCGCACGCCGGACGCCCGCAGGTGCTCCTCGGTGTGCCAGTGGTCGCGGGCGAAGGTGAACGTCGCGTCCGCTGCCGCGCCGAGGAACGACACGTACACGATGCGTTCGACACCCGCGGCGAGGGCCGCGTCGACCGCGGTGGTGTGCTCCGCCACCCGGCCGGGGCTCTCGTGGGCGGAGACGAGGAACAGGGTGTGCGCGCCGTCGAGGGCGCGGCGCATGGCATCGGCGTCGCCGTACGCCGCCGGGGGTGCGGCGACCGCGCCGGGCAGGCGGGGCAGCCGGGAGGGGTCCCGGCCGAGGAGGCGCACGGGGGCGCCGGCCCCGGTGAGCCGCGCGGCCACCCGGCCGCCGACCGCGCCGCTCGCCCCGGTCACCGCGACGAGGGGGCCGGTCACCGGGCTCCGCCTCCGTCCGTGGCGCGAGCGGTCCGCTGCGTCCAGGGGCGCACCTCCACGACCGCGCTCACCGGCAGGGGCCCGTAGAGGTGCGGGAACTCCTCGCCGCCGGGCTCCACCGCCTCGTACCGGACGGGCGCCGTGAGCCGGCCGGTGTCGATGACGAGGACCACCAGGCCCTCGGTGCCGGACCCGTACACCGCCTTCGCCACAGCGGGGAGCTGGTGAGGGAGCGAGCAGTGGATGAACCCCTCCTCGCGCAGGGTGCGGCCCCGGGTGGACCACTCGTACGTCCCCGCCGTGCGGGCGGCCTCCCACAGGGGCTCTTCGGTGAGGTGCAGCAACTGTTCGGTCATCGGGCCACGTTAAGGGCTGCCGGGCGCCCCGAGGAGCTTCGCCTCGGTCCGCGCGTCGAGACCGACGGCCGGCCGGTCCGGCCGCTGCGGGACCGTGCCGCCCAGCTCGCGCATCCAGGCCCAGGTGTCGGCGACCGTGTCGGCGACCGGTCGGCAGCGCAGCCCGGCCGCGTGTGCCTTGGTGACGTCACCCCGGTGCAGGGTGTCGTGGAGTTCGCCGGCGGGCAGCCACACCGGCAGGTCCGTCCACGGCTCGACGCCCGCGGCGAGGAGCGTCTCCGGTTCGATCCACCGGAGCCGGGCGCGGGACCCGGTGACCCGGACGCAGGCGTCCAGGAGTTCCCCCATGGTCGCGTGTCCCGGGCGGCTCACGGTGTTGTACGCCCCCGACAGGCCGTCGGCCGCCGCGTCCAGCAGCCAGTCCGCCAGGTCACGGGCGTCGATGTACTGGATGCCCGCGTCCGGCGGCCCCGGGGCGACGACGGGTCCGCCCCGTGCGGTCCTGCCCAGCCACCACGGCAGACGGCCGATGTTCTCACCGGGGCCGAGGATCAGCCCGGGCCGGGCCAGCAGCGCCCGGTCGCCGAAGGCGTCGAGCGCGGCGAGCTCCCCGCCGCGCTTGGCCAGGGGGTAGGGGACGTCGGGGCCGGCGTCGGCGGAGGCGCCGGCCACCGGCGGGCCGTCCTCCGCCAGTCCGGCCGGGGCGGGGTGGGCGTACACGGACCTGCTGGAGACGTAGCTGAAGTGCCCTGCTCTGTCCGCCAGCAGCCGGGCCGCGTCCCGCACGGCCGAGGGGGCGCCGCTCCAGGTGTCGACCACCAGGTCCCAGGTGCCGTCGGCCAGGGCGCGGAGGCCGGCCCCGCCCGTCGTCCGGTCGCCGGTCAGCGTCCGCACGCCGGCCGGTGCCGGGTGGTGTCCTCGGTGGAAGACCGTGACCTCCCACCCGCGTGCGCGCGCCGCGTCGGTGACGGCGCGTCCGACGAATTCCGTACCGCCCAGCATCAGGAGCCTCATCCCGCGATCGTGCCCGCCGGGACGTGCGGGGACAACGGTTCCTCGCTCTCGGCGGAACGGGGGACTCTCCCGCTCAGCCCGTGTGCGCGAGGGGGCTGTGGTGGCGCAGCAGCCACCGGTGGTACTCCTCGGCGCGGCGTGCTGCGTCGCGGTAGGCCCCTTCCAGCTCCTCGTACACCGCGTCGGTGCCGGCGCCCGGCCGCGAGACCAGCAGGAGCCGCACCGCCAGCGGGTCGCCGCGCAGCGGGCGGATGACCATGTCGTCGCGCGGGCCCGAGGTCGGCTGGCAGGGGGCGACCGCCTCGCCGAGCACGACCAGCGAGGCCGCGGTGAGGTAGTCCCCGTGCAGGACGGGCGGGTCGATGCCCGCGGCGCCCAGGACCCGCCGGACCCCGTCCCATTCGCCGTCCACCGAGGGGTCGACCATCCACCGGTCGCCGGCCAGGTCGTCGAGGTCCACCACCGGCCGTCCCGCCGCGGGGTGGTCCCGGGCCAGGGAGATGAACTGCGGTTCCCGCTCGACGAGTACCCGCTGGACGAGCCCGTCCGGGACCGCGAGCGGGAAGCCCTCGACCTCGTGCACGAAGGCGACGTCGAGCCGTCCGGCCGCCACCTCCCCCAGCAGGGCCCGGGCGGAGACGTCCACCCGGAGCGAGATGTCGGTGCCGGGCAGCCTCACCCGCAGGCCGCGGAGCCAGCCGCCGATGACCCGGCTCGCGGTGGAACCGATGCGCAGGCGCGGACCGCCGGCCCGGGCGGCCTCGGCCTCCGCCATCGCGGCGCCGACCAGCGCCGTCATGCCGTCCACCAGGGGGCGGGCGCGGCTGAGTACGGCGCGTCCCAGCAGGGTCGGCCGGCAACCCGTCCTGCCCCGGCGGAACAGCTCGGCGCCCATGCTCCGTTCGATCCGCTGGAGCTGGGTCGTCAGGGAGGGCTGGCTGACGCCGAGCCGCCGTGCCGCCTGGTGCAGGCTGCCCGTGTCGGCGATGGCGCAGAGCGCCCTGAGGTGTCTCACCTCCAGCTCCATGACGGCGAGGGTATGGCTGTTCGCATGTCGAGCACCAGATGCCCCAACCGTCACCAACCGGGCCGAACAGGGGTGTCGGGGCGGCCGGTGCTGTGCTGATTCTGTGCGCTTCCCGCCGGTCGTCCGTGCAGGCGGACCGGGTGATAGGGCGGCGCTATCACCGGTTGACATCATCCGCCGCGGGCCCGGCTGCCCCGACACTCTCTCCGTACCCCCCACCCGTTCCTCGTCCGGCTCCCGGGCGGGGTTCTTCGGACAGGTAGGAGACACCCCCCATGCGACACTCCAGGACAGCTCTGATGTCGGCTCTGGCAGGTCTCGGACTCGGCGTCGCCGCCGCGCTGGGCACCACCCCCGCGGTCGCCGCCGCTCCCGCCCCCGCGTCCCCGGCCGGGGTGACCGCCGCTCAGGCCGGCTACGCCGCGTACGCCGGTTCGAGCGAGAACGCCAAGGCGAACAAGGCGTTCTTCGACGCCGTCATGAAGTCGGTCGCCGAGAAGCGGGCCGCGAACCCGGGCGCCGCGGCGGTCACCGTCGTCTACAGCACCACCAACGCCCCCAGCTTCCGCAGCCAGATAGCCAGCAGCACCAGCATCTGGAACAGCTCGGTCAGCAACGTCAAGCTGCAGGAGGGCTCGAACGCCGACTTCGACTACTACGAGGGCAACGACTCCCGGGGTTCGTACGCGAGCACGAACGGCCACGGCAGCGGCTACATCTTCCTGGACTACGCGCAGAACCAGCAGTACAACTCGACCCGGGTCACCGCCCACGAGACCGGGCACGTGCTCGGGCTGCCCGACCACTACACCGGCCCGTGCAGCGAGCTCATGTCCGGTGGCGGCCCCGGCACGTCCTGCACGAACGCCTACCCGAACGCCACCGAGCGCTCGCAGGTGAACAGCCTCTGGCAGAACGGCTTCGCGGCCGCCCTCGCCCGCGCCACCTCCTGACGCGATCCCGACACGACGGCGGCACGCCGCCCGGGGGCCGTTCCGCACCGGCGGAGCGGCCCCCGGGCCGTGCGGCGGGGGCCGCCGTGCCGGCTCAAGCCGGTGAGAGCGGGGCCGTGACCGGCTCAGGCCCGTGACAACGGGGGGCCGTGGCCCGCTCAGGCCGGTGCGAGCGGGAAGGCGCCCCGGTGGCCGGTGCCGGCGCCGTGCGCCGGACGGGGCTCGAACTCCCGGCAGCTCCATATCTCCTGGACGGATCCGGTGCGCCGGTCCCAGAGGCCGGCGACCTCGTCACCGCCCGCCGCGTCGCGGTAGGCGTCCTTCGCGCCGCGGAAGCAGGCGAGCCCGCCGGACAGACCGCGGACCGGGGCCGGGAAGTAGTCCGAGAAGGCGCAGGCGATGCACGTCTGCAGGTGGATGTCCGGTGGAAGGACCCGCTGGACCGTGGCCAGCGCGGCGGCGAAGTCCCCCTCGGCGCGGTTCGACTCGTACACCGCGCCGTCCAGATGGAGGGCCAGGCAGAGGTCCGGGTCCGCCCGGCGCAGGGACAGCAGGCAGCTGAGCGTGGCCTGGCGGACCGTACCGGCGACCAGGACCGGGAGCGGGAGGTCCCACTCCAGTACGCAGCCGTCGAGCACGCCGTCCACCAGGTCGAACGGCCCGTCCGGGTCCGGTGCGTCCGCCACCGGCGCCAGACCGTCGAAGCTCTCGCCCTCGAAGTCCGTGCCCCGGACCCGGATGCGGAGCTGCTGTCCGTCCGTGGTGAGAATGACGGCCTCTGAACCATGGCGGTCCCGGTACCAGCCTGCCCACGACTCATCTGTCATGAGCAGGGACTGTAGCCCGGCCCCGGCACCCGTCCGGCGGCACCCTCCCCTTCCGCCGCGCCGGCCCCGGAGCCCCGCTCCCCGGGCCCGGGACGGCCCGCCGGCGGGCCGGTGGAGCCGGTCCCGGACGCCTGTCGCGGGCGCTCCCGCTCATGCGGTTCAGTGGGTCCTGCGGGTGACGAACTCGGCGAGGGCGAGCAGGTCCCCGGTGTCGGACGGATCGGGAACCGCGCGCGACAGGTGGTGGACGGCCCGGGCCATCCGGTCCGCGGCGGTGGCCTGGGCCCAGTCGCGGCCGCCCGCGCGTTCGACCGCGTCGGCGGCGCCCCGCACCTCCTCCGGTGTGTTCATGGCGCCCCGGTACAGGGCGGCCAGTTCGGCGGCGGCCGGGGTGCCCGAGGTGAGCGCGGCGACCACCGGCAGGGACTTCTTGTGGGCGGTCAGGTCGGCCCCGACCGGTTTGCCCGTGCGGGCGATGTCCCCCCAGATGCCGATCAGGTCGTCGATGAGCTGGAAGGCGAGCCCCGCCTCCCTCCCGAAGCCGTCCATGGCGCGCACGGCCCGCTCGTCCGCACCGGCGTAGAGCGCGCCCAGGGCGCACGCGCAGCCGAGCAGGGCACCGGTCTTGGCCATGGCCATGGTGAGGGTCTCGTCCAGCGTGACGTCCTCGGGCCCGCGGTCCTCCAGGCCGCAGTCGGCCTGCTGTCCCGCGCAGAGCTCGATGACGCAGGTGGAGAGCCGCAACGCGGCCTGCGGGGACGCCGGGTGCGGGTCGTCCGCCAGGAGGCGCAGCGCGAGGGAGAACATGGCGTCCCCCGTGATGACGGCGTCCGGCACGCCGAACACCGCCCAGGCCGTGGGCCGGTGCCGCCGGGTGGTGTCCTCGTCGATGACGTCGTCGTGGAGCAGGGTGAAGTTGTGCGCGAGCTCGACGGCGACGGCCGCCCGCATCGCGGCCTCCGGGTCCCCTCCCAGCGCCCGCGCGGCGGCCAGGACGAGCGCGGGCCTGATGGCCTTGCCGGCCTGCCCCGACGCGGGCGTCCCGTCGGCGTTCTGCCAGCCGAAGTGGTAGAGGGCGACCCTGCGGATCCCCCCGGGCAGCGTCTCCACGGCGGCCCGGAGGTGCGGGTCGACGGCGTCACGGGTGCGCTCCAGGAGCGCGACGGCCTTGTGCTCCTCCATCGCGGCGTCCGTACTGGTCATGGTCACGGTGATTCCTTCCGGGTGCCACGGGCACCTTGGTCGCGGCCTCGGCCTGCCGGGGGCCCGGGCGGTGCACCGGGCCCGGGCCCCGGGGGCGTCACCGCCAGCGGCTCACCTCCACGTTCTCCAGGACCCCGAGGGCGTCGGGCACGAGGACGGCGGCGGAGTAGTACGCCGTCACGAGGTACGAGATGATCGCCTGCTCGTCGATGCCCATGAAGCGGACCGAGAGGCTCGGCTCGATCTCGTCCGGGATGCCGCTCTGCTGGAGCCCGATGACCCCCTGGTCCTCCTCACCGGTCCGCATGCAGATGATCGAGGTGGTGCGGGCGTCGGTGACCGGGATCTTGTTGCAGGGGAAGATCGGCACCCCGCGCCAGGCGGGCACGTGGTGCCCGCCGACCTCGACGCTCTCCGGCACCAGGCCGCGCTTGTTGCACTCGCGCCCGAAGGCCGCGATGGCCCGCGGGTGGGCGAGGAAGAGGTTCGATCCGCGCCGCCGCGACAGGAGTTCGTCCATGTCGTCGGGGCCGGGCGCGCCGTCGTGGGGCTGGATCCGCTGTCCGTAGTCGCAGTTGTTGAGGAGGCCGAACTCCCGGTTGTTGACGAGCTCGTGCTCCTGGCGCTCCCGCAGCGCCTCGACCGTGAGCCGCAGCTGCTGCTCGGTCTGGTTCATCGGCTGGTTGTAGAGGTCGGCGACCCTGCTGTGGACCTTCAGCACGGTCTGGGCGACGCTCAGTTCGTACTCACGGGGCGCCGACTCGTAGTCGACGAAGGTGTGCGGGACGACGCTCTCGCCCACGTGCCCGGCCGAGAGGTCGATCTCCGCCTCGCCGTAGGGGTTGGTCCGCTGGTGCGGAATGGCGAGGAGCCCGGCGAGGTGGTCGCGGAGCGAGTCGGCCCGCGCGGCGAGGTTGAGCACGTCCGAGCGGCGCAGGGTCAGCAGGGTGCAGGCGGTCACCGCGCGGGCGGTGTACTCCCAGGTCGCGTCGCCGTCCACCAGGACGTGGTCGCCGAAGTAGGCGCCGTCGGCGAGGACTCCGAGCACCGTCTCGTCGCCGTACGGGCCGGTGCCGATCTTCTCGACCCTGCCGTGGGCCAGCAGATGGACGCGGTCGGCGGCCTCGCCGGACGAGGCGAGCACCTCGCCGGCCTCGACGTCGCGCTGCTCGCACCGGCGCGCCAGCTCCGACAGGACCTCTTCGTCCGCGAAGTCGCGCAGCGCGGGGAGCTCTCCGAGCTCGGCGGGGATGACCGCGACCCGGTCGCCCGTCTGGACGAAGGTCACCCTGCCGTCCCCGACCGAGTGGCTCAGCCTGCGGTTCACCCGGTACGTGCCGCCCTGCACCTGCACCCAGGGGAGCATGCGCAGCAGCCACCGCGAGCTGATCTCCTGCATCTGCGGGGCGGACTTGGTCGTCGTCGCGAGGTTCCGCGCAGCCGCTGTGCCGAGACTCTGCTGCGGCGGCTGCGTGTCGCGAACCTCTTCACCAACGGACATCCGACATCCTCTCGATCATGGTCTGACCTGCGAGAAGAAGACTTGCAGCCGGAGGACACCGCGCGCTATTACACAAAAGAGTGTGACTATTCGGGCCCGTGCGGGGCATGTCGGCACACCCCGGGGCCCGGGGCAGGGCCGGGAGCAGCGGCTCCGGACGGATGAACGAACGAGCCGGCGCCCCCGGGGCTCACGACGGTGCGGCGGGGGTCCTCCCCCGCGCCGGCCGGGTCCCGCGGCCGGCGTCCGGCCGGCGGGCCGCCGCAGACCGGCGCAGACCGGCGCGGGCCGCCGCGGACCGGCGCAGACCGCCGCGGCCGCTCAGGGGACGAGCGGCGCTCCCGACACGACGACCTTGCCCGGGTTGAGGATGCCGTACGGATCGAGGGCGGCCTTGACCGCCCGCTGCATGGCGAGGTTGACGGGACCGAGCTCGCGGTCCATGCCGCCCATCTTCAGCAGGCCCACGCCGTGTTCTCCGGTGACCGTGCCGCCGAGCGCGATGGCCGCGTCGAGGATGTCCTCGAAGGCGAGCTGGGCGCGGGCCCTGGCCGCGTCGTCGCCCGGCTCGGTGATGATCAGCGGGTGGAGGTTCCCGTCGCCGGCGTGGGCGATGTTGGCGATGAGGACCTCGTGCTCGGCGGCGATCTCCTCGACGCGGGCCAGCATCCGCGGCACCTGGGAGCGCGGCACGACGACGTCCTCGGTGAGGACCGGCCCCAGCCGTTCCAGCGCGGGGTAGGCGAGCCGCCTGGCCTGGAAGAGGGCGTCCGCCTCCGCCTGGTCGGTGGAGACCTCGGCCCACACCGCGCCGGCCTCCGCGAAACAGGCCCGTACGGTCTCGGCCTCGGCGTCGCCCGCGGCCCCCGGGGTGTCCACCCGGCCGAGCAGGATCGCGTGCGCGTCCGCCGCGAGGCCCATGTTCTTCCAGTCGTCGACGGCCTTCAGGCAGTGCCGGTCGAGGAGTTCGAGCGCGGAGGGCACGACCCCCGCCGCCGTCACCCGGCTCACCGCGTCGCCGGCCGCGACGACCGAGTCGAAGAAGCCCGCCACCGTGCGCTCCGGGGGCCGGGCGCCGCGCAGCTTCACGGTGATCTCGGTGATCACGCCGAGGGTGCCCTCGGAGCCGACGAGCAGGCCGCACAGGTCGTACCCGGCGACCCCCTTCGCGGTCCGCCGGCCCACCCGCACGACCTCGCCGAGGCCGTTGACGGCCTCAAGCCCGAGCACGTAGTCGCGGGTCACGCCGTACTTGACGCAGCACATGCCGCCCGCGTTGGTGGCCGCGTTGCCGCCGATGGTGGACCAGGGCGAGCTCGCCGGGTCCGGCGGGTACCAGAGGCCCTGTTCGGCGCAGGCGGCGCGCAGGTCGTCGTTGACGACGCCCGGCTGGACGACGGCGAGGCGCTCCACCGGGTCGATGCGCAGGATCCGGTTCATGTCCTCGAAGGAGAGGACGACCGCGCCGTCCACCGCGTTGGCCCCGCCCGACAGCCCCGTGCCCGCTCCGCGCGGGACCACCGGGATCCGGTGCTCGGCGCAGTACGCGACGACGGCCCGGACCTCCTCGGTGTCCTGCGGCCGTACGACGGCGAGGGGCAGCCCCGCCGGGGCCCACTCCGCCTCGTCGCGCGCGTACCGGCCCAGGCTGTCCGGGTCGGTGATGACCTTGGCCGCCGGGATCCCGTCGGCTGCGTTCGGCTGCTGCACGGCCGCTGACCACCTCTCTCGCCCTGGCGCGCCCCGCATCCGCCGCGGGGCCGCGCCCCTCCATGATGACGCGCCCCCGCCCGGTCGGGGGCGGGCGCCCCGGGGCGTGTCCGCACCGGTGGGACGGGGTCCGGCGGGCGGGACGGCCGCGCACCCGTACGGGCGGCCGCGCGTCCCGGCGCCGCGCGGTTCCCCGGCGCCCGGCGGGTCCGCCCAGGACTGAGCGCGCCCAGCCGGGGCACGCGCACTGTCCGGATCGGATCGCACACGGCGCGAACACCGTCCGAACAGGTTTACCGGAGCCTTGTGTTCCGGTAGAAGCGCTGTACGGACTCGCTCCCCGGCGAACAGAAGGAGTCGGCCATGTCCTCACCCATGTCCGCGAGCAACTTCCTGAAGGCACTGAAGGACGAGGGGCTCACCGTCGTCCAGGTCGGCGACTGGCGTACCCACAACCGCAACCACAAGGGGCCCTGGGGGCCGGTGCACGGCGTGATGCTGCACCACACCGTCACCAAGGGCACGGCGCGCACCGTCGAGATCTGCCGCGACGGCTACGCGGGCCTGCCGGGCCCGCTCTGCCACGGCGTGATCGCCAAGGACGGGCGGGTCCATCTGGTCGGCTACGGCCGTGCCAACCACGCCGGGCTCGGGGACGACGACGTCCTGCGGGCCGTCATCGCGGAGAAGGGCCTGCCGGCGGTCAACGAGGCCAACACCGACGGCAACCGGCACTTCTACGGCTTCGAGTGCGAGAACCTCGGCGACGGGAAGGACCCCTGGCCCGCCGTCCAGCTCGAAGCGATAGAGAAGGCCTCCGCCGCGGTCTGCCGCTTCCACGGCTGGAACGCCCCCTCGGTCATCGGGCACCGGGAGTGGCAGCCCGGCAAGGTCGATCCGCGGGGCTTCTCCATGCCGGGGATGCGCAACCGGATCCACGACCGCCTGAAGTAGGGCCGCTCGGCACCGCCCGCCCGCGCGGCACCGGTCACCCGCGCGGCACCGCCCACAATGGGGGCATGGACCACGGAGCGCTCGACCTCTCCCGGCTGCAGCCGGTGCTTCCCTCACCGCTGCAGCCGGCCGAGGACGAGCGCTTCTCCCGTCACGGGGTGACCCTGCTGCTCAAGCGCGACGACCTGATCCACCCCGAGCTGCCGGGAAACAAGTGGCGCAAGCTCGCCCCCAACCTGCGGACCGCGGCCGGCCGGACCGTGCTGACCTTCGGCGGGGCCTGGTCGAACCACCTGCGGGCCACGGCCGCCGCCGGACGCCTCCTCGGGTTCCCCACGGTCGGCGTCGTACGGGGCGAGGAGCTGGCCCACCGCCCGCTGAACCCCTCCCTCGCCCGCTGCGCGGCCGACGGCATGCGTCTGCACTTCGTGGACCGGACGACCTACCGCGCGAAGACCGCTCCCGAGGTCCTGGACGGCCTGCTGAGCCGTTTCGGGGACTGCGTGGTCGTCCCGGAGGGCGGCAGCAACGCGCTCGCCGCACAGGGCTGCACAGAGCTCGGCCGCGAACTGCGCGGCCGGACCGGCACGGTGGCCGTCGCCTGCGGCACCGGCGGCACCCTCGCCGGGCTGGCCGCCGGCCTGGACGGCCGGCAGCGTGCCCTGGGCGTCCCCGTGCTGCGCGGCGGCTTCCTGGGCGAGGCGGTGCGCGGTCTCCAGCGGGAGGCCTTCGGCGGCCCGGCCGGGCGGTGGTCCCTCGACGAGCGCTTCCACTTCGGCGGGTACGCCCGCACGCCCCCGGAGCTGCACGCCTTCGCCGACGACTTCGAGGACCGGCACGGTCTGCCCGTCGAGCGGCTCTATGTGGCCAAGCTGCTGTACGGGCTGACCGTGCTGGCCGGGGAGGGCGCGTTCCCCGCGGGGTCCACGGTCACCGCCGTCGTCACCGGCGGCCCCGAGCCCCGGGATCAACCCCCGGAGCCGTCCGACTCCCGGTAGGCGGCGGCCTCCTCCAGGTCCAGCCGGCGCAGCAGGGCGCGCAGCATCTCGTCGTCGATCCGCCGCTCGTCCCTGAGGCGTACGAACACCTCGCGCTCGGCCGCGATCATCTCCCTCGCGAGCCGTCGGTAGGTGTCGTCCGCCGACTCTCCGGTGACCGGGTTCGGCCGGCCGAGCCTCTCCCACACGGCGTTGCGGCGGCGTTCCATCACGGTGCGCAGCCGCTCGGTGAGGGGGTCGGGCAGGGCGTTGCGCGGATCTGCGAGCAGGGCGTCCAGCCGGGCGTCCGCGACCGTGGACGCCTCGCTCTGCGCCTGGGCCTCGGCCAGTGTCTCGGCCCGCTCGTCGCGCCCCGGCAGCTTCAGCACCCGCACCAGGAGGGGCAGGCTGAGCCCCTGGACGACGAGGGTCCCGATGACGGTGGTGAAGGTCAGGAACAGCACCAGGCTGCGTGCCGGGAAGTCCGCCCCGTCGTGCGTGACGACGGGGATCGAGAAGGCGATGGCCAGCGAGACGACCCCGCGCATCCCGGCCCAGCCGACGATCAGGGGGGACGTCGGGGGCAGCGGGCCCTCGCGCTCCCTGATGCGCCGGGAGAGCCACAGCGGGAGATAGCTGGCCGGGTACACCCACAGGAAGCGCACCACCACCACGGCGACGAACACGAGGACCGCGTACTGGACCGCCTCCAGCACGCTGTAGGTGCCCAGCTCCCTGAGGACGAAGGGCAGCTGCAGGCCGATCAGCGCGAAGACCGCGGACTCCAGGACGAACGCGACCATCTTCCAGACCGCCGCCTCCTGGAGCCGGGTCGCGAAGTCGACCTGCCAGGAGCGGTGCCCCAGGTAGAGCGCGACGACGACCACGGCGAGCACACCGGAGGCGTGCACGCGCTCCGCCGCCGCGTACGCCACGAAGGGGATCAGCAGCGACAGTGTGTTCTGGAGCAGCGCCTCCCTCAGATGGGTGCGCAGCCAGTGCAGCGGCACCATCAGCAGCAGCCCCACGCCGACGCCGCCGACGGAGGCCAGCAGGAACTCCCCGATCCCCTCGCCCCAGCCCATGCCCTCGCCGACCGCGGCGGCGAGCACCACCTTGAAGGCGGTGATCGCGGTGGCGTCGTTCACCAGGGACTCGCCCTGGAGGATCGTGGTGACCCGGGCGGGCAGGCCCACCCGGCGGGCGATCGCCGCGGCGGTGACGGCGTCCGGCGGGGCGATCACGGCGCCGAGCACCAGCGCGGCGGTGAGCGGCAGGTCCGGCACGAGGAGGTAGGCCAGCCATCCCACCGCGAACGTCGCGAAGAGCACGTACCCCACGGAGAGCAGGGCGACGGGCCGCAGATTGGCCCGCAGGTCCAGGTACGAGCTGTCGACCGCCGCGGTGTACAGCAGGGGCGGCAGCAGCAGCGGCAGCACGACGTGCGCGTCCAGGGTGTAGCTCGGCACCCCCGGCAGGTACGAGGCCAGCAGCCCGGCGGCGACCAGCAGCAGCGGGGCGGGCACCGGTGTCCGGCGGGCGGCGCCCGCCACCGCCGCGCTTGCCGCGACGAGTGCCACCAGCGGCAATGCGTCCATCTCACAGTCCTCACATCCGACGTAACGTGGCCATCATGAGTGAGTGCCTGCATGTATCCGAACTGCCGCGCCCCGAGCCCGCCCCGCTCGACGACACCTGTCCCGAGTGCCTGGCGGCCGGCACCCATCCCGTGCAGCTGCGGCTCTGCCTGGTCTGCGGACACGTCGGCTGCTGCGACTCCTCGCCGCTGAAGCACGCCTCGGCGCACTTCGCGGCGACCGGTCATCCGGTGATGCGCAGTTTCGAATGCTCCGAGAGCTGGCGCTGGTGCTTCGTGGACGGTTCGATCGTCTGAGGCCTGGGTACGTCAAACCGGCGCCGGTTCTTCGCAATTGACCGCCGCAGACCACTAGCCACTGTGTGTGCTCATGTGCCTACCATGAGTGATCAGGAAGTGGTGGTCTCGGCGACACGGCATCATGGGTCGCGACAGCGTCGCCGAACCACTGGACCGACGACGGACCGCACGGCCCCGGGCATCCGTCCCGGAGCCTCGAACGAGTTTGTGCCACCTTGGAGGTGAGGGTGTCCCAGATCGCAGGCGAGCCCGGGAACCAGGACTTCGTAGAGGTCCGGCTGCCCGCTGCGGGTGCCTACCTGTCGGTGCTGCGTACGGCCACGGCCGGCCTCGCAGCGCGCTTGGACTTCACTCTCGACGAGATCGAGGATCTTCGCATCGCGGTCGACGAGGCCTGCGCGATCCTGCTTCAGCAGGCCGTGCCGGGCTCCGTCCTCAGCTGCGTGTTCCGGCTCGTCGGCGATTCCCTCGAGGTGACCGTCTCGGCGCCCACGACGGACGGCCGCGCCCCCGAGCGCGACACCTTCGCCTGGACGGTGCTCTCCGCACTGGCCGGCAAGGTCGACTCCACGGTCGCCGACGACCGCACGGTCAGCATCAGCCTCTACAAACAACGCGGCGCGGGCCCCGGTCCGGCGTGAGCGACGGGAACGGGGACGGTCCTGTGCGGGACGAGACGATCCGGCCGGGGGCGGTGCGCCCGGCGGCCCTTCCGGAGCAGCAGGCCCGGCCGCACCCGGAGGGCGGGGCCGAGGACGCGGACGAGGCGCGGGGCGGTCCGGCCGCGCCCGATCAGTCACAGGCGGAGCGGGCGGGCCGGATGAGCGAGCACGGGCACCACGATCCACACGACCGCAGCGGGGCGCGGGCGCTCTTCGTCGAGCTGCGCGCCCTGCCCGACGGTTCGCCGGAGAAGGCCGAGCTCCGCAACCGGCTGGTGCGGATGCACCTGCCGCTCGTGGAGCACCTGGCCCGCCGGTTCCGCAACCGCGGCGAGCCGCTGGACGACCTGACGCAGGTCGCCACGATCGGGCTGATCAAGTCGGTGGACCGGTTCGACCCGGACCGCGGTGTCGAGTTCTCGACGTACGCGACCCCCACGGTCGTCGGCGAGATCAAGCGGCACTTCCGGGACAAGGGCTGGGCGGTGCGGGTCCCGCGGCGCCTCCAGGAGCTGCGCCTGTCGCTGACCACGGCCACCGCGGAGCTCTCCCAGCAGCACGGCCGCTCGCCCACCGTGCACGAACTGGCGGAGCGCCTGGGCATCTCCGAGGAGGAGGTCCTGGAGGGGCTGGAGTCGGCGAACGCCTACAGCACCCTCTCGCTCGACGTCCCCGACACGGACGACGAGTCGCCCGCGGTCGCGGACACGCTGGGCTCCGAGGACGAGGCGCTGGAGGGCGTCGAGTACCGGGAGTCGCTGAAGCCGCTGCTGGAGGACCTCCCGCCGCGGGAGAAGCGGATCCTGATGCTTCGCTTCTTCGGGAACATGACGCAGTCGCAGATCGCCCAGGAGGTGGGCATCTCCCAGATGCACGTCTCCCGGCTGCTGGCCCGCACCCTGGCCCAGCTCCGCGAGCGGCTGCTCGTCGAGGAGTAGCCGCGGGCGGGCCGCCGTGCCGGGTCAGGCGCCGGGGTCCGCGCGCGGCCCCCGGTCGATGCCCAGCGCCTTCGTGGTCGCCGGGTCGAGGACGAGCACGAGGCCCGTCACGGCGACCGCCGCGAGGACGATGCCCAGCGGGATCAGGGCGCCCTGGGCCCGCAGCAGGGTCCAGGCCACCGGCAGCGCCATGAGCTGGGTGATGAGCGCGGGGCCGCGGCTCCAGCTCCGCCGCCGCAGCAGACCCCGGGCGGCGAGGAGCGGGATCAGGCCGAGGGCCGCCAGGGTGAGCCCGCCCATCTCGGCCTGCTGGATGCTGTCGGGGCGCCCGAGCAGCCCGACGGCCAGCATGTAGAGGCCGCCGACGACGAGCGCGGCGCCCTCCAGCGCGTTGAGTGCGGCCAGGGCGGCGATCCGGCCCGGCTTCTCCGGCCCGGCCGACGGGGACGGGGCGGGCGTGTTCTGCTGAGTGCTCACGCCCTTCAGATTCGCATCCCGGACCGCCGGGGGCGAAGCCGGGGAGGCACGGCGGAGGGCCGGTCACACTGCGTGACCACCCGGGGACCCGGCGGATCGGGGCTTCGGGACGGCGCCGCGCGGTGGGTAGTCTGGCGTGCATGCGCGCACTTCTCGTGGTCAACCCAGCTGCCACCACTACCAGTGCGCGGACCCGCGACGTACTGATCCACGCCCTCGCCAGCGAGATGAAGATCGAGGCCGTGACCACGGAGTACCGCGGCCACGCCCGGGACCTGGGACGCCGGGCGGCGGACTCCGACGACGTGGACCTGGTGGTCGCCCTCGGGGGCGACGGCACGGTCAACGAGGTGGTCAACGGCCTGCTGCACGCCGGCCCCGACCCCGAGGGCCTGCCCAGCCTGGCCGTGGTCCCCGGCGGTTCCACGAACGTCTTCGCGCGGGCCCTGGGCATCCCCAACGACGCGGTCGAGGCGACGGGCGCCATCCTGGACGCCCTCGCGGACCGCAGCGAGCGCACGGTGGGCCTCGGTCTCGCGGCCGGCACCCCGGGCACGGCGGACGAGGCCGTCCCCGGAAGATGGTTCACCTTCTGCGCGGGGCTGGGATTCGACGCCGGGGTCATCGGCCGGGTCGAACAGAAGCGGGAGCGGGGCAAGCGGTCGACCCATGCGCTGTACGTGCGCCAGGTGCTGCGGCAGTTCATGGACGACCCGCACCGGCGCAACGGGATGATCACCCTCGACGTCCCGGGGCGGGCCCCGGTCAGCGACCTCGCGCTGTCGATAATCTGCAACACCGCACCCTGGACCTACCTGGGGAACCGCCCGATATACGCCTCCCCGAAGGCCTCCTTCGACAGCGCCCTGGACGTCCTCGGCGTGAAGCGCCTGTCCACTCCCGCGGTCACCCGGTACGCCACCCAGCTGCTCACTTCGAGCCCCGAGAAGGGTCCGCACGGCAAGCACACGGTCTCCCTGCACGACCTCACGGACTTCACCTTGCATTCAAAGGCTCCACTGCCCTTCCAGATGGACGGCGACCACCTGGGACTGCGTACGAGCGTGACGTTCACAGGCGTACGCCGTGCACTGCGTGTGATTGTGTGAGTCGAAGGGGCCAAAGTCCTTTAACTCGAACGTTTGGGCTGGCCCCCACCCCTTAGAAGTACGGCTGTGACCTAGTCGACACCGAGGAATCAAAAAAAACTTTCCAGAAGGGGTTGTATCCGCCGCCGAGGTTTGCGAATCTCTACATGGCGATCGGGACGGCCCGCAACACCGGCCTCCCTGAGAGCAAGAACCCCTTCTCACCACAACAGGACCACATCCAGCTCATCTGGGCGTCGGACCTTCGTCTGCGGGGGGATTCGTGAAAGCGTTCACATTCACAAGCACCAGCATGTAATACCAAGGAGAGGTAGCAGCCATGGACTGGCGTCACAACGCCGTTTGTCGTGAGGAAGACCCCGAGCTGTTCTTCCCCATCGGCAACACCGGTCCTGCGCTGCTGCAGATCGAGGAAGCCAAGGCCGTCTGCCGTCGCTGCCCCGTCATGGAGCAGTGCCTGCAGTGGGCGCTCGAGTCCGGTCAGGACTCCGGCGTCTGGGGTGGCCTCAGCGAGGACGAGCGCCGCGCGATGAAGCGCCGCGCCGCTCGTAACCGGGCGCGTAACGCCAGCGCCTGACCGACGCCCCCCGCACGACGAGCCTCAGCCAGGCGGCGCGTACAGAGCGTACGCACAGTCCCGCCTTCGAGTCGCAGCGCGCAGTACCCCCGAAGCGCATCGCATCGTGAGCATCACGCAGTGGGCCCGGACCGTCACCACGGTCCGGGCCCACTGCTGTGCGCCGACGGGCGGCTACCTGGTGCTCTGCACCGGGATGTCCAGCACGACCTGGGTCCCCCGCACCGGGGCCGGGACCATGTCGAACGTGCCGCCCAGTTCGCCCTCCACCAGGGTCCGCACGATCTGCAGGCCGAGGTTGCCCGCCTTGCGGTGGTCGAAGCCCTCGGGCAGTCCGCGCCCGTCGTCGGTCACGGTGATCAGCAGCCGACTCCCGGCGGACGGGCCGCCGCGCACCGCGGACACCTCCACCGCTCCCTGCTCGGCCACGGTGAACGCGTGCTCCAGGGCGTTCTGCAGCACCTCGGTGAGCACCATGGAGAGCGGAGTGGCCACTTCCGCATCGAGCACCCCGAAGCGTCCCGTGCGGCGGCAGGTGACCTTCCCGGGTGAGATCTCCGCGACCATCGCGATCACGCGGTCGGCGATCTCGTCGAACTCGACCCGCTCGTCCAGGTTCTGGGACAGCGTCTCATGCACGATGGCGATCGATCCGACCCGTCGCACGGCCTCGTCGAGCGCCTCACGGCCCCGCTCCGAGTCCATCCGCCGCGACTGGAGCCGCAACAGGGCGGCCACCGTCTGGAGGTTGTTCTTCACCCGGTGGTGGATCTCCCGGATGGTGGCGTCCTTCGTGATCAGTTCCCGTTCGCGGCGGCGCAGTTCGGTCACGTCGCGGAGCAGCACCAGCGAACCGATGCGCACGCCCTTGGGCTTGAGCGGGATCGCGCGCAGCTGGATGACCCCGCCGGCGCCCTCCACCTCGAACTCCCGCGGGGCGTAGCCGCTCGCCACCTTCACCAGGGCCTCGTCCACCGGGCCGCGGGACGGCGCGAGTTCGGCGGTCGTCGCGCCGAGGTGGTGGCCGACGAGGTCCGAGGCCAGGCCGAGCCGGTGGTAGGCGGAGAGGCCGTTGGGGCTGGCGTACTGCACGACGCCGTCGGCGTCGAGCCGGATCAGCCCGTCCCCGACGCGCGGCGAGGCGTCCATGTCGACCTGCTGGCCGGGGAACGGGAAGGATCCGGCGGCGATCATCTGGGCCAGGTCGGAGGCGGACTGGAGGTAGGTGAGCTCCAGCCGCGACGGGGTGCGGACGGTGAGGAGGTTGGTGTTGCGGGCGATGACGCCCAGGATCCGCCCCTCCCTGCGCACCGGGATCGACTCGACCCGGACGGGCACCTCCTCCCGCCACTCCGGGTCCC
Organism: Streptomyces sp. NPDC006296; assembly: GCF_040613235.1. Taxonomy (NCBI): domain Bacteria; kingdom Bacillati; phylum Actinomycetota; class Actinomycetes; order Kitasatosporales; family Streptomycetaceae; genus Streptomyces; species Streptomyces sp. NPDC006296. The sequence goes on along the minus strand of NZ_JBEXRT010000010.1, from coordinate 19,401 downwards.
CCTCGCGCACGATGCGCCCCTCGTCGAGGGCCGCGTCCAGCAGCGGACGGCGTCCGCGCGGCACGAGGTGGCCGACCATGTCGTCCTGGTAGGAGGTGGGGCCGGTGTTGGGCCGCATCTGCGCCACGGAGACGTAGCGGGTCCCGTCCCGGGTGGGCACCCACAGGACGAGGTCGGCGAAGGACAGGTCGGAGAGCAGCTGCCACTCCGAGACCAGCAGGTGGAGCCATTCGAGATCGGTGTCGCTCAGGGCGGTGTGCTGGCGGACGAGGTCGTTCATGGAGGGCACATGTGCGAGCGTACCCGCGGAATCGCGGAGGTTCCGAACCGATCGGGCGGTGCGTGCGTGACACCGGGAGAGGACGGGGAGGCTCCTGAGAATGTCCGGTCCGACGGATGGACAGGGCGTAATGGTCTAGTCCACAATGCACCACGTGGGGGTACGACGGCCGAGCCGCAGCCCCCGCGCGACAGACCTCCGCCCTCCCCGCACAGGAGGGCGGACCGAGGCACCCGGCGCTCTCTGCCCTGACTGCGCCGGTGCCTCCCGTGGCCGGAGGCACCGCACACCGCCGGCCAGGCAGCTCCGGGCTGCGGTGCCGGACGGGCCGAGGGTCCCGTCCCGGCGCCGCGGCCCGCGGGTGTTTCCGGGGCCCTCCCCCGCCACGGACGTCACCGCCCGCCGACCGGATCACCACCCCGTGACCTGGACGCGCGCGGTTCACCTGCGCGCCGCGCCGTTCTGCTAGATTGGGGTCACAATTGGTCTATACCACATGACGCCACTCTCCAGATCGGCAGGCACAGCGTGGAAGTTGTCATCGTCCCGGACGCCGCGGCGGGCGGCGCGCTCGTCGCGGACGCCATCGCGGCCCTGCTGAGCCGCAAGCCCGACGCCCTGCTCGGCGTCGCCACCGGCTCGACGCCGCTGCCCGTCTACCAGGCCCTGGCCGCGAAGGTCCGGTCCGGGGCCGTGGACGCCTCGCGCGCCCGGATCTGCCAGCTCGACGAGTACGTCGGGCTGCCCCCGGGCCACCCCGAGTCCTACCGCTCGGTCGTGCTGCGCGAGGTCGTCGAGCCGCTCGGCCTGTCCGAGAAGTCGTTCATGGGCCCGGACGGGGCCGCCGAGGACGTGCAGGCGGCCTGTGACGCCTACGACCACGCGCTCACCGAGGCGGGCGGGGTCGACCTCCAGCTGCTCGGCATCGGCACCGACGGGCACATCGGCTTCAACGAGCCGTGCTCCTCGCTCGCCTCCCGCACCCGCATCAAGACGCTGACCGAGCAGACCCGGATCGACAACGCGCGCTTCTTCGACGACGACATCGAGCAGGTCCCGCGCCACGTCATCACCCAGGGCATCGGCACGATCCTGGAGTCCCGCCACCCGGTCCTGCTGGCCACCGGCGAGGGCAAGGCCGACGCGGTGGCCCGGACGGTCGAGGGCCCGGTCGCCTCGGTGGTGCCGGCCTCCGCGCTGCAGCTGCACCGGCACGCCACCGTGGTGGTGGACGAGGCGGCGGCGTCCAGGCTGAAGCTCGCGGACTACTTCCGCGCCACCTACGCGGCCAAGCCGCGGTGGCAAGCCCTGTAGGAGCACTCCCGTACGCGCGAGGGCCGGGTCACCGTGACGGTGATCCGGCCCTCGCGCGTACGGTCCCGCGGGCTCAGCCGGCCCGGCCGGTGATCGCCTCCGCGGCGGCGATCCCGCACACCCGTGCCGCACCGTGCGTGGCGATGTGCGGCGCGCCCCGGGGCGGCGCCACGGGCAGGCCCATCTCGACCACGACGGTGTCGGGGCGCGCCGCCAGCAGCGCGTCCAGCGCCTCGCTCATCCAGCCGTGCCGGTGGGCGTCGCGGACGACGGCGACGATGCGCCGCTCCCCCGCCGCGCTCAGCACCTCGGCGGCCGGTGACGCGCTCCCGGCGCCGTAGGTGCCGGTCCGTGTGCCGGGCAGCGTCCGGGACAGCTCGGCCGCGACGCCCCACGGGGTCTCGTCGCCCACCGCGATGTTGGCGACCGGGGTGAGGGCCGCGACGTACGCCGGTCCGGTCAGCGGGGCGGCGTCGCCCGTGACGGTCAGGGCCCGGCGGGCGGCGAGCAGTCCGATGCCGGCTCCGGCGCCGGGCGCGGTCCCCTCCTGCATGTCCGCGCCCGGCTCCGAGGCAGCCCCCCTGACCCCCTGCGTCCAGGACGCGAGGGCCCGTACACGTGCGGCCGCGTCGGCGAGCCGCTCCTCGGGCAGGTCCCCGGCGCGCACCGCCGCCACCAGGGCGTCGCGCAGCCGCAGCACCGTGTCCTCGTCGGCCAGACCGCCGCCGACGCAGATGGCGTCGGCGCCGGCGGCGATGGCGAGGACGGATCCGCGCTCGATGCCGTAGGTGCCGGCGATGGCGTCCATCTCCATGCCGTCGGTGACGATCAGACCGTCGTAGCCCAGCTCCCCGCGGAGCAGCCCGGTGAGGATCTGCGGGCTCAGGGTCGCCGGCCGGGCCGGGTCCAGTGCGGGAAGCAGGATATGGGCACTCATCACCGCTTTGGAACCCGCTGCCACGGCCGCCCTGAAGGGCACCAGCTCACGGGCGTGCAGCGTGTCCAGGTCCACATCGATGCGGGGCAGCGCGTGGTGCGAGTCGACCGCCGTGTCGCCGTGCCCGGGGAAGTGCTTGGTGCACGCGGCGACACCGGCGGACTGGAGCCCCTCGACGTAGGCGGCGGTGTGCCGGGCGACGAGCCCGGTGCCGGCGCCGAAGGAGCGCACGCCGATGACCGGGTTGTCCGGGTTGGAGTTGACGTCGGCGGAGGGCGCCCAGTTGAGGTTGACCCCGCACTCGGCGAGCCGGCGGCCGAGTTCGCGGGCGACGGCCCGGGTGAGGTCCACGTCGTCGACGGCGCCCAGGGCGAGGTTGCCGGGGAAGGAGGAGCCGTTGCGGACCTCCAGGCGGGTGACGTCGCCGCCCTCCTCGTCGATCGCGACGAGGACGTCGTCCCGCTCGGCCCGCAGCCGGGCCGTGAGCGCGGCGAGCTGCTCGGGCGAGTGGATGTTCCGGCCGAAGAGTCCGACGGAGGCCAGGCCCTCGCCGACCCGGCGCAGGAGCCAGTCGGGGGCGGTGGTGCCGGTGAAGCCCGGCTGGAGCACGGCGAGCGCGTCGCGGGTGACGGTGTCCGTGGTCGGTACGAGGATCGTCATGGGGGCTGCCTATCCCTTCACGGCGCCGGAGGTGAGCCCCGTGGCCATCTTTCCCTGGATGATCATGAAGAAGATGACGACCGGGATGGAGATGAGGGTGGAGGCCGCCATCAGCGCGCCGTAGTCCGTGCCGCGTTCCGTGGTGAACGTCATCAGCCACACGTTGAGCGTGTACTTGGAGTTGTCGTTGATCAGGATGTAGGCGAAGAGGTATTCGTTCCAGGCGTTGACCAGGGCGAAGATGGACGCGGCGGCGAGCCCGGGTGCCAGCAGCGGGAAGATGACCCTGCGGAAGGCCCCCATGCGGGTGCAGCCGTCCACCATCGCGGACTCCTCCAGCTCCACGGGGATGTTGATGACGAACCCGCGGATCATGATGGTCGCGAAGGGCAGCGTGGACACCAGGTAGACGACGATGAGTCCCCAGTACTCGTCGATGCCGCCCAGCGCGTTGAGCTGGAGGTAGATCGGGATCAGCATCGCGGTCGGGGGCAGCATCTGGACCAGGATCATCACCATCATCAGCGCCTTCCGCCCGAAGAAGCGGAAGCGGCCGATGGCGAGCGCCGCGAGCGTCGCGATGATCATCCCGCCGACGACGGCGGTGACCGAGACGATGAGGCTCGACTGGATCGCCGTGGCGAAGTTGTCCTGCTTCACCGCGCGCGCGAAGTTGTCGAAGGTGAGCGAGGACGGCCACAGGGTCTGGTCGTAGGACCGGATCTCGTGGTTCGGGCGCAGCGAGCTGACGATCAGCCAGTAGACCGGGAAGGCCATGAGCGCGGCCGTGACGAGTGCCAGGACGTTGTAGCCGAGGCGGTGGCGCTTGCGGTCGGGCCGCAGGACCTGGGCCGGCGGGGCGGTGGGCGTGGAGGCGCTCATTCGACCTCTCCCGTCTTGATCAGCTGGCGCAGGTAGTACACGGCGACGCCGGACAGCATCAGGACGGTGATCAGTGCGATCGCGCTGCCCTGACTGAAGGAGGTGGACTCGAACGCCTTGGAGAAGGAGTAGAGGCCGAGGGTCTCGTACTCGGGTTCGGGCTTGTTGCCGCGCAGCAGCCAGATCTGTCCGAACACGTTGAAGTCCCAGATGACCGAGAGGGTCGCGACCATCGTGAAGACCGGCTTGATGACGGGCCAGGTCACGTAGCGGTAGACGCCGTACGCGGTGGCCCCGTCGAGGGAGGCCGCCTCCTCCAGCTCCTTGGGGACCTGGGTGAGGGCCGCGTACATCGTGATCACGACGAACGGGATGGCGCCCCAGACGACCAGGAGCGTGATGATGCCGAAGCCCTGCCAGGGGTCGAGGAACCAGTTGTGGCCCAGCCACCGGTCCTCGTCGCCGGTGAGGTCGGCGAGCAGGGTGTTGATCAGGCCGTAGTCGGAGTCGGAGAGCCAGCGGAAGACCGAGGCGGCGACCATGAGCGGCATGGACCAGGCGGCGATCAGGGCCACCGTCAGGACGAGCCGCACCCAGGTGGAGACCCGCAGCATCATCAGGGCGATCAGCAGCCCGATGCCCATGGTCAGCACGACGCAGAGGGTCATGAAGACGACGGTCCGGCCGACGACCGCCCAGAACTCCGGGTCGCCGAGGATGTTCGTGAACTGCTCGAAGCCGACCCACGGGGTCTCGCCGTTGCCCCAGAGAGCCGCCCGCCCCAGGTCCTGGAAGGACATGATCACGGTCTTGACCAGCGGGTAGACGTAGACGGCGGCGATCGCCAGGATCGCCGGCAGGATCAGCAGGTAGGGGAGGAGCTCCCCCTTCGTCCTCCGCCGGGCCGGGCGGGGCCCGTCCGCCTCCTGTCCGGAGGGTGAGATCCCGGTCTTCTCCGGGACACGCGGTACGGGGACCGGTGGACCGGCGGCCTTGGTGTCGGCAGCAGTCACGTGACTGACCTTCCATCGGGATCCCGGGGATCTGCACCCGGGAATCACGGCGTTCCTACCTGAACAGAGAAGGGCGGGGGTCCGGTGCGCGCCGGACCCCCGCCTGGAGAGCCGAAGGCCCCGGGACTACTTGTTGATGAGCTCGTCGACCTTGCCGTCCGCCTTCTTGGCGGCGTCGGCCACCGAGGCGCCCTTGAGGATCTCCAGGAGCATGTTCTCCAGGACCTCCTCCTTCTCGATGGAGGTCCAGCCCGGCGCGATCGGGGTGAACCAGGCGTCCGGCACCGCGTTGGCGACGGCGGCCGTCTCCGGCTTCGACTTCAGCGGTTCGAGCTGCTTCTCGTTGTTCGGGAGGATGTTCTTGGAGGTGAGCACCTCCTGCGACTTCTCGCTGGTGAAGAGGGAGACCCACTCCTCGCCCAGGTCGGTCACCTTGGACTTGGCGGTGACCGCGAGGTCCGAACCGCCGATGAAGGACGGGAGGGCCTTGCCGTTCGGGCCGGGCATGCCGGCGGTGCCGATCTTGCCCTCGAGCTTCGGGTTGCCGTTGTTGGCGCCGTCGACGACCGAGCCGGCCTCCCAGCCGTTGCCGTAGATCAGGGCCGCCTTCTCGTTGGCCATGACGTTGGCGTGGTCCTGCTCGTCCTTGGTCTGGTCGGCCTTGTTGTACTTCTTGACCAGGTTGACGAAGTGCTCGATGCCCTTCTGTGACTCGGGCGAGGAGAGGTTGCCCTTCCACTCCTTCGCACCCTCGTCGTACTCGGCGATGGAACCGCCGTAGCCCGCGACGTAGGACATGGCCGCGTACCAGTAACGGCCCGGCAGGTAGAGGGACGAGAAGCGCTTGTCCTTCTTGGTGTACTCGGCCGAGACCTTGTCGAGCGCGGCGAGCATCTCGTCCTCGGTCTGCGGGAGGGCGTCGCTGCCGGTGCCCTTCTTGAGCATGTCCTTGTTGTAGACCGCGACCCGGGCACCCGCGTAGTAGGGCACGCAGAACTGCTTGCCCTCGAAGGTGCAGGTGTCCTTCAGGCCCTTGATCCAGGTATCCGAGTTGTCGTACTTCGCGGGGTCGATCTCCGCCAGCGCGCCGTTGAGGATGTACTGCATCGTCTCGGTGTTGCCGAGCTCGACGACGTCCGGGAACTTGTCGCCGCCGAGGGAGGTGTCGAGCTTCTTGGCCTTGTCCGCCCACTGCTGGTACTGGACGTTCACCTTGACCTTGGGGTACTTCTTGCTGAACTGCGCGTTGACGTCCTTGACCAGTTCCGGCCAGGTGCTCTGCGCGTCCACCATCAGCCAGACCGTCAGGCTCTCGGTACGGTCCTTCGGGTCCTTCGAGGCGTTGTCACTACCGTCCCCCCCGCACGCAGCGATTCCGGTCATCATCGCTGCGACGCCTACGGCCGCAATGAGCTTGCGCTTCATGCCACACCCTCCTCAGGGATACCAGCAACCCCCCGCCCACCGCGAAGACGTACGCCTGGCGCTACCTGTGGGTCTGGGACCTGGTCTTTAATGGTTTAGACCAGTACCGGGAGCTTGGCCTAGACCTTTAGGGGTGTCAAGGGTGTATAAGAAGTGCACTCGCGTCCGTTATCGGACCGACACCTGAGGGAGGGCGACGACCCGTGACGAGGCCGTGCCACCATGTGAGCCGCGACAGACGGAGGAGCCGGTGACGGCAGCAACGCAGCAGTCGGGAAGGCGGGCCATGGGTGCCGACGGGGCCAGCAGCACGAGCGAGACCGGCGCGGGTGCGCGTACGGCGCGTGTCCCGAAGTACTACCGGCTCAAGCGTCATCTCCTCGACATGACGGGCACCATGCCGCCCGGCACACCGGTGCCGCCCGAGCGCACGCTGGCCGCGGAGTTCGACACCTCGCGCACCACGGTCCGGCAGGCCCTCCAGGAACTGGTGGTCGAGGGACGGCTGGAGCGGATCCAGGGCAAGGGCACCTTCGTCGCCAAGCCCAAGGTCTCCCAGGCGCTGCAACTCACCTCCTACACCGAGGACATGCGCGCCCAGGGCCTGGAACCCGCGTCCCAGCTGCTGGACATCGGCTACGTCACGGCGGACGACACGCTCGCCGGGCTGCTGGACATCACGGCCGGCGGACGGGTGCTGCGGATCGAGCGGCTGCGGCTCGCCAGCGGTGAACCGATGGCCATCGAGACCACGCACCTGTCGGCCAAGCGCTTCCCCGCGCTGCGCCGTTCGCTGGTCAAGTACACCTCGCTCTACACCGCGCTGGCCGAGGTGTACGACGTCCGGCTGGCCGAGGCCGAGGAGACCATCGAGACCTCCCTCGCCACTCCGCGCGAGGCGGGGCTGCTCGGCACGGACGTCGGCCTCCCGATGCTCATGCTGTCCCGGCACTCGATCGACGGCGACGGCGAACCGGTGGAGTGGGTCCGCTCGGTCTACCGGGGCGACCGCTACAAGTTCGTGGCCCGTCTGAAGCGTCCCACCGACTGAGACGGCCCCGGGACCCGGTCCCGGGGCCGCACCGGCGGCCGCTCCCCCGCGCACACCGGGGGAGCGCCGCTTCCGCCGCGCACCGGCGGACCGTTGCAGTACCGCAATGCGGACGGGGGGTGACGGTGGTCGGATCTCTCGCCTAGATTTCCTGCGCATTAACCAGGTGATCAGCGAGGGGACGGAGTCGCCGCATGTCAGAGGAAACCGGTGCGAACCCACCGGCAGCACCGACCGTGACACCCACCAGGGTGGTGATCGGGCTCTGCCTGATCGCGCCCTTCGTGGCGATGCTCTGGGTCGGTTCGTACGCGAAGGTCGAACCGACCTTCATCGGCATCCCGTTCTTCTACTGGTACCAGATGCTGTGGGTGCTCATCTCGACCTCGCTCACCATGATCGCCTACAAGCTCTGGCAGCGTGACCAGCGCGCCCGCAAGGGGGGTGCCTCCGCATGAAGGACGGCGTGAACGGCGTCGCACTCGCCGTCTTCATCTTCTTCTTCGTGGCCGTCACGGTCATCGGCTTCATGGCCGCGCGCTGGCGCAAGGCCGAGAACGAGGCCAGCCTCGACGAATGGGGCCTGGGCGGACGGTCGTTCGGCACCTGGGTCACCTGGTTCCTGCTGGGCGGCGACCTCTACACGGCGTACACCTTCGTCGCGGTGCCGGCGGCGATCTACGCGGCGGGCGCGGCCGGCTTCTTCGCCGTCCCGTACACGATCCTCGTCTACCCGCTGATCTTCACCTTCCTGCCGCGCCTGTGGTCGGTCTCGCACAAGCACGGCTACGTCACCACCTCGGACTTCGTCCGCGGCCGCTTCGGCTCGAAGGGGCTCTCGCTGGCGATCGCCCTCACCGGCATCCTCGCCACGATGCCCTACATCGCGCTCCAGCTGGTCGGCATCCAGGCCGTGCTGGACGTCATGGGCGTCGGCGGCGGCGAGAACACGCACTGGTTCGTCAAGGACCTGCCGCTGCTGATCGCGTTCGCCGTGCTCGCCGCGTACACCTACTCCTCGGGGCTGCGCGCGCCCGCGCTCATCGCCTTCGTCAAGGACGGCCTGATCTACCTGGTGATCGCCGTGGCGATCATCTACATCCCGATCAAGCTCGGCGGGTTCGACGAGATCTTCTCCAAGGCGAGCGCGGCGTTCGCGGAGCCCAACCCGGCGACGGGCCAGCCGCGTGGCGCCCTGGTGCCCGGGGAGATGGGGCAGTGGGGCTACGCGACGCTGGCTCTGGGCTCGGCGCTGGCCCTCTTCATGTATCCGCACTCGATCACCGCGACGCTCTCCAGCCGCAGCCGTGAGGTGATCCGGCGCAACACCACGATCCTGCCGCTGTACTCGCTGATGCTGGGGCTGCTGGCCCTGCTCGGGTTCATGGCGATCGCCGCCGGGATCAAGGTGGACAACGGCCAGCTGGCCATCCCCCAGCTGTTCGAGACCATGTTCCCCGACTGGTTCGCGGGTGTGGCCTTCGCCGCGATCGGGATCGGCGCCCTGGTGCCGGCCGCGATCATGTCGATCGCCGCCGCGAACCTCTTCACCCGCAACATCTACAAGGACTTCATCAAGCCCGACGCGACCCCGGCGCAGGAGACCAGGATCTCCAAGCTGGTCTCGCTGCTGGTCAAGGTCGGTGCGCTCGCCTTCGTCCTCACCATGGACAAGACGGTCGCGATCAACTTCCAGCTGCTGGGCGGCATCTGGATCCTCCAGACGATGCCGGCCCTGGTGGGCGGCCTGTTCACGCGGTGGTTCCACCGCTGGGCCCTGATCGCCGGCTGGGCGGTCGGCATGCTCTACGGGACGGTGGCCGCCTACGGCGTCGCCAGCCCGACCCAGAAGCACTTCGGCGGGTCGTCCAAGGAGATCCCGGGCATCGGCGAGATCGGCTACATCGGTCTCACCGCGATCGTGCTGAACATCATCGTGGTGGTCGTGCTGACCTTCGTCCTCAACGCGCTGAAGGCCCCGGCCGGTGTGGACGAGACCTCGCCGTCCGACTACACGGCCGATGTCGGCGACCCCGGGGTCAAGGCCGACCTCCCGCCCGCCACGGCCGGCGCCCCGGGCGGTCACTGACCCCGCGGCACCGGGCGACGACGAGCCGGTGCGACGGGCCGGGGCCTCGCGCCGTCCGCCCCGGCGGGGATCTCCCCGCCGGGGCGTTCCCGTGGAGGGCCGCGGGGTTCCGGCACCGCCCCGGAAAGGGCGTGCGCCCGGCCCCGCGGCCGGGGCAGACTGTCGCGCATGGATGTCACGATCAGACCTGTGCGCGCCGAGGAGTACGAGGCCCTGGGTGAGATCACGGCCCAGGCGTACCTCGGTGACGGACTGCTGGACTTCGGCACCGGCGACCCCTATCTGGAGCAGCTCCGCGCCGTCGGGCGACGGGCCGCCGAAGCCCTGGTGCTGGCCGCGGTGGACGCAGGGGGCGAGCTGCTGGGCGGTGTCACCTACGTCGCGCCCGGCAGCCCGTGGGCGGACGTCGCCGGACCGGACGAGGCCGAGTTCCGGATGCTGGCCGTCTCCGGGACGGCGCGCGGGCGCGGTGCGGGCGAGGCGCTGGTGCGGGCCTGCGTGGACCGGGCACGCGCCGCGGGCGGCCTCTCCGGGATCGTCCTGTCGACCCAGTCGTCGATGGAGGCCGCCCACCGGATCTACCGCCGCCTGGGCTTCGTACGGACGCCGGAGCGGGACTGGAGCCCTCTGCCGGGCTTCACCCTCCTGACGTTCCGTCTCCCCTTCTGACCCGTCACGACACTACATGTGGGGGCTGCCTCAATCGGCGGCCCCCACATGTATGCTCGACCTCGCTGTCGCCGCAGGGGAATCCGGTGCGAATCCGGAACTGTCCCGCAACGGTGTGAACGGCGCGTGTGCGCGCCGCGGAGTCCGAGGACCTGCCGACAGCGCGTCCGGCTCGACCGAACCGGGCGCAGAGACGTCCGGGCCCCGCGGAGGGCCGGTGGACGCCGCGCGCACCGTGCTGCCCTCCCCCGGGCGTCCACGTGTCCGGCTGCCCCGCTCCCGCAGGCCCTGAGCCGAGCGAGGGATAGCCCCAGTGACCATCGCGCCAGCCGACCCGGTTTCAGCCGCGGAATCCGAGGACTTCACGACCGACGCGCCCGGGACCGCCCTGCTGCGGACCCTGACCGGCCTCACCGCCGATCTGCCCGACACCGATCCCGGCAGGGTCGCCGCCGCCGCGCTGCGCGGCCGCAGTGCGCGGTCGGACGAGGCGGAGCTGCGCGCGCTGGCCACCGAGGCCGCCGCCGGTCTGATCGCGGAGGACCCCGCCTATTCGCGGCTCGCCGCCCGGCTCCTCTCCCGGGCCGTCGCCGACGAGGCCGCCGGCCAGGGCGCCGTGTCCTTCTCGTCGTCGATCGCCGTCGGGCACCGCGAGGGCCTGATCGCGGACCGCACGGCCGAGTTCGTCACGCTGCACGCCGCCGCACTCGACGCGCTGGTGGACCGCGCGCTCGCCGACGGCGCCGACGACCGCTTCGGCTACTTCGGGCTGCGGACGCTGCACAGCCGGTACCTGCTGCGCCACCCGCTCACCCGCGAGGTCGTGGAGACCCCGCAGCACTTCATGCTGCGCGTGGCCGCGGGGCTCGCCGAGGACACCTCCGAGCGGGCCCTGGAGGAGGTGGCCGCGCTGTACGGCCTGATGAACCGGCTCGACTACCTGCCGTCCTCCCCCACCCTGTTCAACTCCGGTACCCGGCACCCGCAGATGTCGTCCTGCTACCTGCTGGACTCGCCGCTGGACGAGCTCGACTCGATCTACGACCGCTACCACCAGGTGGCGCGGCTCTCCAAGCACGCGGGCGGCATCGGCCTCTCCTACTCCCGCGTCCGCGCCCGGGGTTCCCTCATCCGGGGGACGAACGGGCACTCCAACGGCATCGTGCCGTTCCTGAAGACGCTCGACGCCTCGGTGGCGGCGGTCAACCAGGGAGGCCGGCGCAAGGGCGCGGCGGCGGTCTACCTGGAGACCTGGCACGCGGACATCGAGGAGTTCCTGGAGCTGCGCGACAACACCGGTGAGGACCAGCGGCGTACGCACAACCTCAACCTGGCGCACTGGATCCCGGACGAGTTCATGCGCCGCGTCGACGCGGACACCGACTGGTCGCTCTTCTCCCCGGCCGACGCCCCCGAGCTGGTGGACCTGTGGGGCGACGCGTTCGACGCGGCCTACCGGGCGGCCGAGGCGAAGGGCTTGGCCCGCAGGACGATCCCGGCCCGCGAGCTGTACGGGCGCATGATGCGGACCCTCGCGCAGACCGGCCAGGGCTGGATGACGTTCAAGGACGCGTCCAACCGCACGGCGAACCAGACCGCCGAGCCGGGCCGGGTCGTGCACTCCTCGAACCTGTGCACCGAGATCCTGGAGGTCACGGACGACGGCGAGACGGCCGTCTGCAACCTCGGGTCGGTCAACCTCGGCGCGTTCGTCGCCGGCGGCACGATCGACTGGGAGCGGCTGGACGCCGCGGTCCGCACCGCGGTGACCTTCCTCGACCGCGTCGTGGACATCAACTTCTACCCGACCGGGCAGGCGGGCCGGTCCAACGCCCGCTGGCGTCCGGTGGGCCTGGGCGCGATGGGTCTCCAGGACGTCTTCTTCCAGCTGCGGCTGCCCTTCGACTCCCCCGAGGCCCGCGCGCTGTCCACGAGGATCTCCGAGCGGATCATGCTGGCCGCGTACGAGGCCTCCTGCGACCTCGCCGAGCGGTCCGGGCCGCTGCCCGCCTGGGCCGAGACGCGTGCCGCGCGCGGGGTCCTGCACCCCGACCACTACGACACCGGGCTGCACTGGCCGGAGCGCTGGGACGCCCTGCGCGCCCGGATCGCGAGGACCGGCATGCGCAACGCGCTGCTGCTGGCCATCGCGCCGACGGCCACGATCGCCTCGATCGCCGGGGTGTACGAGTGCATCGAGCCGCAGGTCTCCAACCTCTTCAAGCGCGAGACGCTCAGCGGTGAGTTCCTCCAGGTGAACGCCTACCTGGTGGACGAGCTGAAGCGGCTCGGCGTGTGGGACGCCCGGACCCGTGAGGCGCTGCGCGAGGCGAGCGGCTCGGTGCAGGGCTTCGCCTGGATCCCCGAGGACGTGCGGGCGCTGTACCGCACGGCGTGGGAGATCCCGCAGCGCGGTCTGATCGACATGGCGGCGGCCCGTACGCCGTTCCTCGACCAGAGCCAGTCGCTGAACCTGTTCCTGGAGACGCCGACGATCGGCAAGCTCTCCTCGATGTACGCCTACGCCTGGAAGCAGGGGCTGAAGACGACGTACTACCTGCGCTCGCGTCCGGCGACCCGGATCGCCCGCGCGGCATCCGGTGCGGCCCCGGCCGCCGCCACCGTCCCCGTACAGCAGGTGCCGGGTCCCGATGCGGACGCCCTGGCCTGCTCCCTTGAGAACCCCGAGTCCTGCGAGGCCTGCCAGTGAGCGCGTCCGAGAACAAGAACCTGCTCGACCCCGGCTTCGAACTGACCCTGCGCCCCATGCGCTACCCGGACTTCTACGAGCGCTACCGGGACGCGATCAAGAACACCTGGACGGTGGAGGAGGTCGACCTGCACTCCGACGTCGCCGACCTCGCGAAGCTCTCCCCCGGGGAGCAGCACATGATCGGGCGGCTGGTCGCGTTCTTCGCGACGGGCGACTCGATCGTCTCCAACAACCTCGTGCTGACGCTGTACAAGCACATCAACTCGCCCGAGGCGCGGCTCTATCTGTCGCGCCAGCTGTTCGAGGAGGCCGTGCACGTCCAGTTCTACCTGACGCTGCTGGACACCTACCTGCCCGATCCGGAGGACCGTGCGGCGGCCTTCGACGCGGTGGAGGAGATCCCGTCGATCCGCGAGAAGGCGCAGTTCTGCTTCCGGTGGATGGACTCGGTGGAGAAGATCGAGCGGCTGGAGACGAAGGCGGACCGCCGGCGCTTCCTGCTCAACCTGATCTGCTTCGCGGCGTGCATCGAGGGGCTGTTCTTCTACGGGGCGTTCGCGTACGTCTACTGGTTCCGCTCGCGCGGTCTGCTGCACGGTCTCGCCACGGGCACCAACTGGGTCTTCCGCGACGAGACGATGCACATGAACTTCGCCTTCGAGGTCGTGGACACCGTCCGCAAGGAGGAGCCTGACCTCTTCGACGACGCGCTCCGGCAGCAGGTCACGGACATGCTCCGGGAGGCCGTCGAGGCGGAGCTGCAGTTCGGCCGCGACCTGTGCGGCGACGGCCTGCCCGGCATGAACACCGACTCGATGCGCCAGTACCTGGAGTGCGTGGCCGACCAGCGGCTGACCCGGCTCGGCTTCCCCGCGCTCTACGGTTCGCAGAACCCGTTCTCGTTCATGGAGCTCCAGGGGGTGCAGGAGCTGACGAACTTCTTCGAGCGCCGTCCCTCGGCCTACCAGGTGGCGGTGGAGGGGTCCGTGGGCTTCGACGAGGAGTTCTAGATCCTCGCCCAGGACCTGGTGTACGGGCGCCGTGGGGCCGTGACCGGCCGTGCGGCGCCCGCCGGGTGCGGGGACGACTCCCCCCTCCGCCGTCCGGCGTCCCGGAGTGCGCGGTCGATCCGGCGCTCCCGGGCGAGGCCGACGAGGGCGGGCAGCAGGACGAGGGCGAAGAGCGCGGTGACGGCCAGGTAGCTCAGGAATGTGTTCATGCCTCCACTGTCGTCCCGGCCCCGGAATTACGTCAGTGGCAGGACTGTCATGGAGCATCGAATTACTGCCACACTGACGTCATGTTGAAGAATGTCGCCGTCCTGCTCCTCGACGAGATCCATCCCTTCGAACTGGGCGTCGTGTGCGAGGTGTTCGGACTCGACCGGTCGGAGGACGGACTGCCGGTGTACGACTTCGCGGTGGTGTCCGCCGAGGGGCCGGTCCTGCGGACCCACGCCGGCTTCACCGTCACCACCCCCCACGGACTGGAGCGGCTGGAGGAGGCCGACCTCATCGCCGTGCCCGCGGGGAGCCACTTCATCGACCGGGAGTACCCCGAGGAGGCCCTCGACGCCCTGCGCCGGGCCGTGGACCGCGGCGCCCGGGTGCTGAGCGTCTGCTCCGGGGCCTTCGTCCTCGGCGCCGCGGGACTGCTGGACGGCCGCCGCTGCACCACGCACTGGCGGCACTCCGACGAACTGGCCCGCCGCTTCCCGGAGGCGCGGGTCGAGCCGGACGTGCTCTACGTGGACGAGGGCGCGGTCATCACCTCGGCGGGCACGGCGGCCGGCATCGACGCCGCCCTGCACCTGGTCCGCCAGGCGCACGGGCCCGCCGTCGCGAACGCCCTGGCCCGCCGCATGGTGGTCCCTCCGCACCGGGACGGCGGGCAGGCGCAGTACATCAAGCGCCCGCTGCCCCGCACCCCGTGCGACACGGTCGGCGAGACGCTCGCCTGGATGGAGCGCCACCTCGACGAGGAGATGACGGTGGAGCAGCTGGCCGCCCAGACCCACATGTCGCCCCGGACCTTCGCCCGCCGCTTCCAGCAGGAGACCGGCACCACCCCGTACCGCTGGCTGCTCCGGCAGCGGGTGCTGCTGGCGCAGCACCTGCTGGAGACCTCGGACGAGACGGTGGACACGATCGCCGGGCGGACCGGTTTCGGGAACGCGGCGGCGCTGCGCCACCAGTTCGTGCGGTCCCTGGGGACCACCCCGAACGCCTACCGCAGGACCTTCCGGGGGCCGACCGGCTCGGCCGAGGCGGCCTGACCGGTCGGACCCCGCGTCCCGGGGTGCCCTCAGATGCCGCAGCCGGAGGCGGACCAGAAGTGGTTCGGCCCCTGGTTCACGTGGATGTGGTCGCTGTGGCCGGGGTAGCCCGGGCCGAGGATCCCGTTGAAGCCGTGGTTGCGGGCCTGCTGGGCGATGGTGCACAGGGTGTGCGGCCCGGAGCCGAGGTCGACGGCGTCGCCGTACAGGTGCCGGCTGTTCGTCGCCCCGCCGACCGCCGCGTTGCAGGAGGTGGAGCGGAAGCCGCTGGTGACCCGGAGCGACTGGTCGCCGAGTGCGTGGCGCAGCGCCTCCAGCTTCCACATGCTGCTCAGGGCGTTGGCCTTGGCCGTCCCCGCCGCGACCGCTCCGCCCGCCCAGGTGCTGTTGCAGGTGTTGAGCTCGGGGTAGGTGAAGTGGACGGGCGTGCAGTCGTCGTCCTGGAGGGCGTAGAGCTTGGCGAACGTGGCGGGCCCGGCGACACCGTCCGCGCCGAGGCCGTAGGCGGCCTGGAAGCGCTTGACCGCGGCCGTGGTGGCCGGACCGTACGA
The DNA here is from genome assembly GCF_040613235.1 of Streptomyces sp. NPDC006296. Lineage (NCBI taxonomy): Bacteria > Bacillati > Actinomycetota > Actinomycetes > Kitasatosporales > Streptomycetaceae > Streptomyces > Streptomyces sp. NPDC006296. The sequence goes on along the minus strand of NZ_JBEXRT010000010.1, from coordinate 3,542 downwards.
GCCGTCGACGGCCAGCACGGAGTTGTAGCCCGGGTAGCCGGACACCCGGATCTGGAGCTGGGTGACGTCGGCGCCGGTGGCGCCCGAGGACAGGGTGCGGCTCCAGGTGTAGCAGCCGTCGGCCTGCGCGGTGCCCGCGGTGGCGACGGCCCCTCCGATACCGAAAGCCATGGCCATGACAAGGCCGAGAAGCAGGTGCGCGGTACGTCTGAGCATGGGGGGTCTCCCTGCACGGTGAGGTGAACAGACGGGCGTCCCGGTGAGCCTGTACCAGGAGTTGACTCGCGTCAACTGCCGCCCGGGAAAAGCCTGTCGGTGATCACCGGGCGACCCGGGACCCGCCGGCCCCGGGGAGGGCCCACCGGCGCCGGACCCTCCCCGCCCTCTCCCCGGGGGGATCAGTCGTTCGGGACGACCTCGTAGCGCGGGGTGCCCTCGGCCATCTGCTTCAGCGCGTCCTTGCGCTCCCGCTTCGAGAGCCGGTCGATGTACAGGTATCCGTACAGGTGGTCCGTCTCGTGCTGGAGGCAGCGCGCGAAGTACCCGCTGCCCCGGACCTTGACCGGGTTGCCCTGGGCGTCCTGGCCGCGCACGACCGCGAGGTCGGGCCGCGCCAGCGCGGCGTAGGCCGTCGGCACCGAGAGGCAGCCCTCGTTGGAGTCGTCGAGGCTGCGCTGCTCCGGGGCGAGGTCCTCCAGCACCGGGTTGCAGATCGCGCCGACGTGGCGCACCCCGTCGTCGTCCGGGCAGTCGTAGACGAAGACCTTGCGGTCCACCCCGATCTGGTTGGCGGCCAGGCCGACGCCCTCCGCCGTCCGCTGGCTGGCGAACATGTCGTCGATCAGCTGCGCGAGTTCACCGTCGAACTCCGTGACGTCCCTGCACTCCTTGTGCAGGACCGGGTTGCCGACCACCGTGATGGGGCGGGAGGTGCCGCGCTCCCGGTGCGCCGCCTCGCGCGCCTCGCAGTCCTCGGTGTCCACGAGGAATCCCTCGTCGTCGACACCGGTCCGCTCGTCCGTCTCCTGCTGCGACATGTCCGCCGTTCGCCTTCCTGCAACCCTGAGCCCGTGAGTACCCGCACCGGAATCGGTGCCCGTACAGCCTACGGGCACCGGTCAGCAGACTTCTTCCAGATCCCGCCACTCGCGGCTGTCCGGGCTGTCGGCCACCCAGCCGTCCAGCAGACCGCGCACCAGCCCGGCCGGCGCGGCTATCCCGCACTCGCGCTCCGGTACCCACAGGTCACCGTTGGTGCGGTGGCCCAGCGGCCCGGGATGGCCGGGCTCGCTGTGGTCGTGCGGGTCGAGGTGCTCGCCGTCGCCCTCGTCGCTCTCCATCCGGCTCTCCGAACAGGCGCGGCAGAGCAGCCGTACGGAGGACGACCAGTCCTCGGCGGCGAAGCCCGCGTCCGAGGCCAGCTGCTCCAGCGCGTCCCGGTCGGCCTCGGTGGCGGCCTCCAGGAGCACCACCCAGGTGGGCACCGGGGAGGGCGCCCAGAGCTCGATCTCGTCGAAGACCGGGTAGGACGGCCCGGCCGCCGTGACCCGCTCGCCGTTCGGCACGCCGTCGTGCAGGACGACCTCGCCCCAGCGGCGCCCCGAGGACGGCAGCGGGATCGACAGCACCTCCATACGGGCCGGGTCGAGCCTGCGGCCCCAGACGACCTCGGCCTCGCCCTCGGGCGAGAGCCGCACCGCGGCGCTGCCCAGCTCCATGTCCGTGGGTTCGCTGTTGGCCGCGGCGCCGAGCTGTCCGCTGCCCGGCACCTTCAGCCCGTAGGCCTGCCAGGCCCGCCGCGCCAGCGGCCAGTCCTGCAGCGCGGTGGCGGCGATCCCGACGTTCCACCAGTCCGGAGCCCCGGACTCCCGGTCGAGCAGGGCGACGGCACGCAGCCCGGCGGCCCTCGCCTGCTCCCAGTCGTGCCGGAACTTGTGCAGCAGCGCGAGATTGAACCAGGACTCGGAGAGCCAGGGCTCCAGGTCCGCCGCGCGCGTCAGCAGGGCCCCCGCGTCCTCGTACCGGCCGTCGCCGATCAGCGTGAACGCGCGGTCCGTGGCCTGCCGCCAAGAGGCGGACGGCCGATGCCGTACCTTCCCGAAGATCCTCACGATTCCCGCCTGTCCCGACTGGACACCCTCGTTTTCCGCTCTCCTTCGCATCCAACCATGCCCGGCCGGACGCTCGCTCATTACCCATGGGTTACCCCGCACGGACCCGGGTGAGACCGCCCCGTGCGAGGACTCTGCCCAGTGCCTCCACCACCAGCGGCCGGTAGTCGTGGCCGGTGCCGAGCCTGAGCTGCTCCAGCGCCCGCAGGGACCCCTCGACGCCTTCCCCGCACAGGTCGTCGTACGCGTTGGCCGCACGGACGATCTGTGCGGCGGTCTGCTGCTCACGGTACGGATCGGCCTGCTGCTCCACCACCACGGCGACCGCGGGATCCACCCCGGTCCTGCGCACCACCGCCCCTCCCAGCAGGGCGATCCGGCGCTGCTCGGCGGCCGGGAGGACCGTGGTCGCCCCGTCCGCCACCGGGTCGACGAGGGAGAGCTGCCCGATGTCGTGCATCAGCGCCGCGTACTCCAGCACGGTCAGTTCGGGGCCGGGGAGCCCCAGCTCCCGCCCCACGGCCGTCGCCAGATCGGCCACCCTGCGGGCGTGCCCGTGCGGGGTGTACCCGGCGATCTCCGTGGACCGCGCCAGCGAGGCGATGGTCTGCCGGTACGTCGTGCGGACGGCGGCGTACCGGCGGAACGACACCTGGGTGAGCAGCAGCGGGACGCACAGCACCGGCAGGGCCCACAGCCCCGCGACGGCGACCCCGAGCGCCATCACCGCGCCGGTCGCGCAGACCGCCGGACCGATGCCGCTGAGCGCGTGGAGCTCGTCGCGCAGCCGGGCGCCGTAGGGGCGGGACCTCCCCGCCGTCAGGGCCGCGAGGACCGCGTCGCACAGGGCGGTGAGGCCCAGCAGCACGAGCAGGAACAGAGCGAAGTAGGGCCCCTCGCCGAACCAGCGCTCCGACCGGCCCGCATGGTGCAGCGGCTGGAAGCACAGGGCGGCGAAGGCCACCGCCAGCACGCGGCGGGCCGCCTGGTCGGGTCCCGGGCCGCTGCCGCGCGCCATGTGCGGCACGGCGGCGAGCAGCTGCGCCGCGACGACGACGGTGACCACCTGGAGGACCCCGTGCGCGGTCTCCTGTCCCCCGCTGCGCCCCAGCAGGGCGTACGCGAGCGCGCCGGCCGCCCCCAGCGGCGCGGGCTCGCGCTCCCCGGGCAGGGCTCCCCAGCGGGCCAGCTCGCCGACGGTGACCAGGATCCCGAAGACGAGGGCGTGGCCGGGCTGCACGACGCCGTTCCACAGGGTGTGCCCGAGTGCGACGGCCGCGAGGACCAGCGCGGCGCCGCGGACCGCGAGGACGGCCGGTGCCGGGTGGGCCGGGGAGGCTGGGGCGCCGCCACCGAGGGCGGCAGCCAGCAGCGCTACCTCCTGAAGGCCACCGTCCCGTTCGTCTCCGACGCCACCTGCCAGCAGTCCTA